>JACONG010000016.1:245487-575514 GCA_014323865.1 Rhodospirillales bacterium | reverse complement strand
TTGAAGGCTCACGAGCCCGGCAACAGTCTCACCGCACAAACAACCCTTCCCCGCGCAGCGCATCCGCGATCTGGCGGTGAAAGTGCAGCCTGCCCTCGTCCCAGTAGGGAACGAAGCTGCCGCCGTCGTAGGCGTCACAGCTGGGGCCTTCCTGCAGACGGTGGCAGATCCCGGCACCGTCGGCGTTGAGCTGTACCCAATTGGCATAGAGCTCCTCGCGGCCCAGCGCGTAGGCCTCGTCCTCGGCGGTTTCGGGCGCAACGTAGAACCAGACACGCATGATGGTCTTGTCGACGGCGACCGGCTCGTATTGGAAGTAAGGTCACGGCCGAACGGAACAGCGCCATCGTGACGTTGGGGAAGATGTTGCAGAAGGGTGAGAGCGACTCCTGATCGGCGGAGACGCCCGGGATATCCGGTAGAAGTTGTTCCTCAACCGGCGTCAGACCACCGCCTTCGGCGCCGATGACGATGTGGTTGAACATGTGCGCACTATCGGGCCGCATCGTGAAACAGTCGGCCGGCGTCTGCGCGGCATGAAGATCGGGATGCCACCATAAAGACGTGGTAGGTGTCGCAGAAGGTCTCGATCACGAGCTTCCAAGCCGCGTGGAAGTCGAAGGGCTGGTAGTGCACCAGCTTGAGCGCGCCAAGGTCCCAGTCCACATAGGCCTTCATGGCGGGCGCCATGTAGTCCTCGAACGGTTGCGCCTGACCGTCGATGTTGACGAAGACCCAGCCGTGCCAGATTGCCGGGCGCACCTCGAAGAGGCAGTCGCGATCAGCTTTGCTGCCGACGGTGTCATGCTCCAGCGGGGCGTGATAGTGCGGCCGTCCGCGCAGCGTGCCGTCCAGCCCGAAGGACCAATCGTGGTAGGGCAGGTCAGGACGGTGGCTTTCGTCTGGTCCTCGATCACAAGCCTGGCGCCGCGATGGGAGCAGACGTTGAAGAAAATCCTGACGGCACCCTTGCGGTCGCGGGTCATGAAGAGATGACGCCCCGCAACCTCGAGACATTTCACGTCGCCCGGATTCGGAACGTCGCTCTGCGGGCAGGCGAAGACCCAGCTTCGTGCAAACAGGTGCTTGCGTTCGAGCTCCAGGAACACGGGATCGGTGAAGGCTTCATTGGGCAGGCCCCTGGCATCGGCAACCGGCGCCTCCATGCCTTGGCGTACCAAATCATCGACGGCGGCAAAGGGGTTTTTCCGTGTCAATCGTGCGGATCTCGTTCATCGCCGCACCTCCTGCGGGACAGGTTGTTGAATGAGTGTACAATCAACGAAAAGCTGCGGGAAAAGACCAAGCTTGATCGTCATGGGCCGGATCGTGCCGACTCGGCGATCGCCTCAACGATCTCGGCCAATGGAATGTCGTCGAGCAGATCGGCGGGATCGAGCACCATACCGAACACCTTCTCGATGTGGATTGCAGAGACCGGTGCGGACAGCAAATCGCCACCTACGTCGATGTAGGGGCTTGCGGCGAGGCCGCGTCGCGCTCCAACACCTTGCACGGCGCAGCGGCAATGTGACGGCTGAGATCGTTGGGTAAGCCGTCAGGCGCATCGGAATCATCAGCGTCTTCGGCCTTTCGGCGGTCGAGAGCCTGGTTGTCGCGTTCGGCCAGACAGATGCGGTCGACCTTCGGCGTCCCGATCTGCGGCAGGCTATCGACAATCTCGGTCTCGTTCGTCTTCTTCTAAGCGGGATCGACGAGGAACTCCTTGCAGCGGTGCCGCCCGACCCAGCGGGCGGTCGTGTCGTCGGAGGCCATAAGGCACATGGCAAGCGCCGTGGCGTGCTCACACAGCGCATCGTTGCGTTTGGCGATGTCGCGCAACGCCCAGTTGACGGCCTTCTTCACATAGAAGCGCTCATCGGTGGCGGCGGCTTCGATCCGGGGAAGAAAGGCGAGGAAAACCATGTCCTCGGTCGCGCTTGTCCGCAGCCAAGCCAACTGCGCCACGGTCGCGAACCCGGCCCGGCGCACGAAGGTCGGTTCGGCCTGCGCCCAGGCATGGGATTTCTCGATCGCCAGTGCCGACGGCCTGACGACATGGGCCGTGAAGGCATCCGTCAGACTCCATTCGTCCAGGTCGTTAACCCAGGTCTCAAGCAGGCGGTCATCGGCCAGGCTGGGATCGGCGATGCGGACGGCGAGCTGGCGCGCAACATCCGTGCCGGTGTCCCACAGGGCCAAGGCGAGCGCATGGTCGTTGCGATGGCGCCGCGCAAGCGGCTTGAACGCGGACACGTAGACGGTGCCGTCGGCCTTCCGGGGCAGCGCGTTCAGGTCGCGGAGGACATCGTCCAGACTCATCGCGGCCACGGCCTCAGGCGGCTTCGGCCGCCATCGCAACGACGCCGATGGCCCTGCTGTCGCGGAACAACGATAGCAGACAGCCGCGATAGATGTTGCTGTGGGCCGCGTGGTGCTGCTGGACAGTGCAGGTCATCTTCGCCTTGAGCGGCATGTCGAAGAAGCGCAGAACATCGGAGACGCGCTTGTCGTGCCCCTCGCAGCCGGGGAACCCCGTGGCGACGAAGCTCGCTTCGGTTTCGAGCACCTCGGCGATCTGCCGGTCGAGCGAGGCGGTGCCGCCGCTCGAGAAGAGCGGGGCGATGTCGAGGATTGTGGTGTCATGGTACGTCATCGTCATGCAGCCATCTCGTCGGGGATGAAGGGGGCCATGTCGGGGTAGGCCTTGTAGCGGCGCAGCAGCTGACGGGCATAGACCTCGGGCGGGCGGCTTTCTTCGGAGTCCATCAGGGCCGAGAAATCGGGCTCGTGGAACATGCCGACCGAGCGGCGGTTGCCCGTGGGTCCGGCCACGCGGTGTGGTGTGCCCGGCACCCGACCACCGGTCAGGCGGTCGATCATGACGCCGTTGTGCACCGAGATACCGCCCTGATCGACAGGTACCTCGCGCCAGATGCCGTCGGGCGCCTGCATCTGCAGCCCGCCCACGGGGTCCTGCCACAGCAGCGAGGCAAGGTTCATGTCGAGATGGCGCTGGGTCAGGATACGACGACCCAGTTCGTCGAACTGCTCAGGCACGACCTCGCCCTCGCCGGCCACGAAATGGTCGGGTACTTCCGGATAGTTCAGCAGCCGCAGGGTGGCGTTGTTGCCTTCGCACAGCGCCAACGCCGGCGAAGGATCGAGACCGAGACCTTCCATCATGCCACCCAGCACACCACGGCACAGGCCGACCATATCGTTGAACAGCGCGCGCGACTCGGTGACCCAACCGGAATAGGGCTCTGTCGTCGGCCAGCGGGTCGGCTCTTCGAGCAGCTCGCGTGCAGGCAGGCCGGACGGCACCGACGGCACAGGGTCGGGGCCGATGTCGAAGAACTCGTTGTAGGCCCAGCCTTTGTCCTCGGGCGGCGCGATGTAGCCGCGGTTGACATTGGGACTGGCGGGATCGTCGCGCCGCGTGGCACAGCTCATCTTGCCGGCGCGATTCAGGGTGAAGAAGGCGAGCAGTTTCTCCATACGCCTGTCGATGTCGTCGCCGCCGGGAAAGCCCGTAGCGAGAAACGCGCCATGCTCGGCAAGGGCCCGCGCGACCTCGACTGCAATCGCGGGTCGAACGGCCGAGGTGTCGTCGAACAACGCGGCGATATCAATGGTGGTGACGTTCTCAAAGTGCGCTTGCATGTCCGTTCCTCCGTCGTCGGGGAGGGCGGACCCGGCGCAAGCGCCACAATCCGCCGATCCCCTTGGGTGGCGAAAGATAGCCCTTGTTTGCGAAACGCCGTGTTATTAGCCGGCAGGCAAAATGTGCGAACGAAGTGCACCCGGGTCAAGAGCCTTCTGGACGATGTCCGGTCAGGCCGCGACCGCGTCGCCCATGACATCGGCATAGACCTCGAGATCGGCGAAATCGTCCTTCATGTGGTCGGCATAGGTGATCGGGTTTCCATCATCGTCGCGTCCGATCACGGCGCCGAAGTCGGGCTCCAGGAAAAAGCCCATCGAGCAACGATCCTGTCCGACACCGACCACCCGGTGCGGTGTGCCCTTGATGCGCCCGCCGGTCATCAGCTCCATCGCGCGTCCGGCGTGGATGGAGAGACGCCCGCAGCCCGCGGGCACCTCGTACCAGGTGCCGTCGCGGCTCTCGTACTGCAGCCCACCGACCGCGTCCTGCCAGAGGACCGACAGCACGCATGCATCAATGTGACGATGGGTGATGATTCGCCGGCCGGCCGCATCGACCCGCTCGGGCAGTGTTTCCTTGTGGCAGGCGATGAAGCCCTCGGGCGGCGGCGGGTAGTGCAGGGCTCGGAGCGTGCCGTTGCCGTCGCCGAACTTGTCCATCGTGGTCGCGGCGTCATCGTCGAGCGCATCGGTCAGCGCAGCCATGACCACATGGGCCAGCTTGTGGAGGTCAGCGAAGAGCGCCTCGGATCCCTCGCGCCAGCCGTCATGCGGTTCGCGCGCAGGCCACTGGTTGCCTTCTTCCAGAAACCGCTTCACCGGATGGCCGTCGGGCGCGCGGGAGATCACGGCGGGGCCGAAGTCGAAGATTTCGTTGTGCGCCCAGCCGCGCTCCTTCGGCAGCGGGAAGTAGCCGCGGTAGCAATGCGTTGCATCATCGCGGTGCCACCGGGTCGCAAGGGCCAGTCGCTCGGGATCGTCGAGATCGAAGAAGGCGAGAGTGTCGTTGACCTGCCCGTCCACCAATGCCGAGGTCGGGAAGCCCGTCACGACGAACCCGTTAGCCGATTGGAAGGCCGCCAGCAGGGCCTCGCCGCAGGCACGCTGCGACTCAGCATCACCATGGAACAGGGCTGCGAGCTCGACCGGTTCAAGCGTAGGGAAGTTCTGCGTCATAGTCCGTTCTCCAAAGGTGAGAGAAAGCGGCCCTTTGAGCGAAGCGCCGTGGTTCCGGACGGCGGTGATACGGTGATGAAATCCGACCCGAAGATCAAGCTCAGAGCGTGACGATCCGGCCCGATCCGACAGCGCCATAGAACGTGACGAGCCCCGTCACCTCGACGCCGAGATCGTCGCGCATGGCCTCGGCCGGCGTGTCCTCGACCTTCAAACCGGCCTCACAGACCATGAAGCTGACATCCATCGCCGCACAGGCCTCGAGCAGGGTTTCGATATCGGCCACGTTGCCCGCCTTCAGCGCGTCGTCGCGTTCCGATCCCATCAGGGTCCGCCAGCCCTCGTCCTTCACCAGAAGCGGCACCGCATCCATCGTGACAAACACCGTCACCGGCCGGTCGATGGCCGCCGCGGCCGAGGCCATCATCAGCGCGTAGTGCACCCGTTCATAGGCACCCGAAAGCACGACGACACCGAGGGGCGCGGGATCAGACATGGACCACTCTCCCACCGTCATCGCCCCCACCTGATGGCGCGATCCATCGTCCGCCATCGCGATCCGCCAAATCGGATGATGGATGCTCCGGTCAAGCCGGGGCATGACGGAAATCGAGATTTGTGGAGTCTCACGATTGCATCCTCCGGGCGTGTTGGGCGTGGCCAGAGAGGTTGGTGATGGTGGCCCGGCTGCCGCAGAGCGCACAGTCGGGGTCCTTGCCGTACTTTACGCGGCGGAACTCCGCGCCCAGCGCGTCATAAATGAGCAGCGTGCCGACCAGGCTCTCGCCGAGGCCTATCAACTCCTTGAGCACCTCGGCCGTCTGCAGCGTGCCCATGACCCCGGCGATGGCGCCGAAGATGCCGGCTTCCGAGCACGACGGCACCAGGCCCTCTGGCGGTACCTCCGGAAAGAGGCAGCGGTAGCAGGGGTTCTCGTCGCCCTCGTGAGCGCGGAACGTGGTGAGCTGGCCGTCGAAGCGCATCATCGCCGCACTGACCAGCAGCTTCCTCGCGAGATAGCAGGCATCGTTGATCAGGTAGCGCGTGGGGAAGTTGTCGGTGCCATCGCAGACCAGATCGTATCCCGCGATGATCTCGAGTGCGTTGTGGTGCTCGATACGCTCCTGATGCCGTATCACGGTGATGTCGGGGTTCAGAGCCTTGATCGTCGTCTCGGCGCTTTCGGTCTTGGGCATGCCGATTCGGTCGTTGGTGTGGGCGATCTGGCGCTGCAGGTTCGAGGGTTCGACGACGTCATTGTCGACGATCCCTATCGTGCCGACACCAGCTGCCGCGAGATACATGACGAGTGGCGCGCCTAAGCCTCCGGCGCCCACGACCAGCACCTTCGCATTGAGCAGCTTGACCTGCCCCTCGCCGCCAACCTCGGGCATGACGATATGGCGTGCGTAGCGGTGAAGCTGCTCTTCGGTAAAGTCGGTGATGTCCATGCTGCCAAAGGTGGGCAGGCGGGATCACCCTTGCAAGCCGCGCTCAACGCTCGGCTGGCGGGACGTGCCGGTGGGCGCAGTGAAGGCGGCGATGTCATCCTTCGGATATCCGAGGTGCACACGCTCGGTCGAAGCCGGCTGATGCCGGAGCGACACGCCCTCGCGCGGCGCCATCGTCGGGCAAAGCGCGAAACGGCCGCCGCAGTTCGGGCAGACGTTGTGAAGATGCGCCTCGATGCAGTCCGCGCAGAAGGTGACTGGTTAGGTGCAGATCATGGCATCAGGAACGTCGGGCGGCATGTCCTTGTCGCAGTATTGGCAGTTGGGCCGCAGCGCGAGCATGGGTGTCTCCTAGTCTCTGCCGGTCGAGCCGTGGCCGCCCGCACCGCGTGCGGTTTCATCGAGCGTGTCGACCTTGTCGAACGTCACCTGGACGACCGGCGCGATGACCATCTGGGCAATGCGTTCACCACGCTCGAAGGTGAAGGGTTCGTAGCCGTGGTTGATCAGCAGCACCTTGACCTCGCCACGGTAGTCGCTGTCGACCGTACCGGGGCTGTTGAGCACGGTCACGGCATGTCTGGCGGCCAGACCCGAGCGTGGCCGGATCTGGGCCTCGTAACCCTGGGGCAGCGCAAGCGCGAGGCCGGTCGGGACTATGGCGTGGTCACCCGGTTCGATCGTCGTGGTGTCATCGGTCGCCGCGCGCAGGTCGACCCCGGCCGAGCCTGGTGTGGCATAGGCGGGCAGATCAAGCTCCGCCCCGTGATCAAGCCGAATCAGCCGGACCCTCAAACTCATGCGGCGAGGTGGGCAGCGATCGAGCGGGCGAGCCGTTCGGCGACCGCGGGCTTCGACATGCACGGCCAGTCCTCGACGCCCGCCGAGGTCACGAGATGGACCGTGTTGTCATCACCGCCGAAGGTGCCCGTGCCTTCGCTGACATCGTTGGCGACGATCCAGTCGCAGCCCTTCGACGCAAGCTTGCCCTGGGCGTAGGTCACGACATCGCCGGTCTCGGCAGCGAACCCGACGACGAGCCGCGGGCGGCCGTCGTTGCGGCCGGCGAGCACGGCAAGGATGTCGGGGTTCTCGGCTAAGGCGAGCGTGGGCAGCGCGCCGCCGTTCTTCTTCATCTTGCTGTCGGCGGGCTGGGCGACACGCCAGTCGGCCACGGCGGCAGCGCAGACGGCGACGTCGGCGGGCAGCGCAGCCTCACAGGCTCCGAGCATGTCGCGCGCAGTCTCGACGCGGACAACATCGACACCGGCCGGATCGTCGAGGGCGGCCGGTCCCGACACCAGCGTCACACGTGCACCGAGGCGGGCGCAGGCGGCAGCAATGGCGTGGCCCTGCTTGCCCGAACTGCGGTTGGCGATGTAGCGCACGGGATCGATCGGCTCGTGGGTCGGTCCGCTGGTGATCAGAGCATGGTGACCCGCAAGCGGCCGGGCGCCGTCATCGGCCAAGGTGGCCTCGATCGCCGTGACGATGTCAACGGGCTGGCTCATGCGGCCCGAGCCGACCTCGCCGCAGGCGAGATCGCCCGCCTCCGGGCCGACCATGGCAATCCCGTCGCTGACCAGCCGTGCGGCATTGCGCCGGGTCGCAGCGTGGTTCCACATCATCGTGTTCATGGCAGGCGCCATCAGGACAGGCTTGTCGGTCGCCAGCAGAACGGTGGTCACCAGATCGTCGGCGAGACCCGCCGCCATGCGCGCTATCAGATTGGCCGTGGCCGGCGCCACGACGACGATGTCAGCCTCCCGGCTCAACGGTATATGGCTCATCTTCGCCTCGTCGGTGAGCGAGAAGAGCTCGGTGAAGACCTTGTCGCCGGTCAGAGCCGACAACGTCAGCGGTGTCACGAACTCTTGGGCGCCTTCGGTCATCACGCAGCGAACGCCAGCGCCCCGGTTGGTCAGTTGCCGGACAAGGTCTGGCGTCTTGTATGCGGCGATGCCGCCGGAGATGACGAGAAGGACGTGCTTGCCGTCGAGCATCGGTTTCACCCTGTTGTGCACTGCACAATATAGGACAGCGCCGTTAATCTTTCACGGAATCGTACAAAGTCCACTCTTGATTTAGAATTATTCTAATTTATGTTTTTATCAAGCCGGGCCCACACGGGCGTCGGACGTGACGGCACCCGAGCCGACCAACACAAAGGGAGACCATCATGAACGAAATGTCACCAGGCAGCACCACAAGTGTCCGGTCATGCGCGGAGCCATGACGGCATCGGCCCAGTCGAATAGCGACTGGTGGCCGAAGTCCCTCAACCTCGAGATTCCTCACCAGCACGACACCAAGACCGACCCGATGGGTCTGGACTTCGACTACCGCGAGGAACTGAAGTCGCTCGACGTCGAGGCACTCAAGGCCGGCCTGCGCGTGCTGATGACCAACAGCCAGGACTGGTGGCCGGCCGACTGGGGTCACTATGGCGGCCTGATGATCCGCATGGCTGGGCATGCCGCCGGCACCTACCGCACCGCTGACGGTCGCGGTGGTGGCGGCACCGGCAACCAGCGCTTTGCCCCCACTCAACTCCTGGCCCGACAACGGCAACCTCGACAAGGCGCGCCGCCTGCTGTGGCCGATCAAGAAGAAGTATGGCAACAATATCAACTGGGCTGACCTGATGATCCTAGCCGGCAACATGGCTTACGAATCGATGGGCCTGAAGATGTTTGGCTTCGGCTTCGGCCGCGAGGACATCTGGCACCCCAGCAAGACATCTACTGGGGCAACGAGAAAGACTGGCTTGCCAAAGACCGCTACGACGGTGACGGCAGCGAAACGCTCGAGAACCCGCTCGCCGCCGTGCAAATGGGCCTGATCTACGTCAACCCCGAGGGCGTCGACGGCAAGTCCGATCCCCTGCGCACCGCCCAGGACATGCGCGAGACCTTTGCCCGCATGGCCATGAATGATGAGGAGACCGTCGCGCTGACCGCCGGAGGACACACAGTTGGCAAGGCTCACGGCAACGGTGATGCCGGCAACGTCGGCCCCGATCCCGAGTCCGGCGAGGGCGAGGACGAAGGCCTCAGCTGGCTCAACAAGGCGAGCCGCGGCATCGGCCGCGACACCGTGACGAGCGGCGTCGAGGGCGCGTGGACCACGCATCCGACGCAGTGGGACAACGACTACTTCGAGATGCTGTTCGGCCACGAGTGGGTGCTCACCAAGAGCCCGGCAGGCGCAAACTAGTGGGAGCCCTAGGAGATCGCCGAGGAAGACCGCCCGGTCGACGTCGAGGATCCCTTGATCCGCTGCAACCCTATGATGACCGATGCCGACATGGCGCTCCGTGAAGATCCGACCTACCGTGCGATCTCCGAGCAGTTCCGCGCTGATCCCGAGCACTTCTCGGATGTCTTCGCGCGTGCCTGGTTCAAGCTGACCCATCGCGACATGGGTCCGAAGTCGCGTTACGTCGGCCCCGACGTGCCCGCCGAGGACCTGATCTGGCAGGACGTGGTACCCGCCGGTGCGACCGGCTACGACGTCGAGGCGGTGAAGGCGAAAATTGCTGCGAGCGGCCTTTCGGTCAGCGACATGGTCGCCACGGCCTGGGACAGCGCCCGCACCTTCCGCGGTTTGGACAATCGGGGCGGCGCCAACGGCGCGCGCATCTGCCTAGCACCGCAGAAGGACTGGGAAGGCAACGAGCCCGACCGCCTGGCCCGTGTGCTGGGTGTGCTCGAGCCGATCGCGGCCGAGACCGGTGCAAGTGTCGCCGACGTCATTGTGCTTGCCGGCAATGTCGGCGTCGAACAGGCGGCCAGTGTCACTGGTGTCGTGGTGACCGTGCCCTTCTCGCTCGGCCGCGGCGATGCAACCGATGCGCAGACGGACGTCGAGTCCTTCGCTCCGCTGGAGCTGATCAACGACGGCTTGCGCAACTGGGTGAAGCAGGACTACGTGGTCAGCGCCGAGGAACTCCTGCTCGACCACACGCAGCTCATGGGCCTCACGGCCGTCGAGGTGACGGTGCTGGTCGGTGGCATGCGGGTGCTCGGCACAAACCACGGCGGCGGCACCCTGTCGACCGACTTCTTCGTCAACCTGACGGACATGGCCAACACGTGGCGTCCGGCGGGCAAGGGCGGCTACGAGCTGCGCGATCGGTGCGGTCAAGTGGACGGCCTCGCGCGTCGATCTAGTGTTCGGCTCGAACTCGATCCTGCGCGCCTATGCCGAGCTCTACGCCCAAGACGACAACGCTGAGAAGTTCGTCCACGACTTCGTCACCGCCTGGACGAAGGTGATGAATGCCGACCGCTTCGATCTCGCCTGACGGGATGTCGCGATACGCATGAGCGGCAAAGGGGTGGGCCTCACAGAGGGCCGGCTCATTGCTTTGGGGTCATGGTGGGGCCACAGGGATCTTGCCAAGGCGTGCTCGGAGCACGGGCTCTCGGGTCGAGCGCGAGAATGCCTCGAGGTTTTGGATTCGACCGCGTCCGTCAGACGATGAGTGCGATGGCTGCGACCAGAAGGGCAAGCCATGCCGCAGCCCAGAGCGCGGTGGTCGCCCGGCTGCCGATTTCCGCAAGGCGGCGCGCCAGGTCGTCGACCGTGTCGGTGTGCAGACGAAACCCCGAGGCCGAGGTCTCGTCAGTGATGTCCTCGACCTTCTGGGCCAGCTCCGGCAGGCGGCGCAGCGTCGCCGCGCCGACTGTGCCGCATCGTAGGCCCATGCCGGCGGCGAGAGATCGCGCACGGCACAGTTCTCGATCAGCGGCTGGGATAGCGCCACATTTTGAGAGCGAACGCCAGCGCACGGCCGATGCCCTCATTGATCCGCATGGTCTTCTGCAAGAGCAGAAGCTGGGCCAGAAGTCGGGCGATCGAGATCTTGTTGAGCGGCCGGCCTAGGATCGGCTCACCGATCGAGCGGCATGCTTGGGTGAAGAGCTCGCGGCTGCGGTCCCGGGGGGCACATAGCCTGCAGCTAGCCTGCAGCGACTCGCGCTCATCGACGGGGATGCCTTTGACCCACTCCAGGTTCAGCACATGTTCGCCGGTGAGCTGCCAGTCGATCTCGGGCACGCGGAAGCCGGGAGCGTCGGCCATGTTCTCTGTGAGCGACACCGGGCCTGAAGTCGAGTTCGACGTCGCCTCACTTCCGCAGCGTCTCGACCACCTGAACCGGCTTGAGCCTCTTGAGGCCGGGCCGGGCGTGCTCCATAACGTCAGCGAGCCAGTGTGCGAGGCCCATGTCGCTTCGCTCGCGACCACCTTGTTCGCCGCCGTGATGTCTCCAGTTGATGTTCCATCGGAAACTATCGGGGTTTGGGATTGCACCATTGGTGGCAGCCCTCTTATCCGAACAACTAGGGAGTAACTAAAATGTTGGTCTCAGCAATCAATGTTCTAGGTGCACTGTTTGGCATACTCGCCGTTTATGGCGGGCACTCGGCGTAGCGTTATGCATCTTGGTTTGGGCACCGCGAACCGACGACAGCGAGGTGCTTTGTCGTGCGGTTGGTGTCGTCGTCGCGCTTGCAACGGCCGTGATGTTATACTTCTCATGTGGCCCTCTATCGAGACACTACAGGACTTGCCGGAGCATCTCAGACACCTTTCTCGCAACTCCGGGCGCTGGTAAGCAAACGAGGATCTCGGCGATGCGCGGCTGTAGCACCTTGACCGCCACCGTGCGGCCGTCCGAGGTCACCGCGCGGTGGACCTGTGCGGTCGAGGCGGTAGCAACCGGCGTGCTGTCGAAGCTCTCGAACAGCTCGTCGAGCGGCCGTTCCAGCTCGCGTTCAATGGTCGCCCGAGCCTCCTCGGCCGGGAACGGTGTCAGGCCATCCTGCAGGGTCTGGAGATCGGCAACGATCTCCTGGCCGACAAGATCGGGCCGCACCGAAAGCAACTGGTCTACCTTCACGAACTTCACGAAACTGTGGCCGAGCTCCTGAAGAGCACGAGCCAGACGTTGTCCCGGACGCCCTTCGGCACTGTGCGACGACACCATCTTGGCGGCCCACATCACCGGGGGTGCGACGCCTGCGAGTTGGAGCGGGAGGAGACGTTATAGCGCACCAGCGTTCGCGCGATCGCAAGAAGCCACGCCAGATTGCGCGCGGTCTGCAACAGATTCAGCGTGGCCGGACGCACGGAGAGATCACAGACGCCAGGCGGTCGTCAGGGCGGCTATGCCACCCGAGAGATTGATCGTGCCGACCCGGGACAGACCGGCATCGGAGACCATGGCGGCAAAGCGGTCCTGGACCGGAAAGCGCCGAATGCTGTCGACGAGGTACCGGTACGACTCGCGGTCGCCCGCGACCATGGCGCCGAGTCGCGGAAGGACCTTGTCGGAGTAGCGCTTGTAGACACGGTCGAGCAACGGCAGCACAACATGACCGAACTCCAGGCAGACGAACCGCCCGCCGGGTCGCAGCACACGTCGCACTTCGGCAAGGACACGATCGAGATGGGTCACGTTGCGAATGCCGAAGGCGATCGTATAGGCGTCGGCGCTCAGATCTGGCAGTGGTAGCGCCTCGGCGTCACCACAGGTCCAGGTCAGACCTTCTATCAGCGTGCGATCGATGGCGCGGTCGCGGCCGACCGACAGCATGGCGGCGTTGATGTCGACGACATCGACGGCAAAGCCGCTTTCCAGCAGGCGGAAAGCGATGTCGCCCGTGCCACCCGCGACATCCACGACCCGGCCGTGTCCGATGTCACGCGCTACAAGACCAACCATCTCGCGCTTCCAAAGCCGATGTACGCCCGCCGACATGAGATCGTTCATCAAGTCGTAGCGGCTCGCCACGCTGTCAAAGATGTCGCGCACAAGGCGCGCCTTGTCGTCTTCGGCAATGCGTTGTTCGCCGAATCGGGTGGCGTGATCGATCTGGTCGAGGTCGGACATGGAAGCGGAGCATACTATCGCGCATGGATTCACACCAACGGGTGCGGCCTGCGGCTTTGCAGCCGGCGACTTTCTCTCTACATCGTGGCGGATCGTCTGGACTTGTGGAGGTGCGCCGGAGCGATGCCCGAACTGCCCGAGGTGGAAACCGTTAGGCGGGGCCTAGAGCCCGTCCTGCTCGGCCATCGCATTGTCGCTGTGGACCAGCGTCGTCCCGACCTGCGGATTCCCTTCCCCGTCGGCTTTGCGGGCCTGGTGGAGGGCTGCAGGGTCGAGCAGTTGCGGCGTAAGGCCAAGTATCTGCTGTTCGATCTCGACGACGGGCTTGTGCTGATCTGCCATCTCGGCATGTCGGGCCGCATGGTCGTCCAGAACTGGGGCAGCAACCAACCGCCTGAAGCCCACGACCATGTCGTCTTCACCACCGACGACGGGGCGCGCATCATCTACAACGACCATCGCCGCTTCGGGCTCATGACGCTGACCCGGCGCGAGGAGGAGGCAGAGCATCCTCTGCTCGCCGCGATCGCGGCCGATCCGCTGGATCCCCTGTTCGGCCCCGAGCATCTCTCCGCACAGCTCGCCTGCAAAGCCACGCCGATCAAGGCGGCGCTGCTCGACCAGAAGGTCGTCGGCGGGGTCGGTAACATCTATGCCTGCGAAGCCCTGAGCCGCGCCGGGATCTCGCCGCGACGGCTCGCAAAGTCGGTCGCGGGCAAGCGATGCGAGCGGTTGGCGCCGGCGATCGTCGACGTCTTGAACGAGGCGATCGCGGCGGGCGGTTCCTCGTTGCGCGATCATCGCCAGGCCTCCGGAGAACTCGGCTACTTCCAGCACAACTTCCGGGTCTACGACCGCGAAGGAGTGCCCTGCCCAACGCCGGGTTGTCCGGGAACCGTGCGCCGAATCGTGCAGTCCAACCGTTCCACTTTCTTCTGCGGTCGGTGCCAGCGTTAATGTGACGATCTTGCGACGAAAACCGACAGGTTCCGCCGCGAACGATTCGCACGATTCGGAAATACGATGCTTTTCCAATTCATTTGGATGACATCAATGGTGACCGGCGAATCGCCAGTTTCCTTGCCGTTGACGCCCTCAATCCGCATCGCTATAAGCCGCGCTCCAAAATGAACCCAAGCGCCAGGAGATTCCATGGCCAACTCGATGCAAGCCAAGAAGCGCGTGCGCCAAACCGCCCGGCGAACCGCCATTAATCGCAGCCGTATGAGCCGTGTGCGCAGCTACATGCGCTCGGTCGAAGAAGCGATCGCCAAGGGCGACAAGGAAGCCGCGACCCAGGCGCTGCGTTCGGCGCAACCCGAGATCATGCGCGGCGCCAAGACCGGCGTGATGCACAAGAACGCCGCGTCGCGAAAGGTGTCCCGTCTGGTGCAACGTATCGCCAAGATGTAGTCGGACGTCCTGCGGGCTGCACATGATCCTGTGATGACAACGCGTCGGACCGAATGGTCCGGCGCGTTTCTTGTTTTGTCATATGATTCACTTATACAATCTATAGATGTATTGTGGCTGCGTCGATCGATGTTCTTGTTTTAATCCAGTTGTTTCCGTCGAGGGCCTTGCTCTATGGTTCATTAAGGTCGCGGGGATGACCTCAAGAATAATAGTTCCGGTGGGGCGACAAGCAGTGACGCCAATCCTTCTCTGGCCACGACTCGTGCAGTCGCGGCAATATTGTAGGTTGCGCTCAGCTTCGGACACAGTGGTGGTCATTCGCAACCTGTCGCACGCAAAAAACGGGACTGTGGTGGAGTAGAAGTTTGCGGTTAAAGGGTTGAAAATGAACAGCAATTTATATCGACTGACTGGCGGCGTGGTGTCTTCGCACCCCTCAATCGAGAAGCCTCTGCCCGTCGTTAATGCACGCTTACACCGCCGGTCGCATGTGCAGCATGAGGCCCGCCTGCCAAGCGGCTGCCCTGCCTGCAGCCCCCATGCGCGGCGTTTCGAGGAGATCGTTGATGGCGTCTGAACAGTTGAAGATCAACCAGGACGTGGAAGACCAGTGGAAGCGGGTCAGGGGTCGCCTTCGCGCTGAACTGGGCGAAGCAGCATTCAAGACATGGTTGCGCCCGCTTTCGCTTGACGGAGTCTCGGGCAACGAGGTCGTCATGCGTGTGCCCAGCGGCAACATGAAGGACTGGGTTATGTCGCGCTGCGGCGAACGCCTGCACGATCTGTGGTGCGGTGAAAACGACGCCATCAGTGGGATCACCATCAAGGTGGGCAGGCCTGAGCGCCGTGCGCCGCGGCGGGAGGTGACGCCGGTGCGTCGCGATCTCGACATGATCCGCCATGACGGCAACATGCTTGATGCGGTGGCCGAGGCCGAGAAGATTGCCGCTTTGCTCGATCCGCGCTTCACCTTCGAAAACTTCGTCGTCGGCAAGACCAACGAGTTCGCCCATGCCGCGGCCCAGCGTGTCGCTGCAGCCGATTCGGTCACCTTCAACCCACTCTTCCTCTATGGCGGCGTCGGCCTGGGCAAGACCCACCTAATGCACGCGATCGCGTGGCATATTCGGGCCAAGAAGCCGGGCCGGCGGGTTCTCTACATGTCGGCCGAGAAATTCATGTACAAGTTCATCCGTGCCCTTCGCTACAAGGACACAATGGCTTTCAAGGATCAGTTCCGCGCCGTCGACGTGCTGATGATCGACGACATCCAGTTCATCGCGGGCAAGGATTCAACCCAGGAGGAGTTCTTCCACACGTTCAACGCGCTGGTCGATCAGAATCGCCAGGTCGTGATCTCCGGAGACCGCTCGCCATCGGACATCGACGGCATTGAGGAACGCCTGCGGAGTCGGCTGGGCTGGGGCCTCGTGGCCGACATCCATCCCGCCGACTACGAACTACGCCTGGGAATCTTGGAGACCAAGGCCGCCCAGTTCCCCGACGTGGTCGTGCCGCAGCGAGTCATGGAGTTCCTCGCGCACAAAATCGCCTCGAATGTCCGCGAGCTCGAAGGCGCCCTGAACCGTGTTCTGGCGCACGCGCAGCTGGTCGGCCAGCCGGTGACGCTCGATTCCACCCAGGATTTGCTGCGCGACCTCCTGCGCGCCCAGGACCGGCGCGTGACGATCGAGGAAATCCAGAAGAAGGTCGCCGAACACTTCAACATTCGCATGGCCGATATGGTCTCCAGCCGCAAGCAACGGGCAATCGCCCGGCCGCGCCAGATCGCCATGTATCTCGCCAAACGCCTGACCAGCCGCAGCCTGCCCGAGATTGGACGGAAGTTCGGCGGACGGGACCACACCACGGTCATGCACGGGGTGCGCAAGGTGGAGGAACTGATGGCCGGTGACCCCGCCTTCGCGGAGGATGTGGAACTTCTCGAACGCATGCTGGAAAACTAAGTGCTTTCAGGCACTTACGGACACCTTCAAAGTCCCCGGGAACTGGCGTTCCCGGGGACTTTGTGCTATAGTTGATCAACCCTGTGATGACTGGTTTTGTACACAGTAATGTCCCACAACCGAATCGGACATGCCGAAACCGGTCGAACACTCACCTGCGACGGACCTTGTTAAATGAAGCTGGCTATTGAACGTGCCGTTCTCCTGAGGGCGCTGGCGCACGTGCAGAGCGTCGTCGAGCGGCGCAACACCATCCCGATTCTCTCCAACGTCCGGCTCGAAGCGGCCGACGGCACGCTGCGCCTGACCGCGACCGACATGGATCTTGAGGTGGTCGAGGCCGTGCCTGCCACTCTCCAGGTCACCGGCGCGACCACGGCGGCGGCCCATGTTCTCTACGACATCTGCCGCAAGCTTCCCGAGGGATCCGAGGTAGCGCTCGACGCAACCGGCGATTCGAGCCGACTGTCGATCGCCTGCGAACGGATCCACTTCTGCCTGCCCTGCCTGCCGCCTCAGGACTTCCCCATGATGTCAGGCGGCGACTTCAGCCACAGCTTTGCGCTGCCCGCCTCCGAGTTGCGCCGCCTGATCGACAAAACCAAGTTCGCAATCTCGACCGAGGAGACGCGCTACTACCTCAACGGCATCTATCTGCACGGCACCGACGCCGACTCGGGCCCGATGCTGCGGGCGGTCGCGACCGACGGCCACCGGCTGGCGCGTATCGATTCGGAGCAGCCCGACGGTGCGCGCGGCATGCCAAGCATCATCGTGCCGCGCAAGGCCGTGGGCGAGTTGCGGAAGCTGGTCGACGAGATCGACAGCGCCGTGGAGATCGAGCTCTCCGACACCAAGATCCGCTTCGCCTTCGATACCGTCGTTCTGACGTCGAAGCTGATCGACGGCACCTTCCCCGACTACGAGCGGGTTATACCGCAGAGCAACGACAAGATGCTGGAGATGTCGGCCACGAGATTCGTGCAGGCGGTCGACCGCATGGCCGCGATCTCGACCGACAAGTCGCGCTCAATCAAGCTGGCGCTCGATTCCGAGCGGCTCGTGCTGTCGGCCAACAGCCCCGACAGCACGTCGGGCGAGGAGGAGCTGCCGGTCAACTATTCCGGCCCGTCGATCGAGATCGGCTTCAACTCCCGTTACGTGCTGGAGATGGCCCAAAACTTCCAGGGCGAGCAGATCCGCTTCCAGATGGCCGATGCTGTGTCGCCCACCATCGTCCACGACACCAGCGACGACCGCACACTTTACGTCCTGATGCCGATGCGGGTCTGAAGTAGGATTGCCGATGGCAGCACCCCAGCCGGCCAGCAAGGAAATTCCGACCGCAACCGTTGCCGTCAGGTCGCTGTCGCTGACCGCCTTCCGATCATGGGACCATGTCAGGCTCGACTTGGGTCGTGAGCCGGTCGTGCTAACGGGCGCCAACGGGGCGGGCAAGACCAATCTTCTGGAGGCTGTGTCGTGCCTTGCGCCCGGGCGCGGGTTGCGTGGCGCCAAGCTGCAGGACCTGGCCCGACGCGGTGCGACCGCACCTTGGGCCGTCGCTGCGAAAGTGTTGACGGCCAATGGCCCGATCCGCGTTGGCACTGGTGCCGATCCCGAGGGTGACGGCAACCGACGTGTCGTTCGGATCGACGGAGAAGGTGGGCGAGGGCCGTCGGCGCTTGCAGAGATCTTCTCAATGATCTGGCTGACGCCGGCCATGGACGGTCTGTTTCGCGAATCGTCCTCGGCCCGGCGGAAGTTCTTCGACCGGCTGGTCTATGCCCACGATCCGCTGCACGCTCGCCGCATCGGCGCCTACGAACGCGCCATAAGGGAACGCTCGCGACTGCTCAAGGAAGGCCGCCGCGACCCCTCATGGCTCTCCGCATTGGAGGAGACCATGGCCGAGACGGGCATCGCGGTGGCAGCGGCCCGGCGCGATCTGGCCGACCGGCTAGCGCCTGTGCTGGCGTCCGGTCTGGACCCCTTCCCCGGTGCGGCCCTGGCGCTCGACGGTAGCCTGGAGACCTGGATCGCATCTATGCCCGCGGTCGATGCCGAACAGCGCTTCCGCGACCTCTTGGAAGCCTCCAGGCCACGCGACGCCGAAGCGGGCGGAGCCGGCGACGGGCCGCACCGCATGGACCTAGCTGTCACCCACCTGCCGAGCGGCATGGAAGCAAGTCTCTGTTCGACCGGGCAGCAGAAGATGTTGGTCATCGCGCTGCTGCTTGCGGCCGCCCGGCTGGAGTCGCGGCGGCGCCCGCCGGTGCTGCTGTTCGACGACATCGTCGCCCATCTCGACGCATGCCATCGTGACGCGCTGGTCGACGCCGTGCTCGACTTCGGCCTGCAGGCTTGGATGACCGGCACCGACGACGACCAGTTCAGCGCGCTCGAGGGGCGCGCCTGTTTCTTTCATATCGCGGACGGCAAAGCCCGGCCGCGGGACGGCCAGGGAACCCAAGAATGAACGAAGAAGCCCGTGACATGAGCGAGGCCCATAACGGCGCCGACTACGGTGCCGATTCGATCAAGGTGCTCAAGGGGCTTGATGCGGTACGCAAGCGGCCGGGCATGTACATCGGCGACACCGATGACGGTACGGGCCTGCACCACATGGTATTTGAGGTCGTCGACAACGCGATCGACGAGGCGCTCGCCGGCCACTGCGACACGATCAACATCACCCTCAACGCCGAGGGATCGGTGACGACCACCGACAACGGCCGTGGCATCCCGACCGACATTCATTCCGAGGAGAGCGTGTCAGCGGCCGAGGTAATCATGACCAAGCTGCATGCCGGCGGGAAGTTTGATCAGAACAGCTACAAGGTCTCCGGCGGCCTGCACGGCGTGGGTGTCTCGGTGGTGAACGCCCTGTCGTCGCTGCTGGAACTGACGATCTGGCGCGGTGGACGCGAGCACAGCATGCGTTTCGTACACGGCGATGCGGAGGCACCGCTGGTCGAAGTTGGCCCGACCGACCGGACCGGCACCCAGGTCACCTTCACGCCCTCGGGCGACACCTTCACGATGACCGAGTTCGACTTCGGCGTCCTGGAACATCGTCTGCGCGAGCTCGCCTTCCTCAACAGCGGCCTGAAGATCATTCTGACCGACCGCCGGACCGTCGAAGTGCGCGAGGAAGTGTTCCACTACGAGGGCGGCGTGCAGGCCTTCGTTGCCTATCTCGACCGCAGCAAGACCGCCCTGCACGGCGAATCGATCTGGTTCACGGACGAAAAGGACGTGCCCAACGAGCCGAACCGCGCCATCGCAGTCGAGGTCGCGATGCAGTGGACCGACGCGTTCCACGAGAACACGCTGTGCTTCACCAACAACATCCCGCAGCGCGACGGCGGCACCCATCTGGCGGGCTTCCGCGGCGCTCTGACGCGCACGATTCAGGGCTACGCGTCGGCCAACGGCCTGTTCAAACGTGAAAAGGTCCAGATCACCGGAGAGGACATGCGGGAAGGTCTCACCGCCATCATCTCGTGCAAGGTGCCGGATGCAAAGTTCGCCTCGCAGACCAAGGACAAGCTGGTCTCCTCGGAGGTGCGGCCGATCGTCGAGCAGGTCGTGGGCGATCGCCTAGGCCAATGGTTCGAGGAGCACCCCAAAGAGGCCCGGACGATCGTGTCAAAATGTGTCGAGGCCGCCGCCGCGCGCGAGGCTGCACGCAAGGCGCGTGATCTGACCCGCAAGAAAGGCGCGCTCGATATCGCCAACCTGCCGGGCAAGCTGGCGGACTGCCAGGAGAAGGACCCCGAGAAGTCGGAGCTCTTCATTGTCGAGGGTGACTCAGCCGGCGGTTCGGCCAAGCAGGCGCGTGACCGCTCGAACCAGGCGGTGCTGCCCCTGCGCGGCAAGATCCTGAACGTCGAACGGGCGCGCATCGACAAGATGCTCTCGTCCGAACAGGTCGGCATGCTGATCACCGCACTGGGCGCGGGCATCGCCGACGATTTCGACATCGCCAAGCTGCGCTATCACAAGATCGTCATCATGACGGATGCCGACGTCGACGGCGCCCACATCCGCACGCTTCTTCTGACCTTCTTCTTCCGTCACATGGAGTCGATCATCAAGGCGGGCTACCTCTATATCGCCCAGCCGCCGCTGTTTAAGGTCAAGCGCGGCTCCAGCGAGGTCTACCTCAAGGACGGGCAAGCCTATGAGGACTACCTGATCGAGACCGGCCTAGAAGACTGTGTCTTTAATCACTACGACGGCCGCCAGATCGCCGGAAACGAGCTCAGGGAGATGATCCAGCAGGCGCGCCGCGCAGCCCACCTGATGCGCGCTCTGACCCGCCGCCTGCCCCTGCTGGTGGCCGAGCAGACGGCCATTGCGGGCGCGCTTTCGCCCGACCTGCTGAACGAGCCCGAAAGCGGCCCCGCAGCCGCCGACTACATCGCCCGGCGTCTCGACAAACTGAGCGACGAGAACGAACGCGGCTGGTCGGGTGCCTCCGATGGCGAGGGCGGTCTTGTCTTCCAACGCACCGTGCGGGGCGTCACCGAGACCCATCGGATCAATGGCAGCCTCGTCGTGTCGGGTGAGGCTATGGGGCTGAACGCCATGGTCGAGCACCTACAGGGAAACTACGCGCATCCAGGTACGTTGCTGCGCAAGGACAAGGAGCACGACGTCCTCGGCCCGAGCGGCCTGGTCGAAACAATAATGGAGCTCGGCCGCCGGGGCGCGTCGATCCAGCGCTACAAGGGACTTGGCGAGATGAACCCGGACCAGCTCTGGGAGACCACGCTGGACCCCGATGCGCGCACGCTGATGCGGGTCACCGTGAAGGACGCGAACGAAGCGAATGACCTCTTCGAAACCCTGATGGGCGACGTCGTCGAACCTCGCCGCGAGTTCATCCAGACCAACGCTCTGAAGGTGACAAACCTCGACGTCTAGCAACCCGCTCTGCCGTGTCGTCGGATGCCGCCCTCGTGATGGCATGAGGCGGCGGCACGACGACCGGAAGACAACCCACGTCTGGCCCGACAGCCCCGCATGAGGATAGCCCCCCTGCCGATCGAGACACGATGGAAGCCCGGCTGCCAGGAACCACCGCGCTCGGCCCGCGGAAAGCAAGGCGAACAGGACCGGTATCAGGAAGTAGCGGGGCTGCGGATAGCGCCCCAGACCCAGGCCGATCAGGACCGCCGGAACAAGGAAGACCACCAGAAGCACGAAGAGGGTGCCGGGATGGCGCACGCGCAGCGCCACGATGATGCCCCAGACCGCGCCCAGCGACAGCACCATGACGGGCTGCCAGGGGACAACGGGTTCCAGGGGAACGACCAGCGACCCGGCCATGGCCAGAAGGCTCGCCAAGGCGTCCGCGGGCTCGCTCTTGCCGTAGAACCCCAGCGTCAGGAAGAGCCGCCCGATGTAGCCGGCGCCCACCACAACCGACAGCACGGCAAGCGAGGCCACATCGCGCAGACCTGCACGATGCCCGGCCAGCCTGAATCGGCCAGAGGCACATGCTGTGGCGATCAGCGCCGCGAAAACCGGCAGGAACAGCAGGTGGGACAGGAATCCTACCACCGCCATGGCCGTGAAGAAGGCACCGCCCGGGTGTGCATCGGAGTCGATCCGGCGCAACAGGCCGAGGCCGGCGCCGAGCGACGCGGAGATCGGCAGCGCAGCCCCGCGCCTCCGAACCGTCTTGCACGAAAGGCAATCCGACCGCGATCACGAGACAGACGACCAGGGCCGGGAACCCGTGCTGGCGCTGCGCCAGCACGGCTACCAGCGGGACCGTCAGTGTTCCGGCCACGACCGGACAGGCCGCGCCATGCTCAGGTCGCGGGGGGCGCCGCCGGAGACCAGGCCGACGAGCCACAGCCAAGCCGTGTTAAGCGGATGGCTGTTGTCGTGCATCAGCAAGGCGAAAGCGCCGATGATACCTTCGGACTGCGACGGCAGGAAAGCGATGAGATAGAGACTCCAGACCTCGTCGATCGAGAGAGGTCCTGCGGCATCCATCGCGCGCAGGACCAAGGCAACCGCCGTCAGGACTGCTACGATGGCCATGTAGACCGGCGTTACGACAGCCGTGTCGCGCGCGCGCTGGTTCTGCGACGTCACCCTCGACTGTCCCCGCATCGCCCTTCAACCGGCACAATGTCCTCTGGACTGCCGTTCCGGGAACGAGGCTATCATGACGGTGACAGCGCTCGCCACGGAGCGGCCTGACATGGCGCAGCGCAAGAAGGCCAAGCCGAAGAAAGCCATGAAGGCGGCAACGAAGCCCGCCACGTCGAAGGCCGCGCCCCGCGCCAAGGATAGGGAGGAGGCGACATCCCGACCGCGCCGACGCTGGTTCCGGGTCTTTCTGCGCTGGAGCGCGGTCGCCTTTATCTGGGGCGGGCTGGCGTTCGCCGGCCTGATCGGCTGGTATGTGCTCGACCTTCCGGATCCTGCCGAACTGATCAATGACCGGGCACCCTCGGTCACAGTGCTCGGTGCGGACGGCCAGGTGATTGCGACCTACGGCGAGCTGCACGGCGAGGTCCTCCATTTCGAGGATCTGCCCGAGACCCTGATCTGGGCCGTCACAGCGACCGAGGACCGGCGTTACTTCGAGCACATCGGGGTCGACATCCGGGGCATCGCTCGTGCGGCTTGGGTCAACATCCAGGCCGGCGGGGTGCTCCAAGGCGGCAGCACGATCACCCAGCAGGTCGCCAAGAACCTCTTCCTCACACCTGAGCGGTCGTTCAAGCGCAAGGCCCAGGAGGCTCTTCTGGCGCTCTGGCTCGAACGCCGTTTCACCAAGGGGGAGATACTCGCGATCTACCTGAACCGGGTCTATCTCGGTGCGGGCACCTATGGCGTCGACGCGGCGGCCAAGCGCTACTTCGACAAGTCGGCGCGCGATCTGACCCTGCCCGAGGCCGCGATGATCGCCGGCCTTTTCAAGGCACCGTCCCGCTACAACCCGGCTGCCGACCCCGCTGCCGCCCGCATTCGGTCGGCCGAGGTGATCGACAATATGGTCGAGGCGGGATTGATCGACGAAGAGACCGCGCGCGCCGCCAAAGCCGCACCCCTCAACCTCGTCGGCGAGCGGCCGGCGGGTGGTGATGCGCGCTACGCCGCTGACTGGACCGTCACGCGCGCCGCCGACTACATCGGCGTGGCGCGCCAGGATCTGGTCATCGTCACCACGATCGATCCCGACCTCCAGCGCGCCGCACAGGAGGCCTTGCAGGCTGGTCTCGACGACGAGGGCGACGCGCGCGAGGGCGCCATCGTTTCCATGGCCCCCGACGGGGCGGTGCTCGCCATGGTCGGCGGCTCGGACTACAGCACCACCCAGTTCAATCGGGTCGTCCAGGCCGAACGCCAGCCAGGCTCGGCCTTCAAGCTCTTCGTCTATCTGGCGGCACTCGAGGCCGGCTACGAACCGTCCGACATTGTCGACGATCGGGCGATTGCGATCGACGGCTGGAGTCCGGTGAACTACGATGGGGAGTTTGACGGGCCGATGACCCTGACCGAGGCCTTCGCGGCGTCGACCAACACGGTCGCCGCCGAGGTGGCCTGGACCGTGGGCATGAACGATGTGATCGACGCCGCCCACAGGCTCGGCATCGACCAGGAGATGATGGCCGTGCCCAGCCTGGCGCTCGGCACAACCGACGTGACGCCACTCGAGCTGACAGCGGCCTACGCCACCATCGCCAACCAGGGACTGGCGGCACGCCCCTATGTCATCAGCGAGATCCGGACCCGTTCAGGCGACCTGCTTTACCGACGCGACGACGTCTCGCTTGCCCGGCTGGTCAAACCCGAGGTTCAGGCCGGCCTTGCCGCGATGCTCGAAACCACCATCGTGAGCGGAACGGGCCGTGCCGCGCAAATTCCCTGGCCCGCCGGCGGCAAGACCGGTACCAGCCAGGACCACCGCGACGCATGGTTCGTCGGCTTCACACGCCAGGTCGTCACCGGCGTCTGGGTCGGCAACGACGACGGTTCGGCCATGGATCGGGTTACCGGCGGCGGTCTGCCCGCGCGCATCTGGGCCGACTACATGATGGAGGCCCAACGGGGCCACGCCGCACTGGCGCTGGTCGATCCCTACGACGATGCGCCCCTCGAATACGTCCAGAAGGAGAAGGCCGAAGACAGCTACGGCAGTCTGCTGGGCGGCCTGCTCGACGAACTCGGTGGCGCCGGCGCTGCCGACCCCGACACTCGGCGCAGCGGCGGCGGCGACCGCTGAGCAATCAGCGGAACTGCCACGGCCTGATGAGCCAGCCGTAGAGCACCAAACCGACCAGCGGTCCTAGCGTGATGGCGATAACCATCGAGGCTGGGCTGCCGTCGTAGAAGGTACCAACAAGGGCCGACGCCGCGGCACCGGTCAGCATCTGGCAGAACCCCACCAGCGACGATGCCGTCCCCGCGACATGGGGGAACGGCCCCAAGGCGCCTGCGGTGGCCTGGGGCAGGGCGGCACCGTTGCCGGCGAAGACGACGATCCCGGGCAGCGCGACGAACCAGATCGAAGCCGAGCCCGTCACCAGCCCGATTGCCATCAGCGCGCCGCCGAGGATGTTGAGGACAAGACCCGCCAGCACGATCCGCTCCAGACCGAAGCGCCGTTGCAATCCGCTGCCGGAGAAACCGCCAACGAGATAACCGCCGACGGCAAGCAGGAGCATCCACCCGACCAGGTTCTCCTCGAGGCCGAGGACATCGACATAGGTGTAGCCCGCCCCTGAGAGGTAGGCGAAGAGTGCGACCGAGCTCCCGCATGCCGCCAGAACGAAGCCGAGGTACTCGCGGTGGCGCGCCATCTGGGCGAAGGCGCGAACGATCGCGTCCAAGTTGGCCGGCTGGCGCCGGGCGGGCGGTAGAGTCTCCGGCAGGATGCGCCAGGTGAAGAACGCGATGATGGCGCCGATCACGAGTGTGAGGCCGAAGACCGAGCGCCAGCCGAAAGCGACGAGCAGTTCGCCGCCGATGATTGGGCTGATGCCCGGCACGATCGTCATGGCGGTCATGCAGTAGCCCAGCACGCGCCCGGCCTCGTTGCGCTCGAACATGTCGCGCACGATGGCGCGTCCCAGCACGGTGCCGGCACAGGCGCCGCCCGCCTGCAGCACCCGCAGGGCGAGCAGCATCTCGATCGAGGTTGCGAGCACGATTCCCGCCGTGGCAGCAAGGTAGATCACCAGCGAAATCACCAAAACGGTACGGCGACCGTAATGATCCGACAGGGGCCCGTAGACCAGCTGCATCAGCGCCATACCGAAATAGAACAGGCTGATGATCAGCACGACCTGGTCGGGCGAGGCCTGCAGCGCGCGACCGATCGCCGGCAGCGCCGGAATCGCCGTATCGGTCGCCATCGGCGCGAGTGCGATCAGGCCCGTGACCACCGCGCAGGTCACGAAGACCCTGGGTGCCGAACGCAACCTCATCCGGGCTCGCGGTCGATGACGTGCAGGAACGACCCCGCGACGCGACCGGCCACCGCACCGGTCGGCCCGAAGTAGCGACCGGCCGCATCGGTCGTGTGAAACAGCGGTGTGCCGCGTTGGCGCACAAGCCGGGCGTAGTGGAACTCGTGGCCGCGATAGGTCGTGCCGGTCGGGCCCAAGACGCAATCCCGCGTCACGGTCATGCGCCGGTAGCCCAGATGCAGGCGCGGTGCGTTGAAGGACGTCACCGCGGGCAGGAGCCCGGCCATGGCGTGACTTTCGCCGTCGGCGTCGATCAGACGCTCGCCCAGAACCATGAAGCCGCCGCACTCACCGAACACGGTCACATCGTGCGCGGCCGCGGCGCGGAGACCGTCGAGAAAGCTTTCATTGCCGGCGAGCCGTGCGGCATACAACTCCGGATAGCCACCCGGCAGATAGACCGCATCACAAGCTTGGTCCGGCCCCTCGTCGTTGAGCGGCGAAAAAGGCACGATCTCGGCCCCAGCATGGCGCCAGCCATCGAGCAGGGCGGGATAGGTGAAAGCGAACGCCGTATCGCTGGCAACCGCGATGCGCTGGCCGAGGGGATCAAGCTGCGGTGCTGGCCGTTCGGGCGGCTCGACGGCGGGAGAACGCCCCAGGGCACTCAGGGCATCGAGATCGACCGCCTCGCCGACGAGCTCGGCCGCCTTGTCCAGAAAGGCCTCGAGGTCATCCCGCTCGCCGGCCTGGACCAGACCCAGATGCCGCTCGGGCAGGGCGAGCTGGTTGCTCCGTGGCACCATGCCGAGAACGGTCGTGACACCGTCGAGCGCCGCTTCGAGAATCGCGCGATGCCCCTCGCGACCGACGCGGTTCAGGATCACGCCGGCCAGCATCACGTCGTCGCGAAAGTCGCGAAAGCCCTTCACTACCGCTGCAGCCGAGGCACCCTGACCGGTGACATCAAGCGCCAGGACGACCGGCAGGCCGAGCGCGCCGGCCACGTCAGCGGTGCTGCCGTCGCCTGCAACCGGACCGTCGAACAGGCCCATCACACCTTCGCCGATGACAAGGTCGGCGTCCGAGATCACGTCGTGCGCCGTCGCGGCAAAGGTGTCGGGCCGCATGGCCCAGAGATCGAGATTGGGGCAGACCCGTCCGGACGCTGCTGAATGAAAGGCGGGATCAATGTAGTCGGGACCGACCTTGAACGAGGAGACCGAGTCGCCCCGTCGGGCGAAGGCGCGGAGAAGGGCGAGCGTCAGAACGGTCTTGCCGCTGCCACCCGACGGCGCAGCAATGATCAGACCGCCCGCCACGGAATCAGCCTGCCTGCCGGGTCCGGTCGCGCCCCAGGGGGTCAGAGTCGAGCAGGCGGCCCTCCATGGCGCCCATCCAGTCGAGACCGCTGCGCAGACGCACGATCTCGCCCATGGCGACGATCGCTGGTGCCTCGATCCCGCTCTCGGCAACGTCGGCCACAGCCGAACCTAGGGTGGTCTCCAGGACCCGCTGGTGTGCAGTCGCCGCGCGACTGACGATGGCCACCGGTGTCTCCGACATCAGGCCGCCCTCGAGAAGCTCGGTGGCGATCTCGTCCAGATGCTTGAGCGCCATATAAATCACCAGCGCTTGGCCGCCGGCGGCAAGCGCATGCCAATCGATCCCGTCAGGCATGTCGCCGCCGGCCATGTGCCCGGTGATGAAGGTAACGGTGTGGTTGGTGTCGCGATGGGTCGCCGGGATGCCGGCATAGGCGAGGCCGCCGATGCCGGCCGTGATGCCGGGCACCACCCGGAACGGCACCCCCGCACCGACCAGCGCCAGCGCCTCCTCGCCGCCGCGGCCGAAGACGAAGGGATCGCCGCCCTTCAGCCGCAGCACCCGCTTGCCGCCCCGCGCCAGCGCGATCAGGCGGTTGGAGATGTCGGGCTGCTTGGGCGAAGGCTTGCCACCGCGCTTGCCGGCATAGATCAGCTCCGCGTCGGCGCGTGCGAGATCGAGGATATTCTTGTCGACTAGGGCGTCGTAGACGACGCAGTCGGCCACGCCCAGCGCGTGATGCGCGAGCAGCGTGATCAGCCCGGGATCACCCGGGCCTGCGCCCACAAGCCAGACCCAGCCCGGCTCGAAGTCGGGAAGGTTGGGCAGACGGGATTTGCGTCGTGACGGATCCATGATGGTGAGCCTATAAACCTTCGAGAGTCGAAATCCTACAATCGGCGACATTGTTCTTCTCATCCGCGACCAGGGTCATGGCGACAAAACCCGAAGGCCCCCTGCGCAAGGGGTGGACCACCGGCGCTTGTGCGACGGCCGCTACGGCCGCCGCCTTCGAGGCACTGGCGACCGGACGCTTCCCCGATCCAGTGACGATCACCCTGCCGGGAGGCAAGGAACCGGCCTTTCCGCTCGTTCGCCGGGAGCTCGGTGAGGGGGAGGCCACCGCCTCAGTGATCAAGGATGCCGGTGACGATCCTGACATCACCCATGGCGCCGAAATCGTGGTGTCGGTCCGGTGGACGGAGACAGGGGAAGGCATCTCGTTCCGGGCCGGCGAGGGTGTGGGAACAGTCACGAAACCCGGTCTGCCGATCCCGCCCGGCGAACCCGCGATCAATCCGAAACCGCGCGAGATGATGACGGCCGCGATCGCCGATCTCGCAAGGCGCCACGGCTGCGCAGGCGACGTCGCGATCACCGTGGGCGTGACCGATGGCGCCACGCTCGCCGAGGCGACCTGGAACCCGCGCCTCGGCATTGAGGGTGGTCTGTCGATCCTGGGCACGACCGGTGTCGTCATTCCCTACTCCTGCTCGGCCTGGATCCACTCGATCCACCGCGGCATCGATGTTGCGCGCGCCACCGGACTCAACCATGTGGCCGTGTCAACCGGGCGCACATCCGAGGTGACCGTGCGGGAGCTCTACGGGCTGGAGATCGGTGCGCTGATCGATATGGGCGACTTCGCCGGCGGCATGCTGAAGTACCTGCGCCGTCACCCGGTGCCTCGTGTTACGATCGCCGGCGGCTTCGGCAAGCTGACCAAACTGGGCCAAGGGGCGATGGATCTTCACTCCTCGCGCAGCCAGGTCAACCACGCGGCCTTGGCCGCGCTCGCCGAGGCCAACGGCGCCGACGCTACGCTCGTCAGCGAGATGGCTGCCGCCACCAGTGCCGGAGCCGTCCTCGCGCTGAGCCAGGCGCATGACATTCCCCTCGCCGATGCCGTAGCGCGACGGGCGCGGGAGAGCGCGCTGGCGACGCTGGCCGGCGACACCGTCATCGACATCATCGTGATCGACCGGGCCGGCGCCATCGTTGGCCGGGCCGGACCGTGATTCCATGTTGCGGATCCTGATCCTGGGCGGCACGACCGAGGCTGTCGCGCTGGCTGAGCGGCTCATCTCGGAGCGACTCGATATCGACGTCGTCACATCGCTCGCCGGGGTCACACGCGCCCCCGGGCAGGTCCCGGGTACGGTCAGGCGCGGTGGTTTCGGCGGGGTGGAAGGCCTCGCCGACTACCTCCGGGCGGAGCGCTTTGCCGCCCTGATCGACGCCACCCATCCCTTTGCCTCTGTCATGGCCAGCCACGCTGCCGATGCCGCGTCGCAAGCCGTCGTCCCACGCATCAAGCTCGTCCGTCCGATGTGGCAAGAGACGGCAGACGACCGGTGGATTGCGGTGCGTGATGCACCCGACGCGGCACGGGCTCTCGGCGACCTCGCGCCGTCGGCCGCATTTGTGACGCTGGGCCGGCGCGACCTCGATGCCTTCTCGGACCTACGCGGCATCCGTCTTCTCGTCCGCATGATCGAGCCACCGGACGCGCCGCTGCCGCATGGCGACCTGCTGCTGGACCGCGGCCCCTTCACGGCCGAAGGCGAGACGACGCTGTTACGGGAGAACGGCATCGGCGCGCTGGTCACCAAGGCGAGCGGCGGCGCGGCGAACGAAGCGAAGATCCTGTCCGCCCGGTCGCTTGGCCTGCCCGTCGTCATGGTGGCGCGCCCCGCCATGCCAGAGGGTCAGGTCGCGGGTTCGGTTGAGGAGGTGATGGCCTGGCTCGCCGATCAGGCATGATCACCCCGAGACAACGAGGGGCGTGACCACCATGGTGCCAGTAATTCAGAAGATCATCGATCTCAGCCATCCGATGTATTTCAACATGCCGAACATCGGCGGCCAAGTGACCTTCTTCCAGCTCGACGATCATGCCTATCTCTCCGAGATCACCGGAGGCAAGATCACGATGAAAAGCCGCATGACCCTGATGCCGGAACATTGCGGCACCCATCTCGATGTGCCGCGCCACAGCGCAGCCAATGGCATTCCGCTCGATCAGGTCCCGCTGGAGCAGCTCGTGTTGCCGGGCCGCCTTCTCGATCTCAGCCACAAGCAGAACGGCGAAGCAATAACTATCGAGAACTTCGAGGCCGCGGCCAACAAATCGGGACGCAAGATTGGGCCCGGCGGCGCAACCGTCTGCTGAACCGGGTCCGACAAGCACCAGGGCAAGGAAGGCTTCGCCATGAACCGGCTCTATGTGCCGACCGAGGGGTGCATTGGCTGGTCAGTCAGGAGATCACCATCTTCTGTAACGACATGATCGGCATGGACGATCTCAACGAGGGGTGGTGACCGACACATACCGCGCTCAACGGCCGGGATGTCTGCCTGGTCCAGCAGCTTTGCAATCTCGATCAACTGGTGGGCAAGAACTTGCTCTTCGTCTGCCTGCCGTTCTCCATGAAGGGCGGCACTGGCTGCCCGGTGCGGGCCACTGCGCTTGTGTTCTGATTCCAATCACTTGTGTCATCCCGGGTAAGGTCCAGCGGGCCGCTGATCCGGAATCCCGATTCGGTAAATCGTCGAGGCTGCGCGTTGCCGTGATTCCAGCTCGCGTTCACGGCGCTCACTGGCCCGGGATGACAAGATCGGCTTGTTGCTGCTAGAGTCGCTTGGGCAGGCCGCGGCCGTTGTTCCACCAGCGGTGCGGGTTGTCGCGATTGGGGTCGTAGGCGGCTCGGCTGGTCCAGTCCTCGCGCAGAAAGATCACCGGTTCCTCGTAGTGGTGCACTGCGATCACCGCATCCATGATGCGCGCCAGCACATCGAGATCGCGTTCGAAGGATATCTTCAGTTCGACCATGGGATAGGTCTCGGTCGAGCCGGGCTCGAACCCGGCGACATGCGTGTGCGCCGTCTCCTTGCCCAGCGCCGAGATGCTGGCATTGCGCTGATAGCGCCCGTAGCCGAGTGGATGGACCTGCATGACCGCATCGAGGATGCGGTCGGTGTCGTCGGGCAGGGTCTGGATCTCGAGGATCCAGACAGGTTCGAAACGGCCGGATACGGCCCGATAGTCGGTGAAATCAGGCATGGTGGTCTCCTGTTTGGCAAACACCGTCTCACACCTCTGCTGACAGCGTGCTGTCAGGATGAGCGGCGCTTCGCCACCTTGGTCTTCGCGGCCTTTTTTGCCGTGGCCTTCTCGGGTTTCGGCGGCGCCAGTTTACGGGCACCAGTAGCCTTTTTCTCGGCCTTGGTGGCAGCCTCGATCTCGGGATCGGGAGTCTTGGGTTTGTGCGGACAGATGTCCGAGATCACACACGTCCAGCATTTCGGTTTGCGCGCAAGACAGGTGTAGCGCCCGTGCAGGATCAACCAGTGGTGCGCGCCCTTCTTCCATTGTGCCGGGACGATCCTCTCGAGCTTCTGCTCGACCTTGTCCGGTGTCTTGGCGCGCGCCAGGCCGGTGCGATTCGAGACACGAAAGACATGGGTATCGACCGCGATCGTGGCCTCGCCGAAGGCCTCGTTCATCACCACGCTGGCAGTCTTGCGGCCCACGCCCGGCAGCTTCTGGAGTTCCTCCCGGCTCTGCGGCACCGCACCGCCATGCTCGGCGAGCAGCATCCCTGAGAGTTTGATGACGTTCTTGGCCTTCGAATTGAAGAGGCCGATCGTCTTGATCTTCTCGCGCACGCCGTCTTCGCCCAGCGCGATCATCTTCTCAGGCGTGTCGGCCAGGGCGAAGAGGGCCGGAGTCGCCTCGTTCACGCTCTTGTCAGTCGCCTGGGCCGAAAGCACGACTGAGACCAGCAGGGTGAAGACATTGGTGTACTCGAGCTCGGTTTCCGGCTCGGGAATCACCGCCGCGAGCGATGCAAACAGGCGGTCGATGTCATCCTTCTTCACGCGGCCTCCGTATTTGTCTGTGGCCCGTCTCACAGTCCGGGTCCTGTTTCAGGATCCAGCCTGACACGCTTTAGCGCAAGATGACGCGTTGTGCCGGACGCGCTATCACCGTGACCATGAACGAACACGGCGACGCCAAACCTGACGGAATCTTGTTCGATGCGATGCTCGTGCCGCATCGGTCCCTCCCGCGCTGGGGCTTTGCCGTACTGATCGGCAGCCTAGCTCTGGCCCTGGGATCCGTCGGACTTGCCTTCTGGAGTCTGGGCGCTTGGCCGGTCGCGGGATTCTGCGGCCTGGAGGTGCTTCTGGTGTGGGGCGCGTTCGAACTCAACTACCGGTCCGGACGCACGGTCGAAACCGTGCGGCTCGATAACCGGGTCTTGCGAATCGACCGCCACACACCATCGGGCAGAAGGCTCTACTGGACTTTCGAGCCCGGATGGGTCCGTGTCGGGATCGAAACGCGCCGAAACGAGAGCACAGAGCTCGTGGTGACATCTCACGGCCGCCGCCTCCTGATCGGCGCGTTCCTGACCGATGAGGAACGCAGCGAACTGGCCAGCGCCATCAACGATGCCTTGGCACGCTGGCGGCGTGTTCCCGATGCCGGATAGGGCAAATCGCGCTCGCGCCCCACACAGCAGATCGTCCCACCATCGGCCGTGGCGCGCTGTATGATGCCGATGTCTACTTGGTTACCGACTCGCCGTGCTTGGTGCGGCGATCAGCATCGCGGGTACCAACGTGCTGGCGCGCAGCGCCAGGCCGGTCGCGCCGATTGCCTTGGCCCTCGGGTCGCAGGTCGCGGCGGTCCTTGCGCTGGTGCCGCTGTCGCTTGGCTTCGACCAGCCATGGACCCTGGAGATTGGCTGGACGAGCATCGGCGCACTCTTGGTGCTCGGCACCGTCGGCAGCGCCATTCCCGGCCTGATCTTCTACCCACCTGCCGGCACGCACCGGCGCGACCCCTGCTTCAATGGTGGCGTATCTCGTGCCCACCGTCGCGGTCTTGATCGGCGCCGTCTTCCTCGGCGAGCGGCTGTCTTGGGAAGCGCTCTTCGGCATGACCCTGATCGTGTTTGTAGCCTGGCTGGTGAACCGGCGCGGACGGCCAAGACTCGAAGGTGAGTGGCTGGAACCCTGACACGACGTCAATCGCTCAGGCCGAGCACATCCTGCATATCGTAGAACCCGGGATCCCGGCCATGGAGCCAGAGCGCCGCGGTGATCGCACCGCGGGCGAAGATGCCGCGGTCGGTGGCGCGATGTCCGATCTCAATACGCTCGCCATCGGCGGCGAAGACGACCATGTGTTCGCCCACGACATCGCCACCGCGCAGTGCAGCCATCCCGATCGCGCCACGCTCGCGCGCACCGGTTATGCCGTCACGACCCCGGTCGGCGACATCGTCGAGGACGACCCCACGTCCCTCGGCCACGGCTTCGGCCAGGGCGAGCGCCGTACCCGACGGCGCATCGACCTTGTGGCGGTGATGCATCTCGACGATCTCAATGTCGAACTCGTCGTCGAGCGTCGCGGCAACCTTGCGCGTGACGCTGAGCAGGAGGTTGACGCACAGGCTCATGTTGGCGGCGAAGACGATGGGTGCGGAGGCAGCACAGGTGGCGAGCGCGGCCTTGTCGTCGGCCGAGAGACCAGTGGTGCCAACCACGAGGCCCTTGCGGGTCGCCGCAGCTTCGCGTGCGTTGGCGAGCGTCGAGACCGGTGCGGTGAAATCGACCACCACGTCGCTCGCAGCAAACAGCGCAGAGCGATCGTCGCCGATCGCGACCTCCAGGGGCTTGAGGCCGGCAAGGACACCAAGGTCCTTGCCGAGCGAATCGCTACCCGGCTGTTCCGAACCCGCGGCCACGATCGCGCCTTCGCGCACAAACGCCGTCCGGGCGAGCATGCGGCCCATGCGCCCGGCGGCTCCGCATATGCCGATCCTGACAGTCATAGCGCATCCATAGAACGGAACGCGCCGAGATGGAAACAGTGTGCGCTCAGCGCACACGTGTGAGCACCTTGACGGGAATGCCGACATCGGGATCGGACAGCGCCTCTTCGGCGGCGCGTTCGTAGCGTACCATCCCGAAGGCTAGGTACTCCTCGAGGGTCACACCTGTGCGGCAGGCCGCGAACTCCTTTTCGGTCACGACACCGTCGGCATCGCCGTCGAGCAGGCTGAAGTTCGCAGCCATCGCCTCGTCGTGCGTCATCCTGCCATCGTCGTTGGCATTGGCCGCGCTTAGACCGTCGGCACAGGCCATCAGATCTTCTTCCCGCATCACGCTGGATTGAGCGAGTGCGGGCGACGACAGTACGGCGGCGAGAACCAGAGGAAGCAGTCAGGCGCATATAAACAGTTCCTTCGCGGCAACCGGAAATCATTCACCCGGGGTGTGGCAAACTGAGGGCGAACGGCAGGTGAATTCGGTCGAACCCGATCTAGTCGGTCAGGTCCTGCCAGAGGTCCTTCACCTTGGTGAAGAAGCCTTCCGATTCCGGGTTCTGGCCCTTGCCGCCACCGGCCTCATCGAACTTCTTGAGGAGCTCTTTCTGGCGGGCAGTCAGGGCGACCGGGGTTTCGACCAAGGTTTCGATGATCATGTCACCGCGGGCCGAGCTGCGGACACCGGTCATACCCTTGCCGCGTAAGCGGAACTGACGTCCGGTCTGCGTTCCGGCGGGAATCGAAACCTTGGCGCGCTTGCCGTCGATCGTGGGGACCTCGATCGTACCGCCGAGAGCCGCGGTCACGAGCGTGATCGGCACCGGGCAGTAGATCGTGCCGCCGTCGCGCTGGAAGATCGGATGCGGGCGGACGGTCAGAACGATGTAGAGATCGCCCGCGGGCCCGCCGCGCCCGCCCGCCTCGCCCTCGCCCGAGAGGCGAATGCGCATGCCGTCGTCGACGCCGGCAGGGATCGTGACGTTGAGCGACTTTTCCTTCTGCACCCGGCCCGCGCCACCGCAAACCTTGCAGGAATCGCCGATCACCTTGCCCGTACCGCCGCAGGTCGGGCAGGTCCGCTCGATAGAGAAGAAGCCCTGCTGGGCCCGCGCCTTGCCGTAGCCGGCGCAGGTGCCGCAGATAGACGTTGCTTCGGGATCGTCGGCACCGCTACCGCCACAGGCTTCGCAGATGACGGCGGTCGGCACGCGGACCTTCGCCTGCTTGCCGGCGAAGGCCTCCTCGAGCGTGATCCCCATGTTGTAACGCAGATCGGCGCCGCGCTGGCCGTTGCCCTGGCCACGACGACGGTTGCCGCCCATGAACTCGCCGAACAGATCGTCGAACACGTCGGCGAAGCTCGAAGCAAAATCATGCGCCTGGGCCCCGCCGCCACCCATGCCGTTCTCGAAGGCGGCATGGCCGAACTGGTCGTAGGCGGCGCGCTTCTGCTCGTCCTTCAGAACCTCGTAAGCCTCGTTGGCTTCCTTGAACTTCTGCTCGGCCTCGGCGTTGTCCTGGTTGCGGTCGGGGTGATACTGCATGGCGAGTTTGCGATAGGCGCTCTTGATCGCCTTCTCGTCCGCGCCGCGCTCGACGCCAAGCACGTCATAGTAATCGCGTTTGGCCATTGTTCGTATCTATCCCGCCGAAATGGAACCGACACGGGCCGCACCGGTCGCGGTACGGCCTGTCATCGTGTTCGCGCCTTGATCAGACCGTGCCGGTCTTCTTGTCGTCGTCGTCGACCTCTTCGAACTCGGCATCGACGACACCGTCCTCGGCGGGAGACGAACCGTCGCCGCCCGCCGCAGCCTCGGCCTCCTGCTGAGCCTTGTAGATGGCGTCACCCATCTTCATTGCAGCCTGCATCAGCACCTGGGTCTTCGACTCGATCGCCTCGGTCTGGGCGTCCTCGTTCTCGATCACGGCCCGTAGCTCGGTGATCGCCGCCTCGATCTCACCCTTCACATCAGGATCGACAGCATCGCCGTGCTCCGAGAGCTGCTGCTCGGTCGAGTGGATCAGGCCGTCGGCTTGGTTGCGCGCCTCGACACCCTCACGTCGCTTCTTGTCTTCCTCGGCGTGGCTCTCGGCGTCCTTCACCATGCCGTCTATCTCGTCGTCGGAGAGACCGCCGGAGGCCTGGATGCGGATCTGCTGCTCCTTGCCGGTCGCCTTGTCCTTGGCCGAGACGTTGACGATGCCGTTGGCGTCGATGTCGAAGGTGACCTCGATCTGCGGCAGGCCGCGCGGTGCGGTCGGAATGCCGACCAGGTCGAACTGACCCAGCATCTTGTTGTCGGACGCCATCTCGCGCTCGCCCTGGGCAACGCGGATGGTCACCGCGGTCTGGTTGTCTTCGGCGGTCGAGAATACCTGGCTCTTGCGCGTCGGGATCGTCGTGTTGCGGTCAATCAGGCGGGTGAAGACACCACCCAGCGTCTCGATGCCCAGCGAGAGCGGCGTGACGTCGAGCAGAAGGACGTCCTTGACCTCGCCCTGCAGCACGCCGGCCTGGATAGCCGCACCGATCGCGACGACCTCGTCGGGGTTCACACCTTTGTGCGGCTCCTTGCCGAAGAACTGCTGCACCTTCTCCTGGCACTTGGGCATGCGGGTCATGCCGCCGACCAGGACGACTTCGTCGATTTCGCCAGCCGTCAGGCCCGCATCCTTCAGGGCCTTCTTGCACGGCACCAGGGTACGCTCGAGCAGGTCGTCGACGAGCGCCTCAAGCTTGGCGCGGGTAAGCTTGATGGTGAGATGCTTCGGACCCGAGGCATCGGCCGTGATAAAGGGCAGGTTGATCTCGGTCTGGACCGCACTCGAAAGCTCGATCTTGGCCTTCTCGGCGGCTTCCTTCAGACGCTGCAGCGCAAGCTTGTCGACGCGCAGGTCGATGCCGTTCTCCTTCTGGAACTCCTCGGCCAGGTAATCGAGAATCCGCTTGTCGAAGTCCTCGCCGCCTAGGAAGGTGTCGCCGTTGGTCGACTTCACCTCGAAGACGCCGTCGCCGATCTCCAGCACCGACACGTCGAACGTGCCGCCGCCGAGGTCATAAACCACGATGGTGCCCTGTTCCTTCTTGTCGAGGCCGTAGGCCAGCGCGGCCGCGGTCGGCTCGTTGATGATGCGCAACACCTCAAGGCCGGCGATCTTGCCGGCGTCCTTGGTCGCTTGGCGCTGGCTGTCGTTGAAATAGGCCGGAACGGTGATGACCGCCTGGGTCACGCTGCCGCCTGTGTGGGCCTCAGCCGTCTCCTTCATCTTCTGCAGGATGAAGGCCGAGATCTGACTCGGGCTGTACTTCTCGCCGCGGGCCTCGACCCAAGCGTCGCCGCTGTCGGCCTTGACGATGTTGTAGGGGACGAGATCCTTGTCCTTCTGGGTCATCGGGTCGTCGAAACTGCGGCCGATCAGCCGCTTGATGGCGAAGAGCGTGGCCTCGGGGTTCGTCACCGCTTGGCGCTTCGCGGCCTGGCCGACCAGGCGTTCGCCATCCTCGGCAAAGGCCACCAAAGACGGCGTCGTGCGGCCGCCTTCCGAGTTCTCGATGACGCGGGAGCTACCGGCTTCCATGACCGCGACGCACGAGTTGGTCGTGCCGAGGTCGATACCAATCACTTTGCTCATGTGTTCGTTCTCCTTTTGGCGGGCCCTGTGCAAGGCCCGCGGCGCGGCGCCTCAGGGTGGACCCAAGAAAATTTCTTTCGGGCCATGTGTGATATGGGTGTGACACCAAGCGGTGCAAGGGCGCAACACAGCGAAAAACAAGCGCTTTTGGACTCGGGACAAGATCGCTGTCTTGCCAGATGTTGCATTTTGTTCTAGGTCTTTGGGACTCATCCGGAGCCGATCGCCATGCCCGTCACCCTCGCCGAAAAAGCCGCCCGATTCCGGGCCCTGCACGCGAAAGGTAAGACCTTCGTGATGCCCAATGCGTGGGATCCCGGTAGTGCCCGACTTCTGGAGTCGCTGGGCTTCGAGGCCCTGGCAACGACCAGCGCGGGCATCAACTACGCCAACGGGCTGCCCGACGGACCCGACGCCGCACCCTATGACCTGACCATGGCGCGTCACGAGGCGATTGCCAAGGCCGTGAAGGTGCCGGTCAACGGCGACCTCGAGAACGGCTACGGTCACAGCCCGGAGGCGGTCGCGTCCTGCATCGGCGATGCCATAGGGCGCGGCATGGCGGGCTGCGGTATCGAGGACTACACCGGCAATCCGGCGAAGCCGTACTACGACATCGACCTCGCCGCAGATCGCATTGCAGCGGCGCGGGAGGCCGCCGACAACAGCGGAACCGCCTTCACCCTGACGGCCCGTGCCGAGTGTTTCCTCTATGGCCACGACGACCCGCTGCCCGAGTCCATCAGGCGGCTCAACCGGTTTCGCGAAGCGGGCGCCGACTGCCTCTATGCGCCCGGTCCGACCGACGATGCGACACTCAAGACCTTCGTTGCCGAGGTCGACGGACCGCTCAACGTGGTGGTGGGCATGGGCGGCGGGGCGACCGTTGCCCATATGGCAGAACTCGGCATCACTCGCATCAGCACCGGCGGCAGCCTGTTCCGCGGCGTCTACGGCACCCTGATGGCGTTCGGTAAGGCCATGGCCGACGAGGGCATGTTCCCCCATCTAGAGCGCGCGATGCCGGACGGCAAGATGATGCGCCTCGCTTCGGGCCGAAGCTGAGCCTCGAAAACAGGCGGGGCACGTACGCGGTGTCTGCAAAGGGGGATCCTGTAACCGCGTAACTCTTTGTGCCTCTGGCTCGCTCCGGCCCTATGCGGGTGGGCGAAAGGGAACCTCTTCTCAAAAACTGTGTTCCTCTCGGCCGCAGTCATCAATGGCTCAAGACCAAAACCAGGAAAAGTGATGCACGTAGGCTTGGGGTTACCCGCGCATATGACGGAAGTCCTTGACCAGTTCGTTCAGCGTGACGCGCTGTTCGTCGTCGAGGATCTCATAGAGATCGCCCACAGGCTCGCTAACGCCCGGGTCACCGATCTTCTGACGCCACTGCAGGTCGCAATCACGCTTTGCGGCAACCATCCGGGCGGCGACATTGCGGGCAGCCGGGTCGCCCTCGGCCACCTGATCGCGACCGACGCGGGTTACCTGCAGACCGACAAGGGGCACCACGCTGGGGCTGGGCGGCGATGCTGGCGGCGGCCTGATCGCACGATGCGCAGAGGACGGATCGGAGCGCTCCCATCTCGACGCCGCATTGGCCCGTCACATGAGCGAACGCCGCTGGCTCAAAGCGCGGCCAGACGGCCTCGATGTCACCGACGTCGGGCGCTCGCCAACCTGTTCGCGCTACGCCTCTGAGGAGGCATCCTCCTTCGGCGCCTTGGCAACACCGACCATGACCGGGCGCAGCAGGCGGCCGTGAATCATGTAGCCCGAACGCAGCACCTGCATCACCGTGCCGGGCTCGAAGTCGTTCGTTTCGGTCTCGAACATGGCCTGATGCAGGTTGGGATCGAAACGCGCACCGGCGGTTTCAATCATCTCAATGCCGTGACGGCTCAAGGCGCCGTTGAGCGCGCGCATGGTCAGGTCGACACCCTCGACCAGACCCTTGGCGGAGCCGCCCTGGCGGTCTTCGCCGGACACGGCTTCGAGCGCCCGGTTGAGGTTGTCGGCCACCGCAAGCATGTCCTCGGCGAACTTCGAGGTCGCAAACTTGCTGGCATCCTCGCGATCCTTCTGAGCCCGCTTGCGCACGTTTTCCATCTCGGCGGCGGCACGCAGCAGGCGGTCGGTCAGATCGGCGACCTGGCCCTCGAGCTCGGCAATGCGCCCGGCATCGTTGTCGTCCGAAGAATCATCGTCATCCGTAGCGATCTCGTCGATCACCAGACCGTCGTCGGCATCCAGGCCATCCTCGGCGATGTCCGACGCCGACCCGCCGAACTCGACGACCTCCTCGACGGTGGTGTCGTCGTTGGCGGGCTGAGGCGTGACCGTCTCGTCGGCCTCCGGGTTTTTCTTCGTTTCGTCACTCATCTCGGTCCTGTTCGGGTCGTTCGGTGGTGTCATATGTCAGCTCAGCAGGCGGCCCACGATTTTGGCAGTATAGTCCACTATGGGAATGATGCGGGCGTAGTTCATGCGGGTCGGGCCAATCACGCCCAATGCGCCGATAAAGCGGCCGCCTTCATCGGAGACAGGTGCCACAATCGTCGAACAACCCGAGAGCTGGAACAGTTCGTTGTCGGCCCCGATGAAGATGCTGACGCCCTCGGCCTCCTGCGTCAGGTCAATGAGCTGAGACATGTGGTGCGCCTCGTCGAGCTTGTCGAACAGCTCGCGAATGCGCTCCAGATCGGCCAGTGCCCGGACGTCGTCGAGCAGGTTGGCCTGCCCTTTGACCATCAGGGTCGCGCGCTCCTCGGGTGTGTTGGCACCTGACCAAGTCGCAAGCCCGGCCGTCACGACCCGCTCGGAAAGCGCGTCGAGTTCGGCTTCGTGATGTGCCAGTTCCGCCAGGATCTGGCTGCGCGCCTCGTCCAGCGTGCGGCCGCCCAGCCGCGAGGAGAGATAGTTGCCCGCACGGATCAGGGCTTGGGGCGTGACACCGGGCGGCAGTTCGATGATCCGGTTTTCGACCGCGCCATTTTCCTGGACGACGATGACTAGGGCCCGATCCGGGGCGAGCGAAACGAACTCGACGTGGCGGAAGGCCGACTCCTGCTTGGGTGCGACGACGACACCGGCATGATGCGACAGGCCCGAGAGCAGGCCCGTGGCCGACGCCAGCACCTCTTCGAAGGCGCGGCCCGAGTCCTCGCAGGCTGCCTTGATGGCGGCGCGTTCGTCGGCGGCAAGATCACCAAGCTGCAGAAGGCCGTCGACAAACAGACGCAGGCCGAGATCGGTCGGCTGGCGACCGGCGCTGGTGTGCGGCGCAAAGATCAGCCCGGCATCCTCAAGATCGGACATGACGTTGCGCACGCTGGCGGGCGACAGCGATCCCGGCAGCTGCCTGGCGATCGTGCGCGACCCTACCGGCTCGCCGGTGCGGACGTATTCGTCCACCAGGACGCGGAAGATCTCTCGGCTACGTTCGTTAAGTTCCTGAATCATCCCCTCTTTCCGAGACATTGGCGCGCCCCGCACGGGGCTGCATGTAAGCGCTGTCCCGGTCGGGGTCAACGGCGAACGATCGGTGGTTCCGGCAACCGTCAAACAACGGTAGGGTCCGCCCCGCCACCAGACAGGACCCATGATGACACGACCCAGCGGCCGCACGCCCGAGGCCTTGCGTACCATCCGGCTCGAGCCAGGCTTTTCCAAACACGCCGAGGGATCGTGCATGACCCGATTCGGTGACACCCATGTGCTCTGTACCGCCAGTGTTGAGGAACGGGTACCGCCATGGCTGCGCAACCGGGGGCGCGGCTGGGTCACGGCCGAATATGGCATGCTGCCGCGTGCGACCAACACCCGTACCGATCGCGAAGCCGCCCGCGGCAAGCAGTCGGGCCGGACACAGGAGATTCAGCGCCTGATCGGTCGCAGCCTGCGCGCCGTGGCCGATCTGGAGGTGCTGGGCGAACGTCAGATCAAAGTCGATTGCGACGTCATCCAGGCCGACGGCGGCACACGCACGGCAGCGATCACCGGCGGTTTCGTCGCCCTCCACATCGCGCTTCAGCACCTGGTCGACGAAGGCCTCATCGCATCTCTGCCGCTGAGCGATCATGTCGCGGCGATCTCCTGCGGCATCATCGACGGCGTGCCGGTCGCCGACCTCGACTATGCCGAGGATTCGACAGCCGGTGCCGACGCCAACTTCGTCATGACGGGCCTGGGCAACCTGGTCGAAGTCCAGGCGACCGCCGAGGGCGCAGTCTTTCGCCGCACGGAGTTCGACCGGCTGCTCGACCTCGCTGTCGCGGGCATCGATGAACTCGTGGGCCACCAGAAAGCGGCCTTGGGACTGGCCTGATGAGCGAGCGGCTCGACCTGCCACCGAAGCTTGTGATCGCCAGCCACAATCTCGGCAAGGTGCGCGAAATCGACGATCTGTTGCAGCCGTTCTCGGTGGATGTCGTCGGCGCCGACACACTCGGCCTGCCCGAGCCCGAGGAAACCGGCGACACCTTTAAAGACAACGCACTGATTAAGGCGGTCGCGGCGGCAGACGGTTCGGGGCTGCCTGCGCTGTCAGACGACTCCGGTCTCGCGGTCTCCGGTCTGAGCGGTGAACCGGGCATCTACTCGGCACGCTGGGGCGGACCCGACAAGGATTTCGCTCTTGCCATGGCGCGGGTGGAACGTGAGCTCGGTGACAACCCGGACCGCCGTGCAAGCTTCCATTGCGTTCTAGGCCTAGCTTGGCCGGACGGCCGGACGCGAACCTTCGAGGGCCGGATCGACGGCCATCTCGAATTCCCGCCGCGCGGCGAAAACGGATTCGGTTACGACTCCTGCTTCGTGCCCGAAGGCGACAGCCGCACGTTCGGCGAAATGGCGATGGAGGAGAAGAAGGCCTTCAACCATCGCGCCCGGGCCTTCGCCAAGCTGATCGGAGCTGCGGGCTTCCATTGATGGCGGCGACCGATCCCGGCTTCGGTGTCTATGTCCACTGGCCGTTCTGCCAGTCGAAGTGCCCCTACTGCAACTTCAACAGCCATGTCCGTGAGGCGGTCGACCACAACGCCTGGCGCGCGGCGCTGGTCCGCGAGACGGCTCACATGGCCGAACAGATGCCGGGCCGCACAGTCACCAGCGTATTCTTCGGCGGCGGCACGCCGTCGCTGATGGAACCGGCCACGGTCGAGGCCGTACTCGACGCCATCGCTGCACACTGGTCCGTCGACCCTGATGTCGAGATCACGCTCGAGGCCAATCCTGGCAGCGTCGAGGTCAACCGTTTCGTGGGCTATCGCGTAGCGGGCGTGAACCGTGTCTCGCTCGGCGTGCAGGCCCTTGATGACAATGCGCTGCGGGCGCTGGGCCGCCGCCACGACCTCGCCGAGGCCGAGCAGGCGCTGATGGTCGCGCGCGCTGTCTTCGAACGCCTGTCGTTCGACTTGATCTATGCGCGCATGGGTCAGACGCCGGCTGATTGGCAGGCGGAACTCGACCGTACCCTAGCCTATGAGACCGACCATCTGTCGCTTTATCAGCTCACCATCGAACAGGGTACACAGTTCCACACCCTGGCCCGTCGCGGTGCGCTCGACCTGCCGTGTGAAGACGACCAAGCCGCGATGTACGAGCTGACCCAGGAGCGCACCGAGAAGGCAGGACTGCCGGCCTACGAGATCTCGAACCATGCGCGGCCCGGTCAGGAGAGCCGCCACAACACCGTCTACTGGCGGTCGGGCGAATGGGCTGGCGTCGGACCCGGCGCCCACGGACGACTCAACCAGCCCGGCGGCAGGAGCGTCCACCGGTGCCAGCAGCGTGCCCCTGAGATCTGGCTCAAGGAGGTCGGGCACAACGGCCACGGTACGGCCGAGATCGAGACGATCGAAGGGCCCGATCGCCTCGCCGAGGTTCTCATGATGGGGCTCCGGCTCTCCAACGGCCTCGGCGCGCATGATCTCGAGCGCGCCTGCGGTCCTGCCTGGCAGGACGACCTCGATCACGATCGGCTCGACGGTTTGGTGAACGACGGCTATTTGGACCGACCCGCAGACGGCCTTCGTGCAACGGCCAAAGGCCGTCCCGTCCTCAACGCCGTACTGGCCCGCCTGCTCAGTTAGGCATCAGCAGCGACACCGTGGGCGGTTCGAAGGAGGTCGGCGCTGGCGAGACCTCGACAACGCCGCCCGACGAGATCTCCATGACCGCCAGAGCGCGCTCTGGCAGCCCGTCGGCCTCGAAGCGGAACAGCCCATCAACACCGGCGAAACCGCGCCAGTCGGTGATAGCCCGCTCGCTGAAATCGCCGTCATCACCACTGCTGGTAAGGGCCGCGGCCAGAGCCATGGCGTCGTAGGCGAGCGTCGCCAGGCGCGGCGGGTTGCCGTCGTAGGCTGCGAGAAAATGATCGGCGAACCAGACGCGGCTCGTCTCGGGCGTGGTGGCGAACCAGGCGCCCTTCATAACCGGCTCGCGGATCAGCGTCGCGTCGTTCCAACTCTCAAGACCCAGCAGCCGGGTCTGGTCGGGGTTCACATCGTAGTAGCCGAGATAAGCTGCGATCTGGCGCAGCAGGGAGCCAGCCTCGGGTACGAGAAGCGCATCGAAGGCGATACCGCCGATTGCGTCGGTCTCCCGCAGGCGTTCGATCGCCGCCATGGAAACCTCGTCGCCACGCTGCTGCAGCTCGAAGATCTGAGCCTGCAGGTCCGCCTGGCGGGCCGGGAAGGCAGTCAGCTGCTGCACCGATTCGTCGATACCGATGCCGTCAATGTTATAAAAGGCGCGCGCCGTCACCGTACCGCCGTAGCGGGCGGCCGCCTCTTCGAGGGCCGAGGCCATGCGCTGGCCGAAGTTGCTCTGGGGCGCCAGAACGGCGAAGCGCAGATGGCCCTGATTGGCGGCATAGGTGACGACCCGCTCGACCTGGTTCTCAGGCGCGATGCCGAGAACATAGACGCCTGGCTCGGCAACCCGCAGGTCCGACGACAGCGCGATCATGTTGATGCCGGCCTGCTGGGCGACAGGCGCAGCAGCGCTCACCGCATGGGAAAACAGAGGACCGACGATGAGATCAGGCTGACCCGCCAGGACCTGGCGCGCAGCCGTCGCGGCACCCTCGGCGGTTCCCTGGGTGTCGGCGACGATCAGATCGATGCGGCCGTTGTTGATGTCGAACAAGGCCAGCGTCGCCGCGTCCAGCAGGTCATGGCCGAGCTCGGCATGCGTGCCCGACAACGGGAGTAGAAGAGCGACACGGCTGGTCTGACCTGCAGCCGGACCGTAGGCCGGCTCGGAGATGCCCGTAACAGGATCGATAACGATGCTGTCGGGATCCTCGTTGAAGGCCGACTCGACCGCTTCCCCGGAAACGACGAGTGCGGCGCCCGCAGCGGCGGCCTGCTCACCGTGATCCTGTTTCGGCGAAGTCATGCAGGACGCAAGCGCGAACATCGCGACGGCCAGGACGGCTGGCAGGGCGACGTACGCGCCGCGAGGGAAACGGGGACTGGAATGCATTGTTGTTCTCCGCTTGGTCGCGCAAGACGGTGACAACTATGATCGGCAAACTTGGCAGAATTGAGAAGCCGCATGAACCGATCCGACCGGCAGATCGCAGAAGCATGGGGCCGCAGCGCCGAACGTCTGGCGATTTTCGCACTCGCCTGCAAGGGCTACCGCATCGTCGCGCGCCGCTGGCGGGCACCTTCGGGAGAAATCGATCTGGTTGCCCGCAAGGGGCGGCTTCTCGTGGCGGTCGAGGTCAAGGCGCGGCGCGGGGGCGACGAACATCCGGTTACGCTGCGCCAGTGGCTCCGGATCGCCAAGGCGCTCGAAGCCTACATCGCGCACAACCCAGCGTTGTCCCAGCTCGACCGCCGCTACGACCTTGTCGTGGTCGCCCCCTGGCGCTGGCCGCGCCATACGCCCGACGCATGGCGACCATAAATCCGCCGCTTTTTGTGGTATTGTTCCCAGACGAACTACCAATGTATACGGCCTGAAGCACAGTTCGGAGACCCGACGCATGACGCCTAGGATTCTCGCCATACTTGCCTTTCCCGCCCTTGCAACACCGATCCTGTCCGGTTGCGCCGCCCTGGTCGTGGGGTCCGCTGCGACAGGCGGTGTCGCCATCGCAGAGGAACGAACCCTCGGCGATCAGGTCGACGACCTCACGATCAAGCTCGCCATCAACGAAGAGCTCTTCATGCACAACGAGCAGCTCTATCAGGACGTCTCGATCAACGTCACCGAAGGCCGCGTGATGCTGACCGGCAAAGTCGCGACGCCTGAAGACCGCGTCGACGCAGTGCGGATCGCCTGGCAGCCCGAAGGCGTGGTCGAGGTCATCAACGAACTCCAGGTGACAGACAGCGGCAGCGTCGGGAGCTATCTCAACGACATCAGAATCTCCATTGAGCTGCGCACCAATCTGCTGTTCGACAGTGAGGTCAACTCGATCAACTTCAACGTCGATACCGTCGGCGCCGTCGTCTATCTGACCGGCATCGCCGAGGATCAGTCCGAGTTGCAGCGCGTGGTCAACCATGCACGCACGATCTCGGGCGTGAAGGAAGTCGTCAGCCACGTCCGTGTGAAGTCGACCTGACGCAGGCGTGCGCCGACTTCCCAACGGCTCTGTTCCACTCTAAGCAGGGCCTCTATTTCCCCAGCGAGGGCATTGCGAGATGACCCTTTCCGTCGCCGTCCAGATGGACCCGGTCGAGGCGATCGACATTGATGCCGACACCACTTTCGTGCTGGCGCTTGAGGCGCAGGAACGGGGTCATGACGTCTACTTCTACCTGCCCCAGGACCTGATCTTTCGCGACGGCAAGGTGATGGCCTACGCTCGGCCGATGCATCTGCGGCGCAAGGCGGGCGATCACGTCACGCTCGGCAACGTCGCCCTGATGGACCTCGCCGAAATGGACGTCGTCCTGATGCGCCAGGACCCGCCGTTCGACATGTCCTACATCACCGCGACGCATCTGCTCGAGAAGCTGCAGCCTAGGACGCTGGTCGTGAATGATCCCGCCGAGGTGCGCAACGCGCCCGAGAAGATCTTCGTCACGCACTTCGAGGGTGTCATGCCGCCCACGCTGATCACCTCGTCGGTGCAGGCCATCCGGGACTTCCGCGACGAACACGAGGACATCATCGTCAAGCCGCTCTACGGCAACGGCGGTGCGGGCGTGTTCCACATCACGCCCAGCGATGAAAACCTGGCCTCGCTACTCGAGATGTTCGAGCAGATGTTCCGCGAGCCGCTCATTGTTCAGAAGTACCTGACCGAGGTGCGCGACGGCGACAAGCGCATCATCTTGGTCGAAGGCAAGCCGGTGGGCGCCATCAACCGGATTCCCGCAGCCGGGGAATCGCGCTCGAACATGCATGTCGGCGGACGACCGGTCGCTTCGGCCCTGACCCGGCGCGAGTGCGAGATCTGCGACATCATCGGCCCCGAACTTGCCCGCCGCGGCATGGTCTTCGTCGGCATCGACGTGATCGGCGGCTGGCTGACCGAGATCAACGTGACCTCGCCGACGGGGATTCAGGAGGTCAATCGTTTCGACGGCGTGAAGCTCGAGGCGCTGGTCTGGAACGCGATCGAAAAACGCCTGGGCTGACGCGTGCGACTCAGGCGGCCGACGCCTCGTCGTCCAGCTTCGGCAACTCCGCGAGTGCGCCGTCCAGCGCGTCGAGCAGGTCCGTCACGGCGGGGCCCAGGCCCTCGGCATCGTCGTCGCGAACCGCTTTCTGCACCGCATCGGCCAGACGGGAGGCGCGCTTCACACCGAGGTTGCCGGCGGTCGAAACCAGATTGTGGGCGTGATGATTGATAGAGCGTGTCTTGATCCCCCGTCGCAAAGGCGTCGGCAATCGATGCGCGTTGCTCGGCGGCCTGGGCAAGAAACTCCGCGACGACGCTGCGCACGCTGTCGGTGCCCAGCATCTCGATTAGGGCATCAAGCGTGGCCCGGTTGATTCGTGGCGGCGCTGTCTGCCCACTGGTGGACTCGCCTGACATCGGTTCCCGCCGAAATCTCAGGCCATTGTCCGCCTCGGTCCGCGCCGAGCCGATGACAGCCGTCACACCTTCTGTATGTGGTAGCGGCCAGGCACCACGCCTTCTGGGAGATCGATCATCTGCCAGCCGTCGCCTGGCACCGGCTGGTCGCTGACGACGATCGCACCGGAGGTCAGCAGCGGCAAAAGCGCACCGGCCAGCCAACGCCCGAGCGCCAGCGAGGTACCCTTGTCGCCCGAGCCGATGTCAACATGCGCCAGCACGGTGGTTGCGCCCAGGCGCTGGGCGGCCAGCGGCATGGTCTCGCTGAGATCGCCCAGGAACATGTGTTCATCGTCGGGGATGCAGTCGGGATGAGCAGCAATCTGTCGGTCGAAGCAGTAGATCGTGCGATCGGGCATCAGCTCGCGCAGATGGTCGTAGGTCCGGCCGTTGCCGAGTCCGATCTCCAGAACGGGTCCGCCGCGACCGTCGATCAGCGACGCTGCAGCACCGAGGCAGTCGCGCTGGGCCTCCAGACGACGGATCACACTGTCGAGACGGCTCACGACTCACCCCGGAAACGATCGGACATCGCGAAACGTCAGGCCAGACGCTGCGAGACAACTTCGCGCAGCTGTGCCGTCGTGCGCTCCACGCGGCGCGCCAGTTCGCGCATGATCTCGATCGACATGGAGGGGAACTGGCTGACGAGCTGGAAGAACAGGTCCTTCGAGATCATCAACGTCACGAGGTCGGTCTTGGCCTGCACCGTCGCGGTTCGCGGCACGTCGCACAGGATAGCGGTCTCGCCCAGGAAGTCGTTCGTCTTGAGCGTCGCAACCGTGACCTGCCCGGTGTCGGTGGCGACCAGAACGTCGGCTTCACCGTCGATGATGATGTAGGCCGAATCGCCTTCGTCGCCCTGACGGAAGAGCACGTCGCCCTGACCGAAGGTCAGGCGCTCGGCCGTGAAAGCCAGGAGCTTCAGCTTGCTCGGTTCGATCTTGGCGAACAGGGGAATCTTGCGCAGCAGCTCGACATCCTGTTGCAGGCTCATGATGCTTTCTCCCTTGCCGTCCGCCTATTCCGCAGCGACCAGATCAGCCAAGATCGCCTTTTTGGCGATCAGTTCGTCGTATGACCCTTTCTCGGCCACCTTGCCGCCCTTCATGACCACGACCTGATCGAAGGCTTCGGCTTGGCTCGGCCTGTGCATGATCCAGATGACGGCCCTGCCGCGGAACTCTTCGCGTATCTTGTTCAATATGGTGCTTTGCGACGAGCCATCCAGCGCAGCGGTGGCTTCCGAAAGCACGATCACCTGAGGTTGCTTGAGCACCGCGCGCGCAATGGCCGTCTTCTGGCGCTGTGCCAGCGAGAGGCGCGAACCGCCGATGCCGACCTCGAAGTCGATACCCACGACCACAACAGTCGAGCGCAGTTCGAGCGATTCCACGACCTCAGAGATGAGCTGGCCGATCTTGGCTTGGGCCTGCGCCCGGCCGTAGACCAGCTTGCCGAACAGGATGTTGTCCTGAAGCGAGGAGGCGGCGTTGTAGCTGTCTCGGTCGAAGAACTCGACCGCGCCGGCGAGGTCTTCGGGCAACTCCTCGGCGAACAGGCGTCGCGCCTCCAGGATGCGGTCCTGGGTGGCGTCGTCGATCAGGCCGAGGCGATGGCGGGCCGGCGCGAGCTTGAACGGCAGCGAGAGCAGAAGCAGGCGTTGCTCGTCGTTCAGGCCCTCAAGGCTGTCGCGTTCGACCTTGCGCAGGATCGCCTGGTAGTCCGGCAGGTCGTCGAGCGAGATGAACGAGAACTGGGCGAAGTACTCATGGTCGGGCGGCAAATCGGCAAACAGCTCGATCATGGTCTGGGCGACTTCGTGGCCGATCTTGAGGAAGTCGTCGACCAGGTCGACCTCGCCCAGGATCTTCATGACGTATTCGTTCTCGGGCAGACGCTCGAGATCGAACGCGTCACCCACCGGCGTGCCGAACAGGAGGTTCTCGCCGACCGTGGCGTTCGAGTTGTAGGCCGTCCGGTCGAAGGGTTCGACCAGGCCGAGATAGACGTCCTCTTTCAGCCGTTCCTCGAGCAGCTTGCGCGCCTTGAGCAGGCGTTCGGCCGCCTTGGGCCTCTTTTCAGGATCGAGCCTGCCGCGCAGGCCGAGCTGGTAGACATCCTCTTCCATGTCAGCGATATCCAGGGCCCGACGCGCGGCCTCAACCAGACTCTCGTCGTCGGTTGCACCTGCTTGTAACCGGTCGACCCAGTCGGCGAAGACGTCGTCGGGGCTGTTGGCAGTCTTGATCGATTCGCTTCGGGTTCGCGCAAGCTTTTGCCGCTCGTCGGAGCCTTCGGGCTCGCGTTCGTGCTGGGGCGTCTGGCGCAGGCTGTAAAGCAGGTTGTCCTTGAGCGAGGCCGAGAACAGGCTCGTCGCCGGCCCGACGTAGCCGATCCGGCGGCCCGAGATGATCTCGGGCATGGTGTCACCCTCGACACCGCCGTAACTGATCTTGCCTCCGGAGGTATTGACCAGTCTGGCGATGAGCATGGCGGCCCGGTCCTTGCCGCTGCTGGCATCACCCACGATTGCGACGTGGCTGTCGAGCGGAACCTCCAGGTTAAAGCCGTCGATCAGGGTGTCACCGTCTTCCTCGTACTTGACGTTGGTCGCCACGAGATCGCCCTCGAACCTCGGAACCTCGGCATCGCCGGCGACGACCTCGTCCTCGCGCATCCCGGCCGGGGCAAACTGCGTCACCACCTGGTCGTACTTGATCTTGGCGTCTTCGCGGATCTGGTAGTGGTTCAGCAGTTCTTTCCAGGGCGGCGGCAGGTCCTTGTAGGCCGCGAGCACGGCCACGAGACCGCCGAGCGAAAGCGACCCGTCGATCACGAAGTAACCGCCGATGGCGTAGAAGAAGAACGGCGTGAGCTGGGCCAGAAAGTTGTTCAGGAACTTGATGAAAAACTTCTTGCGGTAGATCGCGTAGCGGATCTCGAAGATCCGGCTCATGCGCGAGGTGAACTCGGCCATCTCCCAGCGCACCATGCCGTTGGCGTGCATCTCCTCGACGCCCTGGACCGTTTCGGCGATTCGCTCGGAGACCTTGCGCACCTCCTTGACCCGCTCCTTGCCGAGCAGGTTCACGCGCCGCTGGAGCTTGGGAATGATCCAGCCCTGCATGGGATAGAGCGAAATCGACGCGAGCCCCATCCATACGTCCTGCATGAAGATGAAGACCAGCGCGGTGATCAGCAGGCCGCCCTGATACATCGGCAGCGCGAGCGCATCGCCAATGAAACCGCCGAGCGGCTCGACCTCCTGGGTCACCATTGGAATCAACTCGCCCGAACTGACCCGCCGGAAATAAGGCAGCGGGAACCGCATGATTCGGCTGTAGAGCTGATAGCGCAGCCGCCTGAGCATGCGCTCGCCGAGCAAGCCCTTGTAAACATTGATAAAATATTTGAAGCCACCGTTGATGCCGACGAGCAGCAGGAACACGCCGCTGTAGACCGCGAGCAGGGTCAGCCGCTCCAACTCGACGATGTCGATGCCCAGCAGAACCAACATGCGTTCATCGACCATCTCTGCGCCGGCAATCGCGGACGAGACGCCGGGAACCAAAGGCTCAACCGTGGTTTCCGGCTCGCTCAGAACGTTGTTGACGATCAGCTTCGGGATATCGAGGGAAACGTAATAGAACGGCAGCGAAAGCAGTGTGAAGAGCAGAATGAAAATCTGCTCTCGCTTCGAATAGCGAAAGATAAAGCCGTAAATGGTGCGTTCCATGATGGACGATCAGCGACTCCTGCGACGACGCCTGAAACGGGGGAGAATAGTCGTTCCTACGCTTCAGGGGAATCGCCCAGAGCTCGAAGCGATCAAGTTTGATTCTCGGAACCGTGGGTTTGACCATAGTTTGGCTGTGAAAGCTGTTGTATGGTCGCAACTTTCTCCCGGCTCTGAGCTATGGCATAGCTCGCTCAACTGAGGGACCATCGGAGCTCAAATGAATGCAGCGACGGCGCGTCCACGTGTCCTGATCTACAGTCACGACAGCTTCGGACTCGGCCACCTCAGACGGTGCCGGGCGATCGCTCATTCGATGGTCGGCGAGACCGACAACCTGACGGTCCTGATCCTGTCGGGATCCCCGATCATCGGTAGCTTCGATTTCCGTGCGCGCGTCGACTTCGTCCGCGTGCCGGGCGTCATCAAGCTCAGGAACGGCGAATACACCTCGCTCAATCTGATGCTCGACACCGAGCAGACGATGGCGATGCGCTCGTCGATCATCACGCACACCGCCAACATTTTCGATCCCGACATCTTCCTCGTCGACAAGGAACCGCTCGGCCTGCGCGGCGAGGTGCGCGAGACAATCGAAATGCTGAAACCGCGCGGCACCCGAATCATTCTCGGCCTGCGCGACGTGATGGACGACCCCACCGCGCTCAAGGCCGAATGGCGACGCAAGAAGGCGATTCCCGCCCTGCGCGACCTCTATGACGAGATCTGGGTCTATGGCCTGCCGCAGGTGCACGACCCGCTGGAAGAGATCAATGTGCCGCAGTCGGTGCGGCGCAAGATGATCTACACTGGGTATCTCGAACGGTCCGTGCCCCAGAGCCTGCCCGAGATAGGCCTGCCAGACGGCATCAAGGAGCCCTTTGTCCTGGTGACCACGGGCGGCGGTGGCGACGGCGACCTTCTGGTCGACTGGGTGCTGAAGGCCTATGAGAGCCCGCGCTCACCGGAGATCCCGGCCTTGGTGGTCTTCGGGCCGTTCATGCAGCCCGAGGTCAAGGCCGAGTTCCAGGAGCGCGTCGACCTGCTCGAGCGGGTCACCGCCATCACCTTCGACGCCCATCTGGAAACGCTGATGGAACGCGCTGCTGGTGTCGTCGCCATGGGCGGTTACAACACGTTTTGCGAGATCCTGTCGTTCGACAAACCGGCACTGATCGTGCCCCGCCAGGTGCCGCGTCGCGAGCAACTGATCCGCGCCAGCCGTGCCCAGGAGCTCGGGCTTGTCACAATGCTGACCGAGGACATGGCCGAGAACGCAGCGGCCATGGCGACGGCGATCCGCCAGCTCACCCAGCAGCGCCGTCCCAGCCAGGTGGTCGTGCCGGGCCTGCTCGACGGGCTCGAGAACGTCAACCGGCTGGTTGCCATGCATCTCGCCGAGGGTCGGACCGCGTTCAAGCTGCCGCACGGAACCCGTCAGGAGCGCCTGACGGTGGCGCGCAACGATGACCGCCGGACCGGCTGACCATGCCATGATCGGCACGGATCGTGTCGCCTTTGTCCTGAAGGGTTATCCCCGTCTGTCGGAGACCTTCATCGCCCAGGAGATCCGGGCGCTTGAAGCGCGCGGTCTGGCGATCGAGATCGTGTCCCTGCGCCATCCGACCGACACGGCAACCCATCCGGTGCACGACGAGATCGTCGCGCCGGTGACCTATCTGCCCGAATACATCCACCAGGAGCCCGCCCGGGTCATAAGCGCATGGCGCACCGCGCGGCGACTGCCGGGCTATCCGGCAGCCAGGCGGCAATGGCTAGCGGACCTCCGGCGCGACATGACACGCAACAGGCTCCGGCGGTTCGGTCAGGCCTGTGTTCTGGCAGCTGAGGTCGCGCCCCGCGTTCGGCATCTTCATGCCCATTTTCTTCATACCCCGGCATCGGTGGCCCGGTATGCCGCGATGATGACGGGGCTTGCCTGGACCGGGTCGGCCCACGCCAAGGACATCTACACCTCGCCCGACTGGGAGCTCAGGGAGAAGCTGGCCGATTGCGGCTGGCTTGTGACCTGCACCGCTGCCAATTGCGAGCACCTGGGGCACCTTGCGCCTGAAGGCCGGGTCGACCTCGTCTATCACGGTCTCGATCTTGCCCGCTGGCCCGCCGCCCCGGAACGGAACCGCACAGCCGACGGCAGCGACGCGGACGATCCCGTGCGTCTGGTCTCGGTCGGGCGGCTGGTCGAGAAAAAGGGTTACGACGACCTACTGGCGGCCCTGGCGCGCCTGTCGCCCGGACTCCACTGGCGGCTCAATCACATTGGGGGCGGACCGCTCGGCACAGCACTCAAGGCACAGGGTGAACAAAGCGGTATCGCCGACCGAATCACTTGGCACGGCGCCAAACCCCAGAGCGATGTGCTCGCGGCCTATCGCGCCGCGGATGCCTTCGTCCTCGCCTCGCGGATCGCTGGCGACGGTAATCGCGACGGCCTGCCCAACGTGCTGATGGAGGCGCAGAGCCAGAATCTCGCGATCGTTGCCACGCGTGTCTCGGCGGTGCCCGAGCTGATCGTGGACGGCGACACCGGACTGCTCGTCGAACCCGGCGATCCTGCCACGCTCGCGTCAGCACTCGAGAAGGTCATCGCCGACCCGGCCCTGCGCCATACCCTCGGCACGGCGGGCAGCGACCGGGTGCGTTCGACGTTCTCCATGGAAACGGGCATAGAAGATCTGGCAATACGCTTCGGTCTCTGACCCGTGTCGACCATTGCATTCTACGCGCCCATGAAAGCGCCGACCCACCGGGTGCCATCGGGCGACCGCACCGTCGCACGCCTGCTGGTGAAGACGCTGGAAAGCCTCGGCCACACGGTGACGCTGGCGTCGAGTCTGCGCGTCTGGGACGGCGGCGACAGCGAACGACAGAAGCTGCTCGCCGCGCGCGGCAGGGCCGAAGCCGCGGCCCTGATCGACGGCTGGCAGGCGGCGCCGCCCGACCTCTGGTTCACCTATCATCTCTATCACAAGGCGCCCGACCATCTGGGGCCCCGTGTCGCCGAGGCCTTCGGCCTGCCCTATGTCGTGGCCGAGCCGTCGGTTGCGCCCAAGCAGCGTCACGGGCCATGGGCAGCCGGTTATGCACAGTCGCTCGCCTGCCTCGCACGGGCCGATGCGCTGCTTCCGATCACCGGCGATGACGCGGCGGGACTCCGAGCGGCGGGAATTCCGGACACGCGTATCGTGACCTTGGCGCCCTTTGTCGATCTCGCGCCATATCGCCGCCCCCGGCCGAAGGCGCGCGAGACCCTAGCGAAGACCCACGGTCTGGCGCACGGACGTCTCCTTGCCGTGGCCGTGGGCATGATGCGGCCGGGCGACAAGCTCGCGTCCTACCGCGTTCTCGCAGAGGCGTTCCGGTCGCTCGACCGCTACGATATCGATCTACTGGTCGTGGGAGACGGCCCCTGCCGTGCGGAGATCGAGGCCATGTTCGACGGGCGCGCCCTCTTCGCGGGCAGGATCGCGCCACGCTCGCTGCCGGGCGTGCTGGCGGCATGCGATCTCTTTGTCTGGCCGGCGATCAACGAGGCCTACGGCATGGCGTTGCTCGCGGCGCAGGCGGCGGGCCTGCCGGTGGTCGCGGGGCGTGCGCGCGGCGTGCCCGAGATCGTTGACGACGAGCGTACGGGATTCCTCACCCCGGAGGATGATGCTGATGCGTTTGCCGCAGCCGTAGCACGGCTGGCCGACGAGCCCAGGCGGCGTGCAGCGATGGGTGTGGCAGCGGCCGACAACGTCTTGCGGCGACACAGCGTTGAGGCCGCAGCGGCGACGCTCGACCGCGCCATCGCAACCGCACGGGCCGCCCGATGACACATCTCGGCATGATCCGCCATGCGCCGACCGACTGGAACGAAGACGGGCGCATTCAGGGCCGTACCGATACCCCACTCTCGGCGGCGGGAACGGCGCTCGCGGCCGGCTGGAGTCTGCCGGAGACGCTCAGGGGCTGGCTGGCGCTCACCAGTCCGCTCGCGCGTACCCGTGACACGGCGGCCATGCTGGGCCTGGCGAACGCCACGGCCGACGAGCGCCTGATCGAAATGGACTGGGGCCTTTGGGCCGGACGAACGCTCGAGGAGCTGCGCGATGAACTCGGCGATGCCATGGCCGAGAACGAAGCGCGCGGACTCGACTTCCGACCCGTAGGCGGCGAGAGCCCGCGCGATGTTCAGGCCCGTCTCGGCGATCTGTTCCGCGAACGGGCCGGCGGCGAAAACACCATCGCCGTCAGCCATCGTGGCGTGATGCGTGCCGCCCTCGGGATGGCGACCGGCTGGGACTTCCTCTCGCGCCCGCCGCTGAAGCTCACGCGCTCCAGCATTCTGGTGCTGGCGCTTGATGACGACGGCGGTTGCCGGCTCGATCCCTGCGGTCCCCTGTCGCTGGACGCCGAACAATGAACGGTCCCGTGCTCTTTTGGGTCCAGCATCTTCTGGGCAGCGGCCATCTGCGCCGGATCGCGTCGATCGCCAGAGCCTTGGCCGCCCGCGAGGTCGAGGCCGTGGTCGCTTCGGGCGGCCTGCCGATCGCCCATCTCGACATCGGTGATGCCCACCTCGTGCAGCTGCCGCCGGTCCGCACGGCCGACGTGACGTTCTCCAGGCTGGTCGATGGAGACGGGTGCCCCGTGGACGAGACGCTGCTGGCAAGCCGACGGGCGATCCTGACAGACCTGGTCGCCGAGACCCACCCTTCGGTCGTGGTGACCGAGACCTTTCCCTTCGGCCGCCGCGTCCTGCACCACGAGGCAATGACTCTGCTCGATGCCGCTGCGACCCTCAGCCCTGCGCCCCGTATCGTCGCGTCGGTGCGCGACATCCTGCAGCGAACATCGTGCCCCGAGAAAGCCATGACCATGCGCGACATCGCGCTCGCACGTTACGATCACGTCCTGGTGCATGGCGATCCCGGCCTGGTGCGATTCGGCGACTCCTTCCCCTGCGCTGACGATCTCGGAGAACGGGTCATCCATACGGGCTATATCGCCGATACGCCCCGCACCATCGCGCAAGCGGGCGACGGGGCTGACGAGGTGATCGTCTCAGCCGGCGGTGGCGCGGTCGGAGAACGCCTGCTCGAAACCGCGATTGCAGCGCAAAGGCATGCCACGGTCACGGGCCATCTTGTATGGCGCATCCTGACCGGCGACCGGTCAACCGCAGCAGCGGTGCGCGGTGCAGGCGGCGGCATGGTTGTCGAACCGAACCGCGCCGACTTCCCCGACCTCTTGGCGCGTTGCCGCGTGTCGGTCTCCCAAGGCGGCTACAACACGGCGACCGATCTTTTCCGTGCCCGTGCCCGTGCAGTGGTCGTGCCCTTTGCCGAGGGCGGCGAGACCGAACAGTCCGATCGAGCCGCACGGCTTGCCGGGCGCGGCATGATCGTGATGTTGTCAGAGGCTGCGCTGTCGCCCGCCACTTTGGCCAAAGCGATCGATCGGGCCGCCGCCCTGCCGCGGCTTGATCCCGACACGATCGATCTGGATGGTGCCGAGCGCAGCGCGGACTTGCTGTGTTCCTGGAGCCGCAATGGCTGAATGGACCGAACTGAGCGACGAGCTGGATCGCTGGTCCGATGCGGGCCGTACCGCCACATTCTGGTGGCGCGACGATGACGCCGGACCCGACGACGGAAAGCTGCCGGTTCTGCTCGACCAGCGCCGCGGCCTCGGCGTGCCGTTGGCGTTGGCCGTGGTGCCCCATTGGTTGGAGGACGCTGCCTGCGCCGCACTCGACGATGACGGCTGCCATGCCTTGCAGCATGGCGCGCACCATACCAACCGCGCGTCCGCCGACCGCCGCAAGACCGAGCTGGCGCTGGAGGGTCTCGAAGCGGGCCTGACCGGCGTGCTGGCCGACGGACTATGCGTGCTCGAGACGCGCCTTGCCAAGCGCATGCTCCCGGTGATGGTCCCTCCCTGGAACAGGGCCGATGACGTCGTGATACGGCTCTTGGCCGATCTCGGCTTCGAGGGTCTCTCCATGCTCGGGCCACGCGATGACGCCGTGCTCCATGACCTCACCGTCGCCAACGTCCATGTCGACATCATCGATTGGAAGCAGGGAGGCCGGTTCGCCAGCCACGAGCGCTGCCTTGCGGCGACGCTGGGCCACCTTCGGGCCCGTCGGGCGGGAACCGTCGATTCCGAGGAACCGACCGGGCTGATGACCCATCATCGGGTTCAGGACGTCGATTGCTGGCGCTTTGTTGACAGTTTTGTCAGTTTGGTGCGCGATCATCCGGCGGCGCGCTGGCTCGACGCGTCACAGATTTTCTTTCGTTCTGGACCCACTTCGTGATCGACACCAGCACGCATGGATACAAACCCAAGGCCCTAGTGGGCGACTACGTCCGCGCAGGCGCCGGGGCGGTGATCTGCTTTCTGCCGTTACTGTTGATTGAGGTCGTGCCGGTGATGGTTTACATCCTCGGGACTGTCGGGGCGATCTTCACGGCGTTCGGTTTGCGCACGTTGCTGCGGCACATGACGACGATCGAGTTGTCGGCCATGGGAATCCGCGCGACCGGGCCTGTTGCACGTGCGATTCGCTGGAAAGACCTCTCCGGAATGAAACTTGCGTACTATACAACGCGCCGGCGGCGGCGTGATGACACCGGTTTGGACATGAACAGAGCGAAGGACTGGATGGAGCTGAAGCTGAAAAGCTCGACGCAATCCATCGCGCTCGACTCGTCGATCGACGGGTTCGAGGCCATCGTCGATGTCGCCTACCTGGCCGCGCAGGATCGCAATCTGAAACTCAACGACGTCACACGCGCCAATCTCGACGCATTGGGCTTCGTGACCGACACAGGCCAGCTGCCGGACGATCACTTGTGACCCCACTTGTCGACATCAAGGACCTCAGAATCCAGTTTCTGATCGGCGACGGCACGGTCGAAGCCGTGAAGGGTGTCAGCTTCACCATTCCCGCGGCCCGCACGATCGCTTTGGTCGGCGAATCGGGCTCCGGCAAGACCGTTATATCGCAGTCGATCATGCGCATCCTGCCCCAAGCCGCCGAGATCACCGGAGGGCAGATCCTGCTCCACGATCCCGCCAATCCAGGCACCGAGCCAATGAACATCGGCAGCCTGCACGCCGACGGAAAGAAGATGCGTCAGATTCGTGGCGGCCGCATCTCGATCATCTTCCAGGAACCGATGACCTCGCTGTCGCCACTGCACACGGTCGGCGACCAGGTCAGCGAGGCGCTCTTCCTGCACCGCAACTGCTCCAAGCAGGAAGGCAAGGAACTGACCGTCGACATGTTGCGATTGGTCGGCTTCCCCAATCCCGAGCGTGCCTACGCGAGCTACCCCTTTGAACTCTCGGGCGGTCTGCGCCAGCGCGCCATGATTTCGATGGCGCTGGTCTGCCGCCCCAGCCTCCTGATCGCCGACGAGCCGACCACCGCGCTCGACGTGACGATTCAGGCCCAGATCCTCAAGCTGATCGCCGACCTCCAGTCCGAGCTCGGCATGGCGATCCTGATGATCACCCACGATCTCGGCGTCGTCGCCAATGTCGCGAAGGACGTGGTCGTCATGTACCACGGCCGAATCATGGAGCAGGGCAGCTTGGAGGATATCTTCGGTAACCCGCAGCATCCCTATCTCAAAGGCCTTCTGGCCGCGGTGCCGCGCTTCGACATGAAACCCGGGGAGCGTCTGATCCCCCTGCGCGAGATCAAGCAGGACCGGAGTTCGCTGAAGCGCCCCGAGCGCGAGCCCTGGCCCGAGGGTGGCGACAATCGCCTGCTCTCGGCCCAGCACCTGACCAAGACCTTTACCACGCGCAAGAAGGGTATGTTCGAGCGCGGCACAGTGAGCAACCTGGCGGTCGACAACGTCAGCTTCGACGTCCTGCGCGGCGAGTGCCTCGGCCTGGTCGGCGAATCAGGCTGCGGCAAGACGACGACCAGCAAGATGATCATGAAGGCGCTCACACCCGATTCGGGGCTCGTAACCTTCAATGACCGGGGCAAGACCGTCGACATCGCCACGCTTCGGGGTGGCGAGCTCTTCGACTACCGCCGCAAGGTGCAGTTCATCTTCCAGGACCCGTTCGGATCGCTGAATCCACGCATGACAGTGTTCGATATCATTTCCGAGCCGCTTGTGATCCATAAGGTGGGATCGGCGAAAGAGCGCGAGCAACGGGTGATGGAACTGATGCGGCTGGTCGGGTTGGACGTGCGCCATCTGCGCCGCTACCCGCACAGCTTCTCCGGTGGACAGCGCCAGAGGATCGGCATCGCGCGTGCGCTGGCGCTCGAACCCGAGCTGCTGATCTGCGACGAGCCCGTCTCTGCGCTCGACGTGTCGATCCAGGCCCAGATCCTCAACCTCCTGAAGGATCTCCAGAAGGAGTTGGGGCTGACCTACCTCTTCATCTCCCACAACCTCGCCGTGGTCGACTACATGGCCGACCGCATCGCCGTGATGTGCGCCGGCCGGCTGGTCGAGCAGGCAAGCCGCGAGGAGATCTTCAAGAATCCGGTCCACCCCTACACGCAGGCGTTGCTGGCCGCCGTGCCGGAGCCCAATCCGGACCGCAAGCTCGACCTCACCCGCCTCATGGAAGGGCGCGCCTCGGTTCCGGCGCAGTGGCCCGAACCCTTCACCGTACGCCAAGGCGAGACTATCGACATGATCGACATCGGCGGGGGTCACTTCGTCCGCGCCAGCAAAATGCCGGAAAGACTAGCCGCATGATCCGCTTTCTCGCCCTGACGCTCTGCGCCCATGTGTTCGCATCCCTCACGCTTTCGCCGGCAGCAGCGGACGAGGTCCCGTACTGGGAAGAGATGGTCGCGTCGGGCGAGCTGCCGCCCATGGCCGAGCGCCTGCCGAGCGAACCGCTCGTGGTCGACGATGGACGCGAGATCGGCACCTACGGCGGCGACTGGACCATGCTGATCACGCGCAGCAAGGACACCCGGCTCCTGGTCGTGTTCGGCTACGCTCGGCTGGTCGGCTACAACACCGCGCTCGAGATCGTGCCCGACATCCTCGAGTCCTATGAGGTCAAGGAAGGCCGTATCTTCACCTTCCACTTGCGCGAGGGCCACAGGTGGTCCGACGGCCATCCCTTAACCGCCGAGGACTTCCGCTACTGGTGGGAGGACGTCGCCAACAACGAGGAGCTCGCACCGTCGGGCCCGCCCTCGATCCTGCTGGTCGACGGCCAAGCGCCCGCGTTCGAGGTGATCGACGAAACGACCATTCGTTATACCTGGGACAAGCCGAACCCCGACTTCCTGCCCGCGCTGGCCTCGGCCTCGCCGATCTTCCTATACAGGCCCGCGCATTTCATGAAGCAGTACCATGCCGACTACGGCGACACCGATCAGATCGCGCAATGGGTCGAAGAAGCCGAGAAGACGAGCTGGGCGTCGCTGCACAACGCCGAAGACGATATGTACAAGTTCGATAGCGACAGCCTGCCGACCCTCCAGCCTTGGACCATCACCAATGAGGCCCCGGCACAACGTTTTGTCGGCGAGCGTAACCCATACTACTATAAGGTCGATGCCGCCGGGCAGCAGTTGCCCTACATGGACCAAGTGCTGATGAACGTGGTCGACAGCAAGCTCGTGCCGCTCAAGACTTGGTCGGGCGAATCGGACCTGCAGGCCCGCGCCCTGTCGTTCAGCGACTTCACCTTCCTCAAGGAAGGCGAGACCCACAGCGACTACACGGTCAACCTGTGGCAGACCGCTCGGGGCAGCCAGCTCGCGCTTTACCCCAACCTGTGCGTCAACAACCCCGTGTGGAACAAGGTGGTGCGCGACGTGCGCTTCCGTCGCGCACTGTCGCAGGCCATCGACCGCACCGAGCTCAATCAGGTGATCTACTACGGCCTGGGCATCGAAGGGCAGAACACGGTGCTGCCGGCCTCACCTCTTTTCGATCCGCACTACCGTGAGGTCTACGCCAGCTTCGACATCGACGAGGCTAACCGCCTTCTTGATGACATGGGTCTGACCGAACGCAACAGCAAGGGCATTCGCCTGCTGCCCGACGGGCGGCCGATGGAGATCATCGTCGAGACCGCCGGCGAGAACACCGAGGAAACCGACATTCTGGAGCTGGTTCACGATCACTGGCTGCAGGTCGGTGTGAAGATGTTTTCCAAGCCGCTGCAGCGCGAGGTTCTGCGCAACCGAATCTTTGCCTGCGAAACGCTGATATCGATCTGGTTCGGCAACGAAAACGGCATCCCCAGCGCCGCCATGAGCCCGTCGGAGTTCGCCCCGACTTCCCAGCAGCTCTTCATGTGGCCGACCTGGGGTCAGTACTACGAGACCGGCGGCGAGGCCGGCCGCCCGATCGACATGGACGGACCCCAGCGCCTGATGGAGCTCTACCTCGCCTGGCGTGCCGCCACCTCGGGCGAGGAGCGCGAGGCGATCTGGAAGGAAATCCTTACGATCTATTCCGACGGCGTCTATTCCATCGGTCTTGTGGCCGGCACGCTGCAGCCGATCGTGACCTCGAACCGGCTCCACAACGTGCCCACAGAAGGCCTCTACAACTGGGATCCCGGCGCTCAGCTCGGCATGTACCAGCCCGACACCTTCTTCTTCACCAACGGTGACGACGGCCGCCCGTGATCCGCTATGCACTCAATAGGCTCCTGCGGACGGTTCCGATCCTTATCGGGATCAGCGTGACCTGCCTTGACCTGATTTCGCCTCCGAGCACCTCCCACCATTCCGTGACAACGGAAGTCTTTGTGTTTGGGACGGCTCAAATCGACGATGGATGGGTAAGGTAGCGGGTCATGATCCAGTACGTCGCCTATCGCCTCGTGATCATGGTGCCGACGCTGATCGGCATCAGCCTGATCACGTTCATCATCATCCAGCTGCCGCCGGGCGACTTCCTCTCGACGCTGATCGCAGAGTGCGAGGCATCGGGCCAGAAGGGCTGCGCCGAGCAGATTGATCTCTATCGTCAGGAGTTCGGCCTCGATAAGCCGATCTGGCATCAGTACCTGATCTGGGTCACCGACCTCATGCAGGGCAAGATGGGGATCAGCTTCGAATACGAGAAACCGGTCTCAGAGGTGATCGGGCCAAGCCTGTGGCTCACCATCATCGTCTCGGGCGCCACGATCATCTTCACTTGGGTCGTCTCCTTCCCGATCGGCGTCTATTCCGCGACTCACCAGTACTCATGGGGCGACCACGGGCTGACCTTGATCGGTTTCCTCGGGCTTGCCACGCCGAACTTCCTGCTGGCGCTAGTCCTGCTGTTCCTCGCCAACGTCTGGTTCGGCACCTCGATCGGCGGCCTGATGGACCCCGAATACATCGACGCGCCCTGGAGCTGGGGCAAGTTCGTCTCGATCCTCGAGCACCTCTGGATTCCAGTCGTCGTGATTGGCACCTCGGGCACAGCGGGCCTGATCCGCCGCCTGCGGGCCAACCTGCTTGACGAGCTGCAGAAGCAGTACGTCGTCACCGCCCGCGCCAAGGGCCTGCCGCCCGGGCGCGCGTTGGTGAAGTATCCGCTGCGCATGGCGCTCAACCCGTTCATCGCCGACATCGGCAATCTGCTTCCCCAAGTCATCTCGGGCGCCGTCATCGTCTCGGTCGTGCTCTCACTGCCGACTACGGGCCCGATCCTGCTGCGTGCGCTCCAGACCCAGGACATGTATCTCGCCGGGTCCTTCCTGATGGCGCTGGCGCTCTTGACCGTGATCGGCGTGCTTGTCTCCGACATGCTGCTCGCCGTGCTCGACCCGCGCATTCGCCTCGGCCAGGAGGCCTCGCACTGATGGTCGACAGCACACGCGACAGCGGTCACATCGAACACCACGTCGACACGGAGCCCTGGGACCCCCATTCCGTCGAACAGCTGACGCCGGAACAGGAGAAGTTCTACCTCGCCAACCAGTGGACGCTGATGTGGTGGAAGTTCCGCCGCCACAAGCTCGCGGTGTGGTCGGGCATCCTGCTGCTGCTGACATTCGGCTCCATCCTGATCTCCGAGATCCTGGCACCCTACAATCTGCACACCCGCGACGTGCAGCACATCTATGCGCCGCAGCAGCAGATCCATCTGTTCCACGAAGGCTCGTTCGTCGGGCCGTTCGTCTACGGCTTCAAGTCCGAGCTCGACATGTCGACGCTCCGGCGCGTCTATGTCGAGGACACCTCGAAGGTGCAGCCGATCCGCTTCCTCTGCCTTGGCGACGCTTACGAGTTCTGGAGCATGATCAAGGGCCGCTTCCACATCTTCTGCCCGGCCGAGGACGGCACGCTCTATCTCTTCGGCACCGACCGGCTGGGTCGCGACATGTTCTCGCGTATCCTCTATGGTGCGCGCGTCTCTCTCACTGTCGGCCTGATCGGCATCACCATCAGCTTCCTTTTGGGCATCATTCTGGGCGGCCTCTCGGGCTACTACGGCGGCTGGATCGACAACGCCGTGCAGCGCCTGATCGAGATCATCCGCAGCTTCCCCGAACTGCCACTCTGGATGGCGCTTTCAGCGGCCCTGCCGGTGACCTGGAGCCCGATCCTGGTCTACTTCGGCATCACCATCATCCTGGGCCTGTTCGACTGGACCGGCCTCGCCCGCGCGGTGAGATCGAAGCTTCTGGCCCTGCGCGAGGAGGACTTCGCGACCGCCGCCGTACTCATGGGCGCGAAACCCAAACGCGTCATCTTCCGCCACCTGCTGCCCAGCTTCACGAGCCACCTGATCGCGTCCGCCACGCTCTCCATCCCCGCGATGATCCTGGGCGAGACCGCGCTCTCCTTCCTGGGCCTTGGCCTGCGTCCGCCGATCACAAGCTGGGGTGTCCTGCTCAACGAAGCCCAGAACATCAACGTTGTCGCGCTCTACCCCTGGCTCATGCTGCCGGTCGCCCCCGTCATCGTCGTCGTCCTGGCCTTCAACTTCCTCGGCGACGGCCTGCGGGACGCAGCGGACCCATACAAGTAGCCACCCTGTTCCGATTTCCTCCGTGTGCCATCCCGGATTCTGAACTGACTCGACCGCACCGCATTCGCTGTTCTTGACAACGGAATCTCCTAGTTTAAGGTGATGATATTCTGTGCTTCGGCAGGCTGCGACCTCTTCGTCGTGGATGGAGCTAAAGCTCTCGGCGAGGATAGGACGGACCGGACCGGGCGCAAGCAAACGCATCGAGTCGGAATTTTTGAACCGTTGCACGATTAGGCACTAGAAATTACTTGGCTTCATCGCTATAGATAGTTAAAGAGCAAGATGCTCTCTCCTACAACATCTCGTGTTTGATACTCTGAAGTGGCCTTACGTTGTCGATAGAGCAGAACTATAGCATCCCCTTCGTTGCTGAACTTGCCCTCAAAGAGAAGCAAATCCAGCAGAACTACCGGCCCATCATCGCGGTTCATAAGTGGTTTGCTCGTCGGCCTGGGACGCTGTTTCGTGCTCTAACGCTCTCAGAGTTCTCGGACCGACCAGTTGCCGAGACATTCTACAAGTCAAATGATTTCCCCGGAAAGAAGGTAGCTGACCCATTCATGGGTGGCGGCACACCCCTTCTAGAGGCCAACCGCGTCGGCTGCGATATACAGGGCTACGACATAAACCCGATGGCGGCATGGATCGTCAAAGAAGAAATTGAACGCCTAAACCTGGAAACTTACAGGGAAACTGCCGATAGTCTTCTTGACGCTCTCCGCACAGAACTTGATCGCTTTTATCGAACAGACTGCCCGGTCTACGGCGATACAAATGTTCCAGTGAAGTACTTCATCTGGGTAAAGGAAACGGACTGTAGCGAATGCGGAAATCACATCCCGCTCTTTCCTAGCTATCGCATCGCTAACGACGTGCGCCATCCGGCCCACGTAGTTGTGTGCAGCAAATGCCATACGGTCAATGAATGCTCTTCAATCACAGACCTCGGTACTTGCTCCACTTGCGATGCTGATCTGGTTCTTGAAGGCCCTGCCAAACGTAATCAGTGCGCTTGCCCGTCATGCGGACACGTTAATAGGTATCCTCGTTCCGAGGAAAACCCGCTACGCCATCGGCTAGTCGCGATTGAGTACTTCAACCCTGTTCGCAAGAAGCACCACAAGGGCCGCTTCTTCAAATCACCGGATGAAAAAGACTTCGCGCTCTTCATAGAAATTGAAGAGCTTTGGAGCAGGCAGAAAAAACGGTTTGTGCCTTCACAGGAAATCCTCCCAGGCGACGAAACAGAGAGGTTGCATCGATGGGGCTATCAGCGTTATCGTGATCTATTCAATGAACGCCAACTCTATGGCCTTGAGAAAAGTGCTTCACTGATTGCAGAGATCGAAGATGAGCGTGTGCGCCGTGCGCTCGCAACAAATCTGTCTGATCTACTCCGATATCAGAATATGCTTTGCCGATACGACACAATGGCACTTAAATCTCTTGATGTTTTCTCAGTTCACGGTTTTCCCGTAGGGTTAATGCAGGTTGAATCCAACCTGCTAGGCATCATGAATGAGAAGGGAGTCAATGTAGGCTCTGGTGGCTGGTCAAACATCATTGAGAAGTATACTAAGGCCAAACGCTACTGCGATGCGCCATTTGAAACTCGCCGTGACGGTCAAAAAAAGATCCAGGTACCTATACCAGGTGAATGGATTGGTGAGCGGCTGAATGGCTGCCGCAAACGCGATGTAGCAATTCATTGTGTCAGCTCAACAGAAATCGAAATCAAACCGGCCAGCCTTGATGCTGTGTTTACCGACCCGCCCTATTTTGGGAACATTCAGTACGGCGAACTGATGGATTTTTGCTACGTCTGGCTACGAGCTTTGGTTGGAAATGATGAACAGGGTTTTGAACGTGTTTCGAGTCGTGACCCTGGAGAACTAACCGGCAACCAGACCGAAGGCCGAACCATCAAACATTTCACTGAAGGACTAGCGTCAGTATATTCGAAGATGGCGACAGCACTCAAACCTGGTGCGCCTCTCGCCTTCACATATCACCATAATAGGCTTGAGTCTTATGAGGCAATCGGTGTGGCGATCCTCGACGCAGGTCTAACCTGTGCGGCTGCCATTCCCTGCCCTGCAGAAATGAGCGGCTCGATCCACATAAACGGTACTGGCTCGTCTATCGTCGATACGGTTTTCGTTAACCGGACTTCTGGTAGTGCGCCAAAAGACACTATCTGCACGAGTAGCAGTGAGTTAGCAAAACTGATTGCAGGTGAGCTCTCGCAGCTCATAGAAGCAGGAATGAAGCCTCGAAAAGGCGATATTCGCTGCATCACTTTTGGACATCTGACTCGGCTGGCAATCTGGAACTTGCGCAGCAACTGGGATGCAAGCTTGCCAACTGAGGCTAAGCTGACACTGGTTGCAGAACAACACAGAGCGCTCGGCGATCCTGAAGAAATCGCCACAGCTGCCGAGATGTTGGACAAGCCGCAACCACTGTTTGGGACACTCTTCGAGCATGTGATCAAAGACGAAAGTAAGCGAGATGCCATCACCTTTTGAAGCATCCTATGGCGTTATTGAAGCCGACATTGAGGCCTATGTTGATGTGGTTTTCGCAACTCTGAAGTCAGGGTTCATGACCTTACCAAAAGGGGACGGTTTTATCGACTACCCGGTCTTTGAGAATGGCTACGAAATTCTTAAGAAGACCACAAACGGCTTCTCTGATCTGAACACAGATCGGATTGTCCTACTCGCCTTTCAGCAGCCTATCACGCTTATCGTGCTGCGCGCTGTACTTGGCTTCACCCCCTCCGAATGGGCTGAAGCTGCTAGTGAACTCACTGACACCAAGGTCACCCAAGGTGCGGCGCGGAGCATTGATCGTAATGTCCGGCTTTCACCGGACAAGCCTCTCAAACCAACCGGTGTGACCGGAGAACGAGTGAAGGCGCTTGTGGTTTCTGCCTGCCAACTCCTAACCGATGGCCCGAACAACGATAATCCTGCGATGATCCATCGCCTCGACAAGGCAGATACACGCTCTGGATTTTCCAGTGTCGCGCCACTTGCCGATATAGGCATACCTTATGCACTGCTTTTATATGAACGCTTCCTTGGCAGACCTTTTGCGGGACATCGAGATTCGGTTAGTGAGCTTGTTGGTGATCTTGTCGAAACAGCTATCGAGAAACTACTGAACAAGCATGGTATCAGTTTCCGTAAAACCAAGCGTGCTGAACGAATAGAGGGCTTCGAGCAAGTCCCAGATTTCATTATTCCGAATGAATTCAACCCACAGGTCATTATCGAGGCCAAACTTGCCGAGGATGATGGCACGGCACGGGATAAGGTTACGCGCATTCAGCACCTTCACACAATGAGCATGCGTGATCGATCACCAGAAGAAGGCCCGCGCTACGAAGTGATCGCATGTATTGCCGGGCGCGGTTTCAAACAGCGCCGCCAAGATATGAAGAAGCTTCTCGAAGCAACTCGGGGTAAGGTATTCACACTGCAAACTATGCCAGAGATGGTCCATCACTCACGCCTGCGCGAGTTCGTCACTAAACTTTGAAGGAGGCTGTTCCGGCTGAGTGTAGGAGGGACTCTCCAGTGTCCCACTACCGCCTGAGCCCCTAATCGGGGTGAAGGGCGAGCGGAACCTCAAGAAACTCGACGTATCGAGTGAGGAAAAGACGCTGGAGTTCGAGCGGGGCGCTCGGACCTCTCGAGATCCCGGATCGGCGCGCCTCCGGCGCTTGTCCAGGATGACAGGAAGCGTCGCAGCAGGAAGCGCTACCGCAGCCGCCAGACCGCGACGACGGCGAAGATGACGATGGCGACGGGCCAGTGCCAGAATTGCATGCCGCCCTGCAGCGTACCGAGCGCCAGCATCAGGCCGACGGGAAAGACAGCCGCGGCCATCCAGCCGCCGAACAGCCGGATCCAGTCATTGCAGAGCTCGAGCATCAGCCGCGTGAAACCGCGCGGCAGGCGGTCCGAGACAGGAATCAGCGGTCGGAACGCCAGTACCCAGAGGCTGGTCGCGATCGCGACGACCGAGCCGATGAAGATGATCAGGGCATCGCCCCGAAGCCCCGAGCTTGCCGTCAGTGCATCGCCTTCCATGGCGGCCTCTATGGGCACTCGCCGCACTTGTGGCAAGTCCGGACGGGTTCACGAGGCCGACAGGGCCGGAAGCTGTTTGGCTACACCCGACCCAGCATTCCGATGTCGAGATCAAGGGCTACACCCTCGACAGTGGCGAGTTCCTCGACCTCCAGCGCGGTGGTGTCCGCACCCTGGCGCTGCGCCAGGAGCAGGGCCGTGCCGGTGACCGAGATGCGGGCACCGCAGTCCTTGCAGTGTTTCTCAAGCTTGGCGGCCATGTTCACCGCTTCGCCGATGACGGTGTACTCCAGACGTGATTCGTCACCGACCGCACCGAACACCACCGTGCCCGTGGCAAGCCCCATGCCCCAGGCGAGCAGGCGCTGGCTGCGCGCCGCGCGCCGTTCGTTCCAGGCCATCATCTTGGCGTCGAGTTCGAGCGCGGCCTTGAGTGCATCGGCGGCGTAGGTCTCGGTCGCGGTGGCGGCACCGAAGGTGATCATCACGCCATCGCCCATGAACTTGTCGATCGTGCCTCCGTGGGCCTGTACCGTCGGCACTACGACCTTCTGATAGCGCGACAGCATGTCGACCGTGGCATCAGGCCCGATCCGTGCCGAGAGTGCCGTGAAGCCTCGGAGGTCGACAAACAGGATCGCCGCCTCGCGCAAGACGCCTTGGCCCGGTTTCACGGCATCCTCGGCGTTGGTGATCTGCTGGGCGATTTCGGGCGAGAAGAACCGCGAAAGGTCCTGGGCGGCCTGGCTTTCGGCGACCGACCGCACAAGCTGCTTGCGCGCGCGGGTCAGCGCGATGACCAGAACGACAGTAACCAACGTGATTGAAACGATCTTGTCTATCTCGCCGCCAATCAGAACGTCCGACGAATGGAGATAGTGGATGTAGTCCCGGGTGATGGCGCTTGGCTCGTTCGACGCCCTAACCGCGTAGAACACCAGCGCAAGCCAGCCGATGATCGAGACCGCGCCCGCCATGGCCACGTAGAGCGGATCGAACCGGAGCGCCCTCAGCGCGATCAGGCCGAAGAGATAGAGCATCGTCGGGCCCTTCAGCGAGAACCCCGGCGGCTGCATGTACTGGATGTGGAAGCTCCAGATCGTCACCAGCAGCACGGTGATGTCGACCACGATGGAGATCGCGATCATCCACGCCGGCAAGCACCTGGCGTGTGCCAGCAAGAGCCGGATCACGGTGAAGATGAAGTAGGCGCCCAGCGCCCAGGGCACCGGCTCGAGCATGGCATCGGCCGGGAAGGTCTTGCGTGTGGCCGTGTAGAGCACTGCGAACAGCACGATGCCCGCCATCTGCACCCAGCCGATCAGGATCTCGCTGGAGGCCTGGTCGGCGGCGATCTGCTGGCGCACGCGATCGGACAGGTCGCCGGTCACCGGCGGCCCGAACAGCAGCGTGCTGATCTTCTGCAGCAGCGCCTTCATGGTTCAGTCCTCCGCATGCCCGCAGTCTAGCAGGCGACGTGCACACGCCCCTTCATTTGCCCGTGGGACACGCGTGAGGCCATGGCCTGCGTGCTGCCTCATCGTCGGACGAGCCAAAGGCTGGTCTCGAATGCCCCCTTGGGGAGCGGCAGGCGCCCGGCCACCGAGGCGTCGATCCGTTCGGGTGCACGGGTCGTCATGTAGCGGCTGGAGAACAGCGGCTGCCAGGCGCCGGACGTCAGAAGCGGCACCACGGCGAGCTGTTCGTTATAGCCACGCCAGCCCCAGGTCTCGGGATAGTCGTCGGGCAGGAAGATGTCGTGGATGTGGACCAGGACACCCGGCGGCAGGAGCGGCAGCACCCGATTGAAGAGCTGGTCGACGTCGCTTCCGGGCATGGCGATGTGGCTGGAGTCGATGAACAGCACGTCGCCCGATGCCAGGGTGCGGAAGATGTCGCTGTCGGCGCGATGAAGCGGCCGACGCACGACCTCGATCCCGAGCCCGTCGATCGCCGCCCGCGGTGCAGGATCGATCGACCTCAGCCGCGTGACGAGCCCGCCGTCCATGATGGCGCGCACCATGAAGCGCGTGCTGTGGCCCGAGCCGACCTCGATCACGCGCGCCGGTTCGGCCAACCGGATCATGGCGTAGGCCACCACCGCATCGAGCCTCGGGAACCAGTCCTGATTCCAGCGTGGACCGAGTGCCGCATCGTTGGTCCCGATCGCCTGGAGATCGGCGGCAAACTCTTCGGCCTTGGCAAGCATCGCCTCGAAGATGGCGCGGTGATCGGCGAACAGCCGCTCGATGGGTTCATAGGCCTCGCGCTGGCCGGCGTCGGGCAGGGTGTGGGCATAGCGGTAGGGAATCCAGAAGCCCTGGCGCTTCAGACCGGTGAGCGTCGAGAGTCCCAGTCGCAACCCGCGCAGGCACCGGCTGATCCCCGTCACGGCCGCAGCACCATGCCTTCACAGGCGACGACAGAGCCCGGGCGTGCGGCATGGAGATCAGCGGCGATCTGGTCCATGCGGTCGTCGTCGTGGCTGGGATCGTGGTGAAAGGCGACAAAGGTCTTGACGCCAGCGGCGTCGCTCAGGCGCACACCCTCCTCCCAGGTCGAGTGCCCCCAGGTGATGAACTTCGGGAACTCCTCGTCGGTGTAGGTCGCGTCGTAAATGACGATATCCGCACCTTCGATCAGACCCAGGACATTCTCGTCGGGCTCGTCGATCACGTGTTCGGTGTCGGTGATGTAGCAGATCGCTTTTCCCGCATATTCGACGCGATAGCCGCAGGCATCGTTGGAATGGTTCAGTTTGGCGGTGCGCACCGTGATGCCCGGGCGCGGTTCCAGAATGTCGCCGATCATGAAGGCCCGCCAGTCGATCTCGGCCCTCAGCGTGTCCTCGTGAACCGGCGTGACGGGATCCTTGAGGAACCGCTCCAGCACGCTTTCGAGCGTATGGGGCGGCTTGAGATGGCCCGACCAGGCGGTCAGCCGCGTGCCCGGATCGCCTAGCGCCTCCAGATAGGGCCAGCCGCAGACGTGATCGAGGTGGGTATGGGTCATGAAGAGATCGGCATCGAGCGGGCCGGGCGGCAGCGAGCCGCTCAAACCCCGCAGGCCAGTGCCAGCATCAAGGATCAACAGACGCTCGCCGCAGCGCACCTCAAGGCACGAGGTGTTGCCGCCGTAGCGCACCGTGGCCGGCCCGGGACAGGGAATGCTGCCCCTGACACCCCAGAACCGGACGAAAAAGTCCCCGTCAGACGTCACCCAAGGCTTCCTTGTCCCGAATTGCCCGCCTTGCGAACGCGAAACACGCTCGCACCATACCGTCATCAGAGGGTATACCGGCGCATGGCGCGGAACCATCCCGCCTGCGCCATTGTTGAATACCAACGGATTTCCCCATGAACGATACCCATGACAAGGAGCGCCTGCTCACCCTGATCCGCGACCATGCCCTGCTCGAAGGCGGCGATTTCGAACTCGCCCAGGGCAGCCGCGTGACGACCTATATCGACCTCCGACGCGTGATCATGCATCCAGAGGGCGCTGCGCTGATCGGCACGATGCTGCTGGCGCGCCTGGTCGATTCCTCGATCGCCGCGGTCGGCGGCATGGCGACCGCGGCGATCCCGGTGGTCACCTCGGTGGTCATCGCGAGCCACAGCGCGGACGCACCGCTACGCGGGTTCTACGTACGCGAGAGGGCCAAGACGCGTGGCACCCAGCGCCAGATCGAAGGCCAGATGCAGCAGGGCGATCGGATCGCGCTGCTTGAGGACACCATAACCAGCGGCCGCTCGACTATGACCGCGGTCGAGGCCGTACGCGCCGAGGGCGGCATCGTCGACCGGGTGATCACCGTGGTCGACCGTCAGCAGGGCGGCCGTGAGCTCTATGCCGCCGAGAACATTTCCTTCGACGCGCTGGTCACACTGACCGACATCACGGGCGGCTAGACTTGTGACCGCAACGCCCGCCCCGCACGGCGCGGTCGAGGAGCTGGACTATGCTGTTTTCGCCGTTGCCGGGCCTGCCATCGCCAACCGCAGCGCAGTGGCGCGCGATCTGCCGTTCGTGGCCGGCATCGTGGCGATCCGGGTGTCGGTCGGGCAGTTGCTTGCGCTCGGTGCGGGCCTCTTGTTCTTCGAAAGCATAGGCTGGCGTCCGCTGTGATGGCTCTCGCTCGGCTTCACCGCCCTGGTGGCCTGCTGGATCTGGCTGCGTCGTAAGACCGTACGCGGCGTGCTGATAGGCCTTGCCGGTTCGTCGGCCAGTGACTGCCCGAACCGGACGGAGCAGAGCACCCTTTGGCTCTCGGGCGGCACCTTCGCGATCTGGAGCGGCCAGTACATCGCCTTCATGACCTGGCTGCCGCAGTACATGGTCGAGGACTTCGCCGTCGATCCCGCCGCCAACGCGCTTTGTGTCGTCGCCGTGCTGGTCAGCGCGCTCATCACCGGCCGGCTGCTGCGCGGGGGGCATCCCACTCGGCATGCTGCTCACGACAATCACGATCGCGCGGGCCCGCAGCGACCGCGAAGAGGAAGCCCCTGGGCGCTGGAATCGTTAGAAACGCTGCCGCCCCCGAATCAACTCGTCTCCTGAGTGGGTCTCTGGCCCCCCCTCTCCCAAGACTGGGAGAGGACCGCAGTGAGGGTTGACCGGCGCAGGCCCATGGTCAGGCGATACCATCAGAGATCAGCAACCCTCACCCTGCTCCGGCTGGGTTCGGCCCCGCTTCACCAAGCCTCCGCTGCCCTTTGCCCACAGGGGAGAGGGATCGGGAGGATACGGGCCAAGACCATCACATTGCCCTGACGTGTTTCTGGCAACGAGCGGTCCAGGATGCCGCCGGCGCGTCCTGCCCGCTCATGGATTCAGACGGTAACCGCCGGGCTCAGTGAGCAGGAAACGAGCGCTCGAGGGGTCGTCCTCGATCTTCTGGCGCAGCCGGTAGATGTGGGTCTCGAGCGTGTGGGTCGCGACACCCGCGTTGTAGCCCCAGACCTGGTCGAGCAGCACATCGCGGCCAACCGCCTTGTTGCCCGCACGGTAGAGGAACTTGAGGATCGAGGCTTCCTTCTCGGTCAGGCGCACCTTCTGGCTGGTCTCATCGTGGACCAGCAGCTTGGCGGCGGGCCGGAAGGTGTAGGGGCCGATGTTGAAGACCGCATTCTCGCTCTGCTCGTGCTGTCGCAGCTGGGCGCGCACGCGGGCGAGCAGCACACCGAGGCGGAACGGCTTGGTGACATAGTCGTTCGCACCCGATTCCAGGCCCAGGATCGTGTCAGCCTCGCCGGCGGCCGCCGTCAGCATGATGATCGGCATCTTCTGGCCGCCACGGCGCATCAGGCGGCAGAGCTCGCGGCCGTCCATGTCGGGCAGGCCGACATCGAGCAGGATCAGGTCGAAGCGGTCGTCCTTGGTGATCTCGAGTGCCTCGGTGCCGGTCCCGGCCTCCTCGACGTCGAACTCCTCATGCAGATGGAGCTGCTCGGCCAGCGAATGGCGCAGCGCTTCGTCGTCATCGACAATCAGAATGGTTCGACCCGACATGTTTGAACCCCGTTCAGTTAATCGTCACGCAGGGGCGGGAACTCCTGTCCACAGGCAGCTATACAGAGACCGTTCGGTCCGGTGCAGCACACCCTACCACATTCATCAACTTATTTGTGATAGGACTTGATGGGTTCGCCAACTCGGCCAGCAAGGAAGAATGGTTGAGAAAGGACATCGCCATGGCCGCACTCCAGGTTACAACGGTTCGCTCGGTCTTGCAGCGGTCACTGGGAGCGTGGGAGGCTGTCGACAACACCAGTCCAGGGACCCGCCTATGCCCGCCAGGAAGCTTTCCCATGATGTTGTCTGCCGGCCCAGCTTTGCCGGCCGGTTCGATGCCAGTACGGACGGGCTTGACGACATTCAGCTGTTCGACTTGTCGTCACACGCGCTGGCGCGGGATGCGCTCGACTTCGCGCTTTCGATGTCGGACCCCGGCTACAATGTCTTTGTGCTGGGCGAAGACCGGTCGGGCCGGATGGATGCGACGCTCGAGTATCTCGAGGACCATGTCGAGGGCGGGGAGCCAGCGAGCGACTGGGTCTATCTCAACAACTTCCGCCGTCCCCACAAGCCGCGACCAGTGCGCCTGCCCGCCGGCAAGGGGCGCCAGTTTCGCGACGGCATGGCGGAGCTCTTGCCCGCCCTGACCGACGCGCTCAAGAAGGCTTTCACCTCGGACGCCTATGCCGATAGGATCCGCACCGCTCAGGAGGACACCAAGGCGCAGCTCGATTCGGCCTATGGCGAGTTGCGCCAGATGGCGCACGCCCAGGGGCTCGATGTCTGGTCGGGACCGCAGGGGCTCTCGCTCGTCATCATCGGCGACGATGGCAAACCGCTGAGTCAGGAAGAGCTGATGGCGCTGCCGGACGATCGCCGGGCGGTGCTCGAATCGGCGGTCGAGACGCTCGACCCGGCGATGATGGAATTGCGCGCCAACGCACGCCGAGCCGAGCTGGACCTGATGCGCGACATCCGCAAGATCAATCGCAACACCGCCGACGAGACCACCGGCACGCTTCTTTCGGAGTTGGAGGCGAACTACAGCGGACACCAGGGTCTGACCCGCTGGCTGGCCGAGCTGCGCGCCGACATCCTCGACAACCTGCATCTCTTCCAGCAGCACATGCAGCAGCAGGACGGCCAGGCCGCCCAGCGGCAGCCGCCGCAAGCCAAGCCGGTTCCGGACGGCGAGCAGTCGACCCGGGGGACCGGCGAACTCAACCGCCGCTATGCGGTGAATCTGCTGGTCGACAACGGCGACACCGCGCATCCCAACGTGGTGCTGGAGCCGAACCCGACCTATGAGAATGTCTTCGGGGCCATCGAGTACCTGCCGGTCACGGGTACGCTGCATACCGACTTCACGATGATTCGCGGCGGCGCGCTGCACCGCGCCAACGGCGGCATCCTGGTTCTGCGCGCCGACGCCATCGCCGCCCAGCAGGTCACCTGGCATTTCCTGAAGGGTGCGCTGCGGGATCACGAGATCCGCATTGAGGAGCTGCACCGCTACGGCAGCGTGCCGCTGACGGGCACGCCGAAGCCGAAACCCATCCCGCTCGACGTCAAGGTCGTGCTGGTTGGCGCGCCGGTCTGGTATCACCGGCTGCTCGGCACCGATCCGGAGTTCCGCACGAACTTCAAGGTGAAGGCCGAGATCAATCCGCAGGTCCCGGCCAACGACGACGATGTCGCCCTCTTCGCCCGGCTGATCCAGAAACAGGCCGTCGCCCAAGGCCGGCGCTGCGACGGCGGCGCGATCGACAGCCTGATGGGCCACGCCTCGCGCTGGGCCGACAACCGGGAGAAGCTCTCGTCGCGTTTCGAGCTCATCGCCGACCTTCTGTCCGAGGCCGGCAAGCTCTCCGGCAAGGACGAGATCAGCGGTGACTGCATCGAGCGCGCTATCATCGAGCGGCGGAGACGCAACGGCCGACCCGAGGCGCACAGCCAAGAGCGCATCACCGATGGCACGGTGATGATCGACACCGACGGTAGCAAGATCGGCCAGGTCAATGGCATGGTCTACCTGGGCTTGGGCGACCACAGCTTCGGCCTGCCCAGCCGGATCACCGCACGGACCTATGCCGGGGCCTACGGCATCATGAACATTGAACGACGCGTCGCCATGGGCGGTCCGATCCAGCAGAAGGGCGCGATGATCGTCGAGGGTTATCTCAACGGTCTTTTCGCCCGGCGCTTCCCGCTGTCGTTCTCGTGTTCGATCACCTTCGAGCAGTCCTACGGCGGGGTCGAAGGCGATTCGGCCTCGCTGGCCGAGACCTGCGCCATCCTGTCCTCGCTCGCCGGCCTGACCGTGCGCCAGGACATCGCCATGACCGGCTCGCTCAACCAGGCTGGCGAGGTCCAGGCGATCGGTGGGGCCAACCACAAGATTGAGGGCTTCTTCCGCTCCTGCGCCGAGGCCGGCCTGACCGGCAAGCAGGGGGCGATCATCCCGGTCAGCAACGAACGCAACCTCATACTCAAGAACGAGGTAGTCGAGGCCATGCGCGAGGACCGTTTCCATGTCTGGTCGGTGACGACCGCAGCCGAGGCGATCGAACTCCTGACTGGCGTTCCCGCCGGCGAACCCGACGCGAACGGCGTTTACCCGCCCGACACCGTGCTGGGTCGCGCCATGGCACAGCTCGAACGGTTCGACACCGTCCTGACCGAGCGCGGCGTCGACCGCCGCGCCACCGAGAAACCGTGAGCGATCTCGTCGTCAGCGCCGACGGGGTCTGCCGGTTCGGCGGCAAGGATTACCGCTGCGCCCTGGGGTCCGGCGGCATCGTCGCCAACAAGCGCGAGGGCGACGGCGGTACGCCAGTCGGCACCTGGCCGCTGCGCCACCTGCTCTACCGCCCGGACAAGGGTGAACCACCTCGATGTATCCTGCCATCCGCACCCATCGCGCCGGACGACGGCTGGTGCGATGCGCCCGATCATACCGACTACAACCACCCGGTCCGCCTGCCCTTCGACGCCAGCCACGAGGAGATGTGGCGCGACGACCATCTCTACGACCTCGTCGTTGTGGTTGGGCACAACGATGATCCGCCGGTTGCGGGCGCGGGCAGCGCCATCTTCCTGCACCTCGCACGCCATGACTGGGGTCCGACGGCCGGGTGCGTTGCCTTCACGCGCGACGATTTCGAAGAGATTCTCGCAGGACTGACAACCGAGAGCCGCTTGATCGTCGAGAGCTGACGTCAGGGCGGGGCTGTGAAACCCGCTTCGGAGAAGGCCGCGATCCCCTCGGGACCCGAGAGAAAATCCAAGAACCGGCGGGCCGCCTCGCCGTCGCCGGCCGCCACCACGGCGGCGGGGTAGAGAACGGAATCGTGCAAGGTACTCGGTACGCCGGCGACCACCACCACCCGGTCTGTCACGGCGGCGTCGGTGGCATAGACGATGCCGAGCGGCGTCTCGCCGCGTTCGACCAGCGCCAGCGCACCGCGCACATCCGCGGCGCGCGCCAGGCGCGGTTCCAGGTCCGCACGCAGGCCCAGAGCGTCGATCGCCTGCAGGGCATAAATGCCTGCCGGGACATGAAGCGGATCGCCCACGGCTAGCCTGCCATCCTTACCGAGACCGATGTACAGTGTTTCCGTCAGTCCGGCACCCCCGAGTCGTTGTCCGGAATCGGCCAGACCGATCAGAACCAGGCGATTACCGGCGACCGGTCGCCTTGTGCCCTCAGCCAGCAACCCCTGATCATCCAAGTAGTTCATCCAGGCCGGGTTTGCGGCAACGAACACGGCAGCTGGTGCTCCATGTTCGATCTGGCGCGCGAGCGAGGAGCTCGACGCGAAGGCGGTCAGAACCGGGATGCCGGTGTCCTGGGTGAAGCGATCGGCCAGGGCAGTCATCGCATCGGTCGTGCTTGCCGCGCCGAACACCACGATGGGTGAGTCCTCGTCGGCGTGCACCGCCATCGACAGGCTGAGAACGAGGCCGAAAACGACTCGTCCCAATCTGTGGATTGTTCTGGGGATGCTGCGCGACGGCATGGCTTCAAAGGTCTCCCGTTCTGGTTACACGGTGATTCGTTCAACAAATTCCGTGCGTTACGGACACCGACAAGGCTCGTTTCATCCACAGCAATTGAACGATGAACGCGGTTCACTGGAATGCGCGGCGGAGGAACGGGACGTCAACAAGCCCCGATCCGACGAGTTGGGGGGACATGCCGTGGCCCGCGCCACACTTTCGGCCGAACGTATCGTTGGGACCGTCGAAGCGTTGATCCGCGACAGCGGGTCGACGGACTGAACTGTGCGCAAGCTGTGCAAACGGCTGAAATACGCACCAAGCGCGATTTATCGCTTTTCCCCGGAGGCGTCAACGCGATCGGCGCGGAGATCCGCAGCCGTCATCTCGGCGAGCTAGCCCACTTCCTTGTCGAGGCCGAGGCCGATCACGACGCCGACGAGGCCGCGTATCCGGAGCGCGTTCGTCAGACGATCTACTGACCGCGTGGGTCAGGAGCAGGTACGGGGGATGTTGGGCGACCAGTCGCGCTCGAACAGGGTCTCTCCGTTTTCGCGAACCGTGAGACGGCCGCGCGGCTGAAAGGTCGTCGGGGTCGACGAAAGCTCCGCCACGCAGCGCACCTCGACGAACCAGTCGTCGCGTCGATAGCTCAGGCTGTGTTCGACGCGGCATGTTGCGCTCTGGGGACTGCCCGGCAGGACCGTGTGCTCGCAGCGCGTCTCCGAACCGAATTCCAGGCCGGTTGCGCCGAAGCGGACCAGCGATGGCGTGTTGTGCCAGGCGGCGGTGATGCGGCCGGTCTCCGAGTCGTGTTGCACCGTGCGGTCGACGATCGCGTTGCGCAGCACTTCGTTCTGGGCGTCATGCGCAGGCAGCGGTCTTGCGAAGGTGACATGACGATCGGCCGCATCATCGCCGTTGCGCCGCGGCAGATGGAGCCGTGCGGAGGCCTGCTCGATGCTGAGATGCGCCAGGTCCGGGGCGGGCCAGATCTGCGGCCAGCATGAATCGGCGAGCACCAGCCGGATGCGGTGGCCCGCCTCGAAACGATAGGCGGTGTTGGGGAAGACGATGCGGCAGCGGCGACGACCGCTCTCGGCAAGTGTGTCATCGGGGCTGCCGCCGTCGTCGAGCGCCAGGTTGCGGATGACATAGCTGACGCGTCCGACGTCGCCCTCGGGCGGCACGTCGTTGAGGCGCACGTGCAGTGTCGCCACCGGCTGGTCGGACAGCACCTTGAGCTCGAGCACCGGCTGGCCCAAGACGTCGAAGGGCGCCTCAAGCGGCGCGGACTCGAACACCAGTGCGCCCACGTCGTCGTCCTGCTGGGCCAGCGGCAGACCGCCCACCCGACCGAAGTAGCCGGTGTCGCCGGCCTTGAGACCGACGACGCCCGAGACAGGCACCGCGGCCGTTCCTGTCGGTGGCTCACCGGACCCGTTGAGGCGACCATCGGCAAGATGGAACGTCTGGGGCGTCACACGGGGCGAGGGCCAGAATATCTCGGCGATCCAGCATCCCGTGCGCTCGGCGACCCAGTCGGCCGGCTGCTGGTACTCCATGCGCCAGACGCGCAAGTGAGGCTCCCGGTCGATGCCGGTGTCGATCCCTTTGAGCCAGCGATCCCACCAGCGCAGCGCTTCCTGCTGGAAACCGATGATCGGACCCGGGTTGCCAGAGAAGGCGTAGTGATGGCCCCAAGGCCCGACAATGCCCCATGCCCGGTCGCCGAGCTGTTCGAGCAGGGTCATGACCGTGTTGCTGTAGCGGTCGGCCCAACCGCCGACGGCCAGGACGGGACAAGCGATCGCGTCTGGGTCTTCGTTGACCGCACCATGACGCCAGTAGTCGTCGCGCCATTCGTGGCGGATCCAGTTCTCCAGAGGGAACGTCTGGGCCTCGAGGCGGGTCATCCACTGCGCCCGCCAGCCGTCGCCGACCGACTGCGGATCCGGTGGGGAGGCAATGATTGCCGGAAGCTGGGCACCCCACTCGACCGTGTCGGTCAGCAGGCAGCCGCCCATATGGTGGATATCATCATCGAACCGGTTGTTGGTGCCGCAGCAGGCCAGCACCGCTTTCAGGGCGGGATGCCGCCGCTGCGCCGCCTGCAGGCTGGCCGTGCCGCCCCAGGACTGCCCGAACATGCCGACGTTGCCGTCGCACCAAGGCTGTTCGCTAAGCCAGGTGATCACGGCGATGGCGTCATCAAGTTCGTCAGCGCCGTACATGTCAACCATCAGGCCTTCGGAGTCGCCCGAGCCACGCATGTCGACACGCATCGACGCATAACCCGCGGCTGCAAAGACCCTGTGATTGCGCTCATCGCGCAATCGGGTCAGGTCGCGCTTGCGATAGGGAATGTACTCAAGGACGGCCGGGACCGGCGCGCGTTCGGCACCCTCCGGCAGCCACAGACGCGCGGCGAGACGCGTGCCGTCCGGCATGGGAATCCAGAGATGCTCGACCTCGCAGAAGGCGACGGTTCCGTCATCACGCGATGTCATGGCGGCTCACACAGGAGATGGGTCGGCGCCAGATACGCCGCCCCTCTCACAGTCCGTGCAGACCGTCAGGCCTCTCCGTCGGCGGCCCACCATCGGCGGGCAAGCCGCGAGTCGTCGAGACGGCGAGTGCCGCCGACCGCACCGTGGGCCAAGCGGTCGGATGCGCCGATGAGCGAGCTGGCGAAGGCAACCACCGTCGTCCCACCGTCCATGTTCAGGATTTCCTGAAGCTCGAAGTACATCTCGCGACGTAGAGTCTCGTCCGGTTCCCCGCGGGCGGCAGCCAAGACCGAGTCAAAGTGCTCGTTCTTGAAGTACGTGTCATTCCACGATGAGGACGAGACGTAGGTCGAGGTCAGCATCCAGTCGACCGTCGGGCGGCCGCTCCAGTAGACGCAGCACCACGGTGCCACGCGCCAGACCTCGGACCAGTAGCCATCACCCGGCGCGCGGTCGACGGTCACGTTGATACCGGCCTCCTTCATCGACTCGGCCATCAGCACGCTCATGTCGACCGACCCCGCGAAGGCGCCATCGCTCGCCGACAGCGTCAGGTCGATGCTGTCGAAGCCGGCCTGCTTGAGGTGATAGGCAGCCTTCTCGGGATCGTATTCGCGCTGCGGCAGATCGGTGTTGAAGAACTGCGTGTTGCGGCCGATCGGATGGTCATTGCCGACATAGCCGTAGCCGCCGAAGATCTTGTCGACGATCTCCTGCCGCTTGATACCGTACTTCACGGCGAGCCGGAGATTGTTGTCGGTGAGCGGATCCAAATCGGTCCGCATCGCCGTCGTGTAGTGCTGGGTGCCCGGCACCTCGAGCAGCGAGTAACCGGAGGTCTGGCCCAGCAGGCCGGCAGTACGCGCGTCGGGCTGGCCGATGACATCGGCCGAGCCACCGAGCAACGCGCTCGAGCGTGACGCCGGGTCATCAATGTTGAGAATCTCAACGGAGTCGAAGTAGCCCTGATCGTCGCGGTAAAAGTTGGCATACTTCGCACCGATGAAGTTGATGCCGGGCTCGAACTCCTCCAGCGCGTAGGGGCCGGTCCCCGGCGCCGTCTCCCAGTCTGTCGTGCCTTCCGGGCCGATCAGCAGTCCGAACGCGGTCAGATGGGTGGGCAGGTCGAAGTTCACCTCGTTCTGCACCATCACGACGGTGTCGGGTCCGTCGGCACGAATCTCGCCGAGCGCGCCGATGATGTTCTTGCCTTCAGCGAAGAGGTTATCTTCGCTGCGATGCAGATTGAGCGAGTAAACAACGTCGGCGGCGGTTACGGTCTTGCCGTTGTGGAACTCCGCCTCGCGCAGCTTGAAGGTCCAGGTCGCGCCGTCATCCGAGACATCCCAGCTTTCGGCCAGGCTGCCCATGGGCGAGCCGTCCGGGCCCGGTTCGGTCAGCGTGTCGAATCGGCAGAAGGCCGCCTGCGTGATGTGGTCGGCACCTTGCGCCTTGAGTGGATCGAAGCTGTCGACCGCCGCACCGCCGTCGCAGCCGATCGTGACATGTCCGCCGTGCATCGGTTCGGCCACGGCAACCTCGGACCAGAGCGTGCTGGCCGCAGCCACGGTCAGGCCGGACGCTGCAGCGGCGTTCATGAACTCGCGGCGGTTCAGGCCGCGCGTCACGGCAAGTGCTCTCAGGTCGTCATGGTTTGTTGATGTCGGCATCGTGTCCTCCCTCTAGGCCGCCCAGGCCGGTTCGTTGTCGCTGATAACAGGCTCAACATGTCGTGAAAATGTGAGAGCAGTATTCCACCACTCCATTCTGCCTCGCAATCAGAATTATTGATCAGAATTTCACTGTCAACAGCCCCCGAAACTGCAGCCTTAGGGTTTCTGCTGCTGGCCTCATCCCGTTTCGAGCGATGGGAACCGCCTTGAACAAAGACGCACACGCCTGCAGACGGTACCCCGCAGTCAGTCGACGCTCCTGCCTAGGTCACCAGAAGAACCAGGAAGTAGTAGATACCGATCTGGCCGTTCGACGCGAAGCGCTGCTTGCAGGAGTTCGGATCGTCCAGGATGACCGTCCTGACCTGCCAATTGAGCTGAGCGAGGATCACCAGCAGGAAGGGGTAGTAGTACCAGGCCCGATCGGTCTCGATGCCGGCAGCGACCAGTCCCACCACGAACAGAACGTAGAAGACGGACACGATGGGTTTGGTCCTGTTGCCGAAGCGCAGCGCGGTCGATTTCACACCGATCTTGATGTCGTCGGCCTTGTCCTGGTGAGCATAGATTGTGTCGTAGCCGATGGTCCAGCAGATGCAGCCGGCATAAAGCATCAGCGGGGCGAGCGAGAGGCTTCCCTCCATGGCTGTCCAGCCGACCAGCGCCCCCCAGTTGAAGGTCAGACCCAGGAAGAGCTGGGGCCAATAGGTCAGGCGCTTCATCAGGGGATAGAGCGCGACCAGCCCGAGCGATGCGGCGCCGATGATGATAGCGGCCTTGTTCAGCTGCAGAAGGACGGCCAAACCGAGCAGGAGCAGGAGTGCGAGATAGATCAGGGCACCGCGCAGCGTCACCGCGCCGCTGGCGAGCGGACGGGTCCTGGTGCGTTCGACCTGGGCGTCGATGTCGCGGTCGAGGATGTCGTTGATCACGCAGCCTGCCGCGCGCATGACGATCGCGCCGATGAGGAACAGCACGAAGAGGTCGACGTGGAGCAAGCCGCCACCGGCCAGAGCCACCGACCACCAGCACGGCCACATCAGGAGCCAGTAGCCGATCGGGCCGCCGGCACGCGCCAGGTGGAGCCACGGCCGCAACGGCCCGGGCGCGCGGGCGTCGACCCAGCTTGCCGGTGCGGCGGGCTTCGGGCTATCGCTGGAAGCGATCATCGCCTGAGAGGGTCCATGCGCCGTGACGGGCGGCCCATGCCGCGCCTCCATGTCTCGTCTCCGCTGTCGGCGGACGCGCCAGTTGCGCTGCCATCCGAACAGCGTCACTATCTCGCACGTGTCATGCGGCTCGGGCAAGGCGATGCGCTGCGCCTGTTCAACGGCGTGGACGGCGAGTGGCTGGCCTTGTTCGACGGCGACGGTGCTATCTGTTCGGAACGGCTGCGTCCGCAGGTTCTGGCCGACGGTCCCTGGTTGTTGTTCTCGCCGCCGAAGAAGAATCGCCTGCGCTTCCTCGTCGAGAAGGTCACCGAACTCGGTGCCACACGCCTGCAGCCTGTGACGCTGGCCCGGACGGAACCACCGCTCGCGCGGCGGGACAGAATGGAAGGCTGGGCGCTCGAGGCTGCCGAGCAATGCGGCCGACTGGACCTGCCTGACTGCGCCGATCAGCAGTCGCTTGACGATCTTTTGAACGGCTGGCCCGAGGTCAGACCCCTTATGGTTTGTGACGAAACCGGCAGCGGCAGACCCGCAGCCGATTGGCCCGATGGCCCCGCCGCCTTTCTGGTCGGCCCCGAAGGCGGCTTTGCGCCCGAGGAGCTGGAACGCCTCAAGGCCCGGCCCGCGGTCGTGCCGGTCTCTCTGGGGCCCAACATCCTTCGGGTCGAGACGGCCGCCGTGGCTGCGCTTGCCGCTTGGCAAAGTACGCGGGCTGTGGCACCCATCGCGACTGATCGGGACGGGGCGTCCGCTCCGTGACCCATTCCACGGCATAGGGGGCGACCGGCCGTGTCCATTCCTTCCACGCAGAACACGACACCGATCACCAGCAAGGCGCAGCTCATCGAGCGCTTGGAAACCGGGTGCAAGCCCAAGCAAACCTGGCTGATCGGTACCGAACACGAGAAGTTCGCATACGACGCCACGACCTTCGCGCCGCTGACCTACGATGCGCAGAACGGCATCCGGGCCATCCTGGAGGAACTGCAGCGCTTCGGCTGGGAGCCGATGAACGAGGGCGAGAACGTGATCGGCCTGAGGAAGGACGGTCAGCACGTCTCGCTTGAGCCGGGCGGTCAGGTCGAGCTTTCGGGCGCACCGCTCAGGACGCTGCACGAGACATGCCGGGAGGTGAACGCCCATCTCGACCAGTGCAAGGAGATCGCCGAGGAACTCGGCATCATCTTCCTCGGCCTTGGCTTCCGTCCGCGCGACACGCGTGAGGATGTGCCGTGGATGCCCAAGGGCCGCTACAAGATCATGCGCGAGTACATGCCCAGGGTCGGCACCATGGGCCTCGACATGATGATCCGGACCTGCACGATCCAGGCGAACCTCGACTTCGGCTCCGAGGCCGACATGGTGCAGAAGTTCCGGGTCGCCCAGGCGCTGCAGTCGGTCGCCACCGCACTCTTTGCCAACTCGCCCTTCACCGAAGGTAAGCCAAACGGCTACGTCTCCAAGCGCGCCCATGTCTGGACCGACGTCGACAACGACCGCTCCGGGCTCCTGAGGTTCGCCACCGAGGACGGCTTCGGCTTTGAGCGTTACGTCGACTATGCGCTCGACGTTCCGATGTACTTCGTGATGCGCGACAGCCAGTACATCGACGCCTCGGGCATGTCGTTCCGCGACTTCCTTGAGGGCAAGCTGCCCGCGCTGCCCGGCGAAATCCCGACCGTGACGGACTGGGAAGACCACCTGACCACGCTGTTCCCCGACGTCCGCATCAAGCGCTATATGGAGGTGCGCGGTGCCGACGGCGCAAGCTGGCGCCGCATCTGCGCGCTGCCCGCGCTGTGGACCGGCCTGTTCTACGAGCAGACGGCGCTTGATGCCGCCTGGGACCTGGTGAAGGACTGGACCTGGAACGAGCAGGTCAAGATGAAGGACGACGTCCCGTCGATGGGCCTGAAGGCGCCCTTCCGCGACGGCACCGTCCAGGACGTCGCCCAGAAGATGCTGGCGATCTCGTGCGAGGGCCTGCGGCTGCGGCGCGAGTACGATGGCAGCCTCGACGAAGTGCACTTCCTCGACTCGCTGATGGAGATCGTCGTCTCCGGCCGCACGCCCGCTGATGACCTGCTCGATCGCTACGAGAACGCCTGGAAGGGTGACATCGAGCGGGTCTTCACGGAGTTAGCGTTCTAGATACAGTGAACGACGCAGACCGGCCTCCTGTTCTTGCACATCGCCGGTTCGATGCGGATCGTGTGCAGTTCCGCGGTCTCGATCTCAGGCAACGTTTCGTCAGGATTCATCGGACCAACCTCTGGGGGGCCGCGACGTCGACCTCCGGCCTGGGCTCCGAAGACGCCGAAACCGATACCTTGCGGGCCGCGCTTCCGGTCCTGCTGGCGCGACTGCAGACCCGCGTGCTGCTTGATGCGCCATGCGGCGACGCCAGCTGGATCCGGCGTCTGAGTCTCGATGTCGACTACGTCGGCATCGACATCGTGCCCGATCTGATTGCGCAGCTGTCGGCCGAGGCCGATGCAGGTCAGGCCTGCGTGCCGCCGACCGTCAGTGCCTCGATCAGCATGGTCGGCTGGCCGACGCCCACGGGCACGCCCTGGCCGGCCTTGCCGCAGGTGCCGATGCCCTTGTCGAGCGCCATGTCGTTGCCGATGGCCGATACCCTGGTCAGAACGTCCGGGCCGTTGCCGATCAGGGTCGCGCCCTTCAAGGCCGGCCCAACCTTGCCGTTCTCAATCAGGTAGGCCTCCGACGCCGAGAAGACGAACTTGCCGTTGGTGATATCGACCTGCCCGCCACCGAAGTTGACGGCATAGAGACCCTTCTTGACCGAGCTCACGATCTCCTCGGGATCGCGGTCGCCCGACAGCATGTAGGTGTTGGTCATGCGCGGGATCGGCTGGTGCGCGTAACTCTCGCGCCGGCCGTTGCCGGTGACTTCATGGCCCATCAGCCGGGCGTTCATGCGATCGTGCATGTAACCTGTGAGGATGCCGTCCTCGATCAGCACGGTGTTGGAGGTCGGCGTGCCTTCGTCGTCGATCGCGAGCGATCCGCGGCGATCGGCGATCGTGCCGTTGTCGACAACCGTGACGCCGGGCGAGGCGATCCGTTTGCCCATCAGGCCGGAGAAGGCCGAGGTCTTCTTGCGGTTGAAGTCGCCTTCCAGGCCGTGGCCGATCGCCTCGTGCAGCAGAACGGCCGGCCAGCCCGGACCCAGGACGACCTGCATCTCGCCCGCAGGTGCGGCGATCGATTTGAGATTCACGAGGGCGCAGCGCAAGGCCTCGTCGGCCTGGGCCTGCCATGCCTCGGGCTGGACGAAGTCGTGACAGAGCATCCGGCCACCGGTGCCCATGCTGCCGGATTCCATGCGATCACCGTCGCCGACGACACAGGATACGTCGAGTCGGATCAGAGGGCGCACGTCGGTTGCCTTGCTGCCGTCGGCGCGCAGGATGCAGACGACCTGCCAGTTGCCGGTGAGTGAGACGGTCACCTGGCGCACGCGATCATCCTTGTCGCGCAGGTAGCTGTCGATCTGCTGCAACAGGCGCACCTTGTCGTCGAACGACATCTCGCTCAGCGGATTGGCGTCGCCATAGAGCTGCCGGTTTGTGCCCGTCGGCGCTGCGGCGATCTCGCCGGCGCGGCCGTCGACCGCGCGCACCGTGTCGGCGGCCCGCTTGACCGCGGCTTCCGAAAGTTCCGAAGCGTGAGCATAGGCCGTCGCTTCCTCGACGACGCGCCGGATTCCGATGCCCTGGGACACGTCGTAGCTGGCCGTCTTGAGCCTGCCGTCATCGAAAGCCAGAGCTTCGGACTGGCGATACTCCATGAAAAGCTCGCCGTCATCCGCGCCGCGCAGGGCATCGCCGACAATCCCGACAACACGGCTTTCGTCCATGCCGCTCCTGGTGAAAAACAGCTCGTCAGGTGACGGCGTCTGGCTCATGGCAACTCTCCTCGGTTCGACTTCTCGATATGGCCCCTGTCGCAGCAAAGACCATCATCCTGAAAGTGAGAATTCCTCACATTTTCGGGCAGTTTTTCACGTTGTCACGGGCTTGTGAAACGCGCTCCGGCTCGTGTATTGTCCGCATGTAAAGACCATCCCTTGGCGACCCGGATAAGGGGGCGGCGGGCCTGAAATCCGGCTCACCGGGATGGTACGCTCGGCTTGCGGATACGTACCCGGTGGTGTCCGCAGCAAAATATAAGGAGAGACGCGGTGAAAACATCGCTCCTGGGTTTCGTGGCAGCGGCTGGTGCCGTTCTGGTGGGCGTATCTTCGGCGCTGGCGCAGGAAACGATCGGCGCCCCGGTAGAATGGCAATGGGGCTTCCAGGAAGCCCAGTCTCCCATCATGGAACGCATCTACTCGTTCTACGACTGGGCCCTCTTCCCGATGATGATCGTCATTTCGGCGTTCGTTCTGGCACTGATGGCCTACATCTTGTTCCGCTTCAAACGGAGCAGCAATCCGGAAGCATCGACCAACACACACAACACCACGCTCGAGGTGGTATGGACGGTCGTGCCGATCCTCATTCTGGTCGGCATCGCCATTCCGTCCCTGCGCCTGCTCTATTACGAGGAAACGATCCCCGAGGCCGACATCACCATCAAGGCCGTCGGCTACCAGTGGAGCTGGTATTACGAGTATCCCGATCACGGCGGCATTGAGGTCGATGGGTCGTATGTGCCCGAAGACCAGCTTGAGCCCGGGCAACTGCGCCTGCTGACCACCGCCGAGGCCGTCGTGCTGCCGGTCGGTCAGGTCATACGTGTGCAGTTGACCTCCGAAGACGTCATCCACGCCTGGGCGCTCCCAGCGGCTGGCGCGAAGATGGATGCGGTGCCGGGCCGCCTCAACGAGTTCTGGATCGAGCTCAACACCGAGGGCATGTACTACGGCCAATGCTCCGAGCTTTGCGGTCAGCTCCATGGTTTCATGCCCATCATGGTCGAAGCCGTGTCGCCCGAAGAATTCGAAGCATGGGTGAACGAGCAACAGGTTGCCCAGGGCAAGGTGCCGGCCGACAAGGTCGAGTTGGCCGCCAACGACCAGAACTGAACCGGTAACGCGATAGCGTCAACGCGGAAGAGAGAGACAAGATGAGCGAGAGCCACGTCCACGCCCACGACGATCACCATCCCACGGGTTTCCTGCGATACCTCTATTCGACGAACCACAAGGACATCGGAACGATGTACCTGATCTACGGGTTCGTCTTCGGTCTCGTCGGGTTCGCCATGTCGATCCTGCTCCGCATGGAGTTGGCATCGCCGGGTGAGGGCATCCTCGGTGGCGACCATCAACTCTACAACGTTCTGATGACCAGCCACGGCCTGATCATGATCTTCTTCATGATCATGCCGGTGTTCATCGGCGGCTTCGGCAACTGGATGGTGCCGCTCATGATCGGCGCGCCCGACATGGCATTCCCGCGCATGAACAACATCAGCTTCTGGCTGCTGGTTCCCGCGGGCATCCTGGTCGTCGCATCAGTCTTCATCGACGGCGGTACCGGCGCCGGTTGGACAATCTACGCGCCACTCTCGACAACATACAGCACGGGTCTGGCGGTCGACTGTCTGATCCTCGCGATTCATCTCGCAGGTGCGTCCTCGATCCTGGGCGCGATCAACTTCATCACGACGATCTTCAACATGCGGGCACCGGGCATGACGCTCCATCGCATGCCGCTCTTTGCGTGGTCGGTCCTGGTGACCGCCTTCCTTCTGGTGCTTTCGCTGCCGGTTCTGGCGGGCGCGATCACCATGCTGCTGACCGATCGCAACTTCGATACCGGCTTCTTCGATCCGGCGCTCGGCGGTGACCCGATCCTCTACCAGCACCTGTTCTGGTTCTTCGGTCACCCGGAGGTCTACATCCTGATCCTGCCGGCCTTCGGTATCGTCAGCCACATCATCTCGACCTTCTCGCGCAAGCCGATCTTCGGTTATCTCGGCATGGCCTACGCCATGGTCGCGATCGGCTTCGTCGGCTTCGTCGTGTGGGCGCACCACATGTACACGGTCGGCATGAACGTCGACACCAAGGCCTATTTCGTGGTCGCCACCATGGTGATCGCAGTGCCGACGGGCGTGAAGATCTTCAGCTGGCTCGCAACGATGTGGGGCGGATCGATAGAGTTCACGACGCCGATTCTGTGGGCCCTGGGCTTCATCTTCCTGTTCACGGTGGGTGGCGTCACGGGTGTGCTTCTGGCGAATGCCGGCATCGACCATGCCATGCACGACACCTACTTCGTTGTCGCGCACTTCCACTACGTGCTGTCGCTGGGCGCGGTGTTCGCGCTGTTCGGCGGCTTCTACTACTGGATCGGCAAGATGTCGGGCTACCAGTATCCGGAATGGGCCGGCAAGCTGCACTTCTGGATCACGCTGATCGGTGTGAACGTCACGTTCTTCCCGCAGCACTTCCTGGGCATGGCGGGCATGCCGCGCCGTATTCCGGACTATCCGGAGGCATATGCCGGCTGGAACATGGTGTCGTCGATCGGCTCCTACATCACAGCCTTCGGCATGCTGGTCTTCTTCTATGTGCTCTGGGAGATCTACGTCTCGAAGAGACAGCGCTGTGCGGCCAACCCCTGGGGTGAGGGTGCGACGACGCTGGAGTGGACGGTCGATTCGCCGCCGCCGTTCCACACCTTTGAGGATCCGCCCTACATGGGCGCCAAGGGTCCCTCGGCGCACTGAGCCAGGGCTGAGGTTCCGGCAACGTGACAACTGACACCGGCATCACGGCAACGGCGCCGTCGCTTTCGGCAACGCCGTCCGACTTCTTCGCGCTGCTCAAGCCGCGCGTGATGTCGCTTGTCGTGTTCACAGGCGCGGTTGGCCTAATGGTCGCGCCGGGCTCGCTGCATCCGGTGCTCGCGATTGTGGCTGTGTTCTGCATCGCCGTGGGCGCAGGCGCTTCGGGTTGCATCAACATGTGGTACGAGCGTGATGTCGACTCGATCATGCGCCGCACGCGCCATCGCCCGATCCCGGCCGGTCGTGTCGAGCCTGAGAGTGCGCTGCAGTTCGGTGTCGTTCTCGCCGCAGCCTCGGTCATGGTCATGGGCCTCGCGATCAACTGGGTCGCCGCCGCGTTGCTGGCCACGGCCATCGCGTTCTACGTCTTCGTCTACACGATCTGGCTCAAGCGCCGGACGCCGCAGAACATCGTCATCGGCGGTGCGGCGGGCGCCTTTCCGCCGATGATCGGCTGGGCTGCGGTGACGGGGGACGTCTCACTGGCCTCGCTGTCGCTTTTTGCCATCATCTTCTTCTGGACGCCGCCGCACTTCTGGTCGCTGGCGCTCTATCGTTCGGGCGACTATCAGGCGGCGGGCATTCCGATGCTGCCGGTTGTGGCCGGTGCGGAAACGACGCGCCGCCAGATTCTGATCTACAGTCTCCTGATGCTGCCGTTGTCGATGATGCCCTCGCTGCTCGGCGCGGCCGGCTTCGTCTACGCACTTGGCGCGGGTTTCTTGTCGCTTGTCTTCATCGGCGGCGCGGTTCGGATCGTCCGGCATCGGACGGACGAGGCGGCCCGCTGGATGTTCAAGTACTCGATCCTCTATCTGGCTCTGCTCTTCGCGCTGCTCATGGTCGATCAAGCCGTGGCAGGATTGTTGTGAGATGGCTGATGACGACACCGGCAGCCAGAAGAAGCGCAAGCGCAACATCGCGCTGGGTCTTGCTCTGGCGGGGTGCGTCGTGCTGTTCTACATCATCACGGTCGTCAAGCTGGGCGGCTGAGCGATGAGCAAGCGTCCTCTCAACGAACGCAACCGCACGACCGTGCTGTCCGTCATTTTTGTGCTGACCTGCATGACGGCGCTGACAGCCGGTGCCGTGCCGCTCTATGACCTTTTCTGCCGGGTCACCGGCTACGGCGGAACGACCACGACGGCCGACGTGGCGCCGGGCGCCGCCGACGATGCGCCGCTGGTCACCGTCCGCTTCAACGCCGACACCGCCCGCGGGATGCCGTGGGACTTCCAGCCCATGCAACTGGAGATTACCGCACCCGTCGGCAAGCAGATCACCGCGTTTTACGAGGCCTCGAACCCGACCGCCCGACCGGTTGCGGGAACCTCGACCTACAACGTGACGCCGCAGAAGGTCGGCGGCTATTTCGCCAAGATCGACTGCTTCTGCTTCATCGAGCAGACGCTTCAGCCCGGTCAGAGCGTGGCCATGCCGGTGACGTTCTTCGTCGACCCGGAGCTGTTCGTCGATCCGCTGACTTCCGAGGTCCGTACCATCACGCTGTCCTATACCTTCTTCCAGGTTGAGGACGCCGAAACCACAACCAACGCTGCGCTGGACGATGGGACCGGCGCGGTCGCCAACTAGTTGACACGAGGGGGAGAGGCCCATGGCCGATCACGCACCGAAGCATCCCTACTATCTGGTCGAACCGGGCCCCTGGCCGGCGCTGGGTGCGTTCTCCGCGCTCGTGCTGGCGCTTGGCGCGATCATGATGTTCGCCGACGAATCGCGCTGGTGGATGCTCCTGCCCGGTGTCGTTCTCGTGCTCACCACGATGTTCTTCTGGTGGCGCGACGTGATCCGCGAGGCGCACCACGACAAGGCGTACAGCCCCGTGGTCCAGCTCGGCATGCGGTACGGCATGGCGCTCTTCATCGCGTCGGAGGTCATGTTCTTCGTCGCCTGGTTCTGGGCCTACTTCAACGCCGCGCTGTTCCCGACCGAGCAGATGGGCAAGATCTGGCCACCCGAAGGCATCATGACCTTCGATCCCTGGGATCTGCCGTTCATCAACACGCTGATCCTTCTGACCTCGGGCACGACGGTGACCTGGGCGCACCATGCGCTCAAGGAAGGCAACCGGGATCAACTGATCGCCGGCTTGTGGGTCACCGTCGTGCTGGGTCTGACCTTCACCAGCTTCCAGGCCTATGAGTACGCCATCTCGCCGTTCGGCTGGGGCGATCCGGGCGGAGCCAACATCTACGGCTCGACGTTCTACATGGCGACCGGCTTCCACGGCTTCCATGTCATTGTCGGAACCATCTTCCTGGCGATCTGCCTGGTGCGTGCCTACAAGGGCCACTTCACGCCCGAGCAGCACTTCGGCTTCGAGGCGGCCGCCTGGTACTGGCACTTCGTCGACGTCGTCTGGCTGTTCCTTTTCTGCTGCATCTACTGGTGGGGCGTGGGCGAGATCGCCCACCACTGACCCCCGCTGTTATCGTTGCGATGCCGGCCCGTTCGATCGAACGGGCCGGCATTGCTTGAGAGGGCAGGTCATGACAGGCCACGACTGCTACGTGTCCCCGTTTTCCGCTGGGCCAGGTTGCCGCTGCCCGCGTTGCGGCGAGGGCAGGCTGTGTCGCGGCTATCCCAGTGTGGCGAAGGGCTGCGATGTCTGCAGTCTCAAGCTCGCCCATGAAGATGCCGGCGACGGGCCGGCCGTTTTCGTCATCCCGATCTACGGGCTCCTCACGGCGGTCTTCGCTGCCTGCATCGAACTGAGTTACGAGCCGCCGTTCCGGGTCCATGCCCTGATCCTTGTGCCTCTGATCCTCGGCGGGTCGTTGTTGCTCCTGCGTCCCTTCAAGGCTGTGACGATCGCACTCCAATACAAACACCGTGTCGCCGGCTTCGAGAACGAGCCGGGGGATCACTGAACGATGGCCCGCCGGACCGTTGCTGTTGTCGTCGCCGCCGTTGTCGTCGCGCTGTTGCTGTCTCTGGGCACTTGGCAGCTCTATCGGCTGTCCTGGAAGTCCGGCCTGATCGAGACCATGGAGGCCCGCCTTGCGGGCGAGCCAATGGCGCTCGGAGACGCCCTTCTGCTGCCCGCCGGGGAGCAGGAGTGGACCCCTGTGGTGGCGGAAGGCCGGTTCATGCCGCGCAACTTCGCGCTTTACAGGATCAAGGCCGACAGCAATCCCGGGTATCACATCCTCACCCCGCTCCTGCTTGACGACGGCCACTATGTGCTCGTCAACCGCGGTGCCCTGAGGGCCGATTCGTTCAAGCTTGCGCTCGAGGCCGTTTCCTCGGCACCCGATGAGGTCGTTACGGTGACGGGCGTGATGCGCCCCGGTGAAACGCCGACGCTCTTCACCAATGATAACGATCCGGCCGGTGAGGCCTGGTACTGGATCGACCTTGATGCGGCCGGCGAAACAGCAGGGGTCGCGCTGCTGCCTGTCGTGATCCACGCCGATGAGGACCCGACCGATGCCGCTTTGGAGGGTGGTCAGGCCCGTTTCGATCCACCCAACCGGCATCTCGAATACGCCATCACCTGGTATCTGCTCGCCGGTGCCGCCGCGGTCGTGGCGTTCCTGCGCCTTCGCCGCCGGGACGACAACGGAGACAGTGCATGAGCGCAGTCCGGGAGGCGCTCGAAGACCGCTTCGCCCGGATCATGGCGCTCAGCCAGATTCACGGCGTCCTGCACTGGGACCGCGAGACGATCCTGCCGTCGGGAGGTGCGGAACCGCGCGTCGATAAGCTCGTGGTGCTGGAGCTGCTCGCCCGCGAGCACAAGACGGATTCGTCGCCATCCGATCTTCTCGACGAAGCCGAGGCCGTATATCCGCATGCGCCGTGGCAGTCCAAAAACCTCGAAATGATATGTGCCGCGAGGGGTGCCATGCGAACAGGCGACCGGCGCCCCGCTCCCGACCTCGGCGTTTGAATCCCATCTCGAAGAGCGTTATCCCGGCTGACCATGCGTTATCTCAGCACCAGGGGCACAGCACCCGTCCTGGACTTCGAAGACGCGCTTCTGGTGGGGCTCGCCTCGGACGGTGGGCTCTACCTGCCCGAGACCTGGCCCCGCCTGGACGCAGACGCCTTCCGCGCCATGCAGGGCATGCCTTACGCCGGGATCGCCGCGCGTGTGATCCACCCCTTCGTTGAGGGCTGGATCGAACTCGACGCGCTCGAGGCGATGACGTCCGAGACCTACGCCGTGTTCGATCACCCGGCCGTCGTTCCGATGATCCAGACCGGCGACAACGACTGGCTTCTGGAACTCTTCCACGGTCCCACCTTCGCCTTCAAGGACCTCGCGCTGCAGCTTCTCGGTCGCCTGTTCGACCGTGCGCTCGACCGCCGCGGCCAGCGCATCACGATCGTCGGCGCGACTTCGGGCGATACCGGATCGGCGGCGATCGCGGGCTGTGCCGGGCGCGACAACATGGACGTCTTCATCCTGTTTCCCGAAGGCCGGGTCAGCGAGGTCCAGCGTCGCCAGATGACCACGGTCGATGCGCCCAATGTCCACTGCATCGCCGTCCAGGGAACCTTCGACGACTGTCAGGCGCTCGTGAAGGCCATGTTCAACGATCAGGCATTCCGTGAGCGGATCAACATGGCGGCGGTCAACTCGATCAACTGGGCGCGAGTCATGGCGCAGGCGGCCTACTACGTCGCTTCAGCCGTGCGACTCGGCGCGCCCGACCGCCCGGTTGCCTATGCGATCCCCTCGGCAAACTTCGGCGCCGCGTTTGCGGGCTACGTGGCGCAGCAGATGGGCCTGCCGATCGAACGGCTCATTGTGGCGACCAATGCCAACGACATTCTCCATCGCTTTCTCGACAGCGGTTCGTACCGGCCGACGGGTGTCGTGCCGACGCTCTCGCCCAGCATGGACATCCAGGTATCCAGCAACTTCGAGCGTTTGCTGTTCGAGGTGCACGGTCGCGACAGCGAGGCGACGGGCCGCCTGATGGCGCGTCTGGCCCAGTCGGGCGGGTTCGAGGTCCAGCCCGACGCTCATGCCCGGGCTGCCGCGCTCATGGCGAGCCATCGTCTCGACGATGAGGGTATCCGTGCCGAGATCCGGCGCATGGAGGAGCAGCGCGGTGTTACGGTCGATCCTCACACGGCCTGCGGCACCGTCGCGGCACGTGCTACGGGTGCTGTCAATCCCGCCGTTCCGGTCATCACACACGCCCAGGCGCATCCCGCGAAGTTCTCCGATGCGGTCGCGTCGGCTGTTGGACACAGGCCAGAGATGCCGGCCGGACTGGCAAGGGTGATGGACCTGCCCGAGAGGGCAACCGTCGTACCGAGCGATCTCGACGCCGTTCAGGCTTTCATTTCGCGCGAATCGCGGTAAAGGAGTTCTGTTGGTTAAGGCTTCGTGACAGCGCGCAAAGACGCCGCGCGAGGCATGGGAGGATCATGACTGTTAACGTCACCACGCTGAACAACGGTATGCGTGTCGCGACAGACTTGATCGACGGGGTCGAGTCGGCTGCCGTCGGTGTCTGGGTCGATGTCGGCGCGCGCGACGAGCCCGCTGATCTCAACGGCATTTCCCATCTCCTGGAACACATGGCCTTCAAGGGCACTGCGCGGCGTGACGCCCAGGCGATCGCCCAGGAGATTGAGGACGTCGGCGGCCACGTGAACGCCTACACGTCGCGTGAGCACACAGCCTACTACGCCCGTGTCCTGAAGAACGACGTTCCGCTTGCAGTCGATGTGCTCGCCGACATTCTGCAGAACTCCGCGGTCGATGAGACCGAGCTGGAGCGTGAGCGCTGGGTCGTGATGCAGGAGATTGCCCAGGTTCACGACACTCCCGATGACCTGATCTTCGACCTCTTCCAGGAGCGTGCCTTCCCCGATCAGCCCATGGGCCGCTCGATTCTCGGCACATCCGAACGGGTCGAGGGTTTCACGCGCCAGTCGGTGCTCGACTTCATGGGTCGCTACTACACCGCCGACAGCATGATCCTCGCGGCATCGGGCGGGGTCGACCACGATGCGCTGGTCCGTCTGGCCGAGCAGCAGTTCGCCGGTTTGCGCCGGTCGAACGGCCATGTTGCCGAACCGGCGAGTTACGCCGGGGGTACCGTCGGGCAGGACGACGACGTTGAGCAGCTTCATCTGATCGCTGGCTTCGACGGCTTCGGTTTTGACGACCCTCACTACTACCCTGTCCAGCTCTTCACCAACGCGCTGGGCGGCGGCATGTCGTCGCGCCTCTTCCAGGAGGTTCGTGAGAAGCGCGGACTGGCCTATGCCATCTATGCGTTCCACTCGGCCTTCGTCGACGGCGGGCTGTTCGGCATCTATGCGGGCTGTGCCGACGAGGATGGTGCCGAGGTGTCCGAGGTGATCGCCAACGAGCTCGTCCGCGCCGCCGATGGACTCGAAGTTGCGGAAATCGAACGCGCCCGGACCCAGCTCAAGGCAGGCCTTCTGATGTCACGCGAGAGCACGACCTCGCGTTGCGAGGTGCTGGCGCGCCAGATGCTGATCCACGGTCGGCCCATGCCGCAGGACGAGGTCGTCGAGCGGCTGGATGCCGTGACCCCGCAGGATGTTGGCGATTGCGCCGGTCGCCTGCTCGATCAGCCCGCGCCGACTGTGGCGACGATCGGGCCCAAGGAAGGCATCGGTCAATACGATCGCATCGCCAGCCGCTTCAACTAGAGACGCCGGTGTTCGGACTTCTTCGCAAACCTGCAAACGAGTCCGGCAGCACGCAGCTCACCAGCCGGCGTCTGGTTCTGCGCCAGGGCGTGATGGATGACTGGAGCGCCTGGGCGCGATTGCGCAATGAGAGCCGCGCCTTCCTGCAGCCCTGGGAACCGACCTGGCCGCGCGATGCTCTGACCCAGGCCGCGTTTCGCCGCCGACTCAGGACCCAGGCGCGTGATCGCGAGCAGGGCATCGCCCAGAGCTTTCTCATTTTTCGCGCCGAGGACGACGTGCTCCTCGGCGGTGTGACGCTGAGCGATATTCGCCGTGGTGTGGCCCAGGCCGCGACCCTGGGATACTGGATCGGCGAGCGCCACGCCCGGCAGGGTTACATGACCGAGGCGGTCGAACCGGTGATTGGCCATGCCTTCGACGGTCTCGACCTCCATCGTCTGGAGGCCGCCTGCCTGCCGACGAACGAACCGAGCCGCTGCCTTCTGGAAGCGCGCGGCTTCCGCATGGAAGGCCTGGCGCAAAGCTACCTGAAGATCGACGGCATCTGGCGCGATCACCTGCTCTTCGCCCTGGTCGATACCGAATGGCGCGAGCGGATCGCACGACAGAAGCGGGAAGCGCCCTAGTTCGGCCTGCCCATGTCGCTGGCATCGGTGCTGAGCAGCGCGGGATCGATGCCGATGCTCGACAACGCCTGCTGCCACTTGTCGTCGACATTGCCGCCGAACAGCAACTCCGGATCAGCCTCGCAGGTCAACCAGCCGTTGGCCTGGATTTCGGTGTCGAGCTGGCCCGGCGCCCAGCCGGCATAACCCAGCGCGAGAATGCTGCTCTGAGGCCCGTCGCCGCAGGCCATGGCCTTGAGCACGTCGATGGTTGCGGTCAGCGCCACACCGGTCGCGATCTGCAGGGTGCCGTCGTGCATGTAGTCATCGCTGTGCAGCACGAAGCCCCGGCCCGTCTCCACGGGCCCGCCGAAGTGAAGGCGGATGGCGTCGGCCGTGCTGCGCACCTCGATCCCCATCTGCCCCAGGAGCGCGGCGAAGGAGAAGTCCTCGAGAGGCTTGTTGACCACAAGGCCCATGGCCCCGTCGGCGCTGTGGGCGCACATGTAGATCAGCGTCCGGTCAAAGCGAGGATCGCCGATTGTGGGCATGGCAATCAGGCAACGTCCTTCGAGATAGCCGTCATCGGCCATTGATTCGCACTCCCGTTCCGTTGCGGCTCGCCCCAACCCTCGCCCCAACCGGTAACAGGATACCCCGTGGCCGGTTCAAGACCAGCGGTATATGTATCGAATTGCGCCACCGAATCGTGGCTTGAGTGTGGCACGGCGCGGGGCCATATCAGAGCGGACCCGGCAACGCCAGGGCCGCTATTCACCAGGGAGAGAGAAGAGCGATGACGATCAAGGTCGGTGACACCATGCCCCAGGGCACCATGCACATCATGACGGCCGACGGACCGTCCGAGGTCAGCACCAGCGAACTGTTCGACGGCAAGAAGGTCGTCCTGTTCTCGGTGCCGGGTGCCTTTACGCCGACCTGCTCGGCCAGGCACCTGCCGAGCTTCGTGCTGCACCACGATGCATTGAAGGCCAAAGGTGTCGATACGATTGCCTGCATGGCGGTCAATGACGCCTTCGTCATGGGCGCCTGGGGCGACGACCAGAACGTGGGCGACAAGGTCATGATGCTGGCCGATGGCGCTGCCGACTACTCCAGGGCGCTGGGCCTCGAGCTCGACCTCTCGGGCGTCGCCTTCGGCATGCGCGGGAAACGCTTCTCGATCCTGGTCGACAACGGTGTCGTCCAGCAGCTCAACGTCGACGAAGAGGGCTACGGCTCGACGAGCGCCGAGACGATGCTCGAGCAGCTCGGCTGACGAAGAACCGGGCGCTCAGAGCCATCCTGGAGCGCTCGTTGTCCTGTTTCGTTTGCCTCACACGCCCAGCGACCGAGGCAACAACAAAACAGAACGTTCTTTCAGATTTCTCCGAGATAGAGCGCCAGGCCCTGACGCGCGAGGTCGTCGGCCCGCTCGTTTCCGGGATCGCCTCCGTGTCCCTTGACCCAGCGCCAGTCGATCTCGTGGCGTTCGGCCGCGGCGTCGAGCGCCTGCCAGAGGTCAGTATTCTTCACCGGCTTCCTGGCCGAGGTCTTCCATCCGTTGGTCTTCCAGCGCGGCAGCCAGGACGTGATGCCGTCCTTCACATAGGTGCTGTCGGTGTGGAGGATCACCCTGGTCGGACGCTTCAGCGCTTCGAGCGCACGGATCGCGGCCAGGAGCTCCATGCGATTGTTCGTCGTCTCGAACGCACCGCCGGTCAGCTCCTTCTCCTCGTCACGCCACAGCATGAGCACACCCCAGCCGCCGGGGCCCGGATTCCCCGAACACGCACCATCGGTGTAAATCGTGACAGGTTCGCTCAAGAGTCCATCAATCCATAGGCGACCGCGCTGTCGACGCCGCGATGGAAACGCATCCTGGCGAGGTATTCCCTCGGATCCTTCGGCGTCACCAGGGCGCCGTCGACCGGATGCAGCCAGTCGAACAGCCGGGTGAGCAGGAATCGCAGGGCTGCGCCGCGCGCGAGCAACGGCAGGGCGACGATCTCGGCGGATTCGAAGGGGCGAACCTGGCGATAGGCGTCAAGCATGGCGCGCGCCTTCGTTACGTTGAACTCGTGCGCGTTCTCAAAGCACCAGGCGTTGAGACAGATCGCTACGTCGTAGGCCAGAAGGTCGTTGCAGGCGAAGTAGAAGTCGATCACGCCCGAGAGCTGGCCGCCGTCGAAGAAGACGTTGTCACAGAAGAGGTCCGCGTGGATCATTCCGGCTGGGAGATCCGCCGGCCACTGTGCCTGCATCACCTCGAGTTCGGCGGCAATCTCATCGCACAGGCCGGGCGCTACACCGTCGCCCTGGCCTCGACAGCCGTCAGCCAGCTTCTGCCAGCCGGCGAGTGAAAGGGCGTTGGGACGCTTGATGCTGAAATCGGCGCCCTTGATGTGCATCTCGGCCAGCGTGCGGCCGACTGCTGCGCAATGCTCGACCGAGACGCGGCGTGGCGACAGCCCCTTCAGAAAGCTGATGAGCGCCGCCGGACGTTCGTTCAGCTCCTTGAGCGCCGCACCGCTGCGGTCCTTGATCGGGGTCGGGCAGGGGAAACCCTGCCGTGCGAGGTGATCCATCAGACCCAGGAAGAACGGCAGGTCGCAGGCGCTGACCCGCTTCTCGTAGAGGGTCAGAATGAACGGGCCCGCATCGGTCATGACGAAGTAGTTGGAATTCTCCACGCCTTCCGCAATGCCCTTCAGCGAGAGCAGCGAGCCCAGATCGTAGTCGGCGAGGAAGGCCTCAAGTTCCTCTGCGGCGACGTCGGTGTAGACGGCCATGTGACGAACGCGTCAGCCGGCCAGCGTGCGGGGCAGCTTGAAGTGAACATTCTCGCGGGTGACCTCGACCTCCTCGATGGTAATGTTGTGGTCGCGCCCCAGCGCCTCGAGCACCTCTTCGACAAGGATCTCAGGCGCGGAGGCACCCGCGGTGATGCCGAGTGTGCGCACGCCATCGAGCACATGGGGGTCGAGCTCGCACGCCCGGGCGATCAGCATGGCGTTGCTGGCACCGGAGGTCCTGGCGACCTCGAACAGGCGTACGGAGTTCGACGAATTGCTCGCGCCGATCACCAGCATGAGGTCGCAGCGTTCGGCGATGGCCTTCACCGCCTCCTGCCGGTTCGTGGTCGCGTAGCAGATGTCCTGACGGTGCGGCCCGTGAATGTCAGGAAACCGCCGGCGCAGGATTTCCACGATCGAGGCGGTGTCGTCGACCGACAACGTCGTCTGCGTGATGTAGGCGAGGGCCGCGGGGTCATCGACAGCAACGGATTCGGCCTCGTCCTCGGACTGCACCAGAATGATCGCGCCACCGGGGAGTTGGCCCATGGTGCCGACGACCTCGGGATGGCCGGCATGGCCGATCAGGATCATCTTGCGTCCGGCACGATGATGTTTCCCGGCCTCATGGTGAACCTTGCTGACCAGCGGGCAGGTCGCATCAAGGTAAGACAGATCGCGCCTCCTGGCCTCCGCCGGCACGGCCTTCGGCACGCCATGGGCCGAAAACACGACAGGCCGATCGTCATCGGGAATCTCGTCGAGTTCCTCAACGAAGATGGCGCCCTTCTCCTCCAGCGCCTCGACGACAAAGCGGTTGTGCACGATCTCGTGGCGGACGTAGACCGGCGCGCCGTACTGTTCGATCGCCTGTTCGACAATCTGGATCGCACGGTCGACACCCGCACAGAAGCCGCGGGGACTGGCAAGCAGGACATGCATGGCTGGCCGCTCCCGGAGCACGTTCATCGCGTCGTTTTCCTCGTTCGGTTTTGCAGGCCAGTGTTGCAGCGCGCGCCCCTTCGCGAGCTTGTTCACGGACCTCTGCGCCACTATGGTAGCGCCACTTTCACATAACCGTTCCCTTGCCATCATGGAAGGACGAGACATGAGCGACGAGGTCGTGATTGCCCAAAAGGGCCCCTACAAGGTCGGGATCAAGGCGGGAGAGAAGTATTTCTGGTGCCGCTGCGGGCGCAGCGCGACCCAGCCGTTCTGCGACGGTGCCCACAAGGCTGTTGGCATGAAGCCCTGCATCTACACGGCCGAGGAAGACAAGACCGTCTGGTTCTGCGGTTGCAAGCACAGCGGCAGCGAGCCGTTCTGCGACGGCACACACAACAGGCTCTGATCTGTTGCCGGTGCCGATGACGTCCGGACAACGGTCCCGTCGACGCTTTGCGTTGCCCCTGCTGGCGCTTCTGGCACTGGCCGCCTGCGATACCGGAGGCGAAGCGACTGTCGTTCTGACCTGTCCCCAGGTTCTGATCGTCGACGAAGCCTCCGAACTTACGCTCTACGCGCCGGGCGAGGGCCGCGACATGCTCGACGTCCGTTTCGACGCTGCCATCGGTGCGGTCGACTGGGTCTGCGATTACTATTCCGAGGAAAATCGGGTCGACGTCGAGGTGCGCTTCGCCGTGCGCGCCCTGCGCGGACCGGCGGCGGAGGGACCCGTGGCCCGCTTGCCCTATTTTGTCGCGGTCGCCGATCCGGAGGGCAACGTCCTGGCCAAGCAGGTCTTCGCCATCGACATCGCGTTTCCGGGCGATGCGCTCGAGATCGGCCACATTGAGGACGTCTTCCAGAGCCTGCGCTATGCGAAGATCTCCGACGCGTCGTTCTACACCATCTATATCGGCTACCAGCTGACCCCGGAGCAGCTTGGCGAGAGCCGGGCGCTGCAGGTGTTCTAGCGTTCGGACGCCGGCGGGATCGGTCGCCGATCCCGCCACACCGGCCCCGCCACACCGGTCGTTATCACGGTCGCGTGAATGCGGTTGCCCTGGCGTCGCCCAGCACCGATAATAGACATGGCCGCTGAATGCTGCGGGAGAGACCGGTGATGACCGGTGCCGAAGGAGCAACCTGCCCCGGAAACTCTCAGGCAAACGGACCGCAGCAGGATGGCCACTCTGGAGAGCAGGCGGCGTCTTGTGCCGTCTCACCGAAGGGGAAAGCCGGCTCGGCCGGCGAACACTCTCAGGTCGTGCGACAGAGGGGGCAACGCAGGCGTGGCGTACACGCCGGCTGTTGCTGTTGCGCGGAGGTGTTCGGGTGAACACGGATGACGACCTGCTGACGACCCCCTTGCTCGGCCTTCACCGGGAGCGTGACGCGCGCATCGTGCCCTTTGCGGGCTACGCCATGCCGGTGCAGTTTCCGTCCGGCATCATCACCGAACACAAGCACACACGCAGCGCGGCAGGCTTGTTCGATGTCTCACACATGGGACAGATGCGGCTGACCGCCAGGGGCGGCGCGCCGCTCGGGACCGTCACCGCGGCGCTGGAACGGCTTGTGCCGGCCGATATCGTCAACCTGAAGCCGGGCCGGCAACGCTACACCCAGTTCACCAACGAACAGGGCGGTATTCTCGACGACCTGATGATCACCTGCATGGGCGATCACCTTTACATGGTGGTCAACGCCGCGACGAAGGCCGACGACCTCGCCTTGATGCAGAAACATCTGTCCGGCGACTGCGAGATCGAGGTGCTGGAGAGCCGGGCGCTGATTGCCCTGCAGGGGCCCGGGGCGATCGGCGTGATGGCGCGCCTCATCCCCGAGGTCGCGCAGCTGACCTTCATGCAGGCGGCGACCTGGACCTGGCAGGGCGAGCGCCTGCTGATCAGCCGCTCGGGCTACACCGGCGAAGACGGCTGCGAGATTTCCGTCCCGGGCCACGCGGCCGAGGTTCTGGCGCGTCGTCTCCTGGAGGAGGACGAGGTCGAGCCGGTTGGGCTGGGCGCACGCGACAGCCTCAGACTTGAGGCCGGGCTCTGCCTCTACGGGCACGACATCGATAGAACGACGACGCCGGTCGAGGCCGGGCTCGCCTGGTCCATCCAGAAGCGGCGGCGCACCGAAGGCGGCTTTCCCGGCGCAACGGTCGTTCAGGAGCAGCTTCGCAACGGTCCGTCGCGGAAGCGTATCGGCATCCGGCCCGAGGGCCGGGCGCCGGTGCGTGAAGGCGCGGCCGTCCGGGACGGCGACGGCCGTGAGATCGGGCATGTCACCAGCGGCGGCTTCGGTGCCACCGTCGGCGGGCCGGTCGCCATGGGATATGTCGATGCGAACCATGCCACGCCGGGCACGGCGTTGGAGCTTGAGTTGCGGGGCAGGGGAGTTGCCGCCGAGGTGGCCGCACTGCCCTTCGTACCACCGGGTTATCACAGAGGTTGAGGGAGACCAGACATGAGCGACAGACTTTACAGCAAGGATCACGAGTGGGTGGCGGTCGACGGCGACATCGCCACGATCGGCATTTCCGACCATGCCCAGAAGCAGTTGGGCGACGTCGTCTTCGTCGAACTGCCGGAGACCGGGCGCAGCGTGACCCGGAACGAGGAAGCCTGCGTCGTCGAGTCGGTCAAGGCGGCCAGCGAGGTCTACGCGCCATTCGACGGCAAGATCGTCGAGGTCAACGAAACGCTCTCCGAAGACCCCGCCCAGGTGAATGCTGAGCCCTATGGCTCGGGCTGGTTCGTTCGCATGCGTGTCGACAACCCCGCCCAGCTCAAGGAGCTGATGGACGAGAAGGCCTATCAGGAATTTCTGGCGGAGCTCGACTGATGCGCTACCTGCCCCATACCGACTCCGACCGCCGGGCCATGCTGAATGTGATCGGCGCCGGCAGCATGGACGACCTCTACGTGGACGTGCCGCACGATGTCTGGCTCGACGGCCCGGTCGACCTGCCGCCCCATCAGGGCGAACTTGCCGTCGAGCGCGCCCTGGGAGCGATGGCGGCGAAGAACCTGCATGGCGGCAATACGCCGAGCTTCGTCGGCTGCGGTGCCTATCGCCATCACATTCCGGCCACGGTCGATGCCCTGATTCAGCGCGGCGAGTTCCTCACCTCCTACACACCCTATCAGCCCGAGGTGAGTCAGGGCACGCTGCAGATGCTGTTCGAGTTCCAGACCATGGTTGCGATGCTGACCGGCATGGATGTGGCCAACGCCTCAATGTACGACGGCGCATCGGGCGCGGCCGAAGCGGTGCTGATGGCCAACCGCGTCACACGACGTCACAGGGCGGTGCTGTCGGGCGGGCTTCATCCGCATTACCGCGAGACCGTCGAGACCTACGCGCGCTACGGCGACTTCGAGATCGCGAGCCAGGAGCTCAACCCTGAAGGCGTCCAGGACCTCGCGGCGCTGATCGACGGGAACACGAGCTGTGTCGTCGTTCAGACGCCCGACGTCATGGGCCGGCTGCGTGATCTTCGTGTCCTGGCCGATGCCTGCCACGCCGCGGGCGCGCTTCTGGTTGCCGTGGTGACCGAGGTGGTCTCGCTCGGCCTTGTCACCCCCCCCGGCGAGATGGGCGCTGACATCGTTGTTTGCGAAGGCCAGTCGCTCGGCAATCCCACGGGTTTCGGCGGCCCCTACCTTGGCCTCTTCGCAACCCGCGAGAAGTACGTGCGCCAGATGCCGGGCCGACTCTCGGGCGAGGCCACCGATGTCGACGGGCGGCGCGGCTATGTGCTCACACTCTCGACGCGCGAACAGCACATTCGCCGCGAAAAGGCGACCAGCAACATCTGCACGAACTCCGGCCTCTGTGCCCTTGCCTTCACGATCCACCTGTCGCTGCTCGGTGAGGCCGGTCTGACGCGCCTGGCCCATCTCAATCATGAGGCGGCGTTGCGAACCGAGGCGGCGCTCGCTGCGGTCAACGGTGTGACGGTGCTGAACGAGAGCTACTTCAACGAGTTCACGGTGCGGCTGTCGAAACCGGCGGCCGGCGTGGTCGATGCCCTGGCCGCGCGCGGCGTTCTGGGCGGCGTTCCGCTCTCGCGCTTCATGCCGGGGAGAGACGACGTGGCCGAGCTGATGGTTGTGGCGGCGACCGAGATGACGACACCGGATGAGATCACAGCGCTCGCCGACCGTCTTGGGGAGGTGCTGTCATGACCCAGATGACGTCCTCGGGCCATCGTGGCCTTGTGATGCACGAACCACTGCTGTTCGAACAGGATGCCGACGGCCGCACGGGTGTCGACCTGCCGGAGCCCGAGGGCCTGGCCCTGAAGCTCGGCGGCCTGGAACGCGCAGGCCGGATAGGCCTGCCCGGTGTGTCGGAACCCCAGGTGGTGCGCCACTTCACCCGGCTCTCCCAGAAGAACTACGCGATCGATGCCGGGCTCTACCCTCTGGGCTCGTGCACGATGAAGCACAACCCCCGGCTCAACGAGAAGGTGGCGCGTCTGCCAGGCTTTGCGATGGCGCATCCCCTGCAGCCGCAACAGACGGTGACGGGCTGCCTGGAACTGATCGGCACGCTGGCCCACTGGCTCTGCACGCTGACGGGCATGCCGGGTGTGGCGATGTCGCCGGCCGCGGGTGCCCATGGCGAGCTCGCCGGGCTCATGACGATCCGGGCCGCGCTGACCGACCGGGGCGATGCGCGCAAGCGCGTTCTCGCGCCCGAATCGGCCCACGGGACGAACCCGGCGACGGCGGCGCTGTGCGGCTACAAGGTCGAGTCGATCCCCGCCAATGCGCGCGGGCGCATTGATGTCGAGGTGCTCAGGGAAGCGCTCGATGAGGATGTCGCAGCGCTCATGCTGACCAACCCCAACACCTGCGGCCTGTTCGAGGACGAGGTCGTCCAGGTGGCCGAGCTGATCCATGACGCAGGCGCCTTTTTCTATGCCGACGGTGCGAACTTCAACGCCATCGTCGGCCGGGTCAGGCCCGGCGACCTCGGTGTCGATGCCATGCACATCAACCTCCACAAGACCTTCTCGACGCCGCACGGCGGCGGCGGGCCGGGCAGCGGGCCCGTGGTTCTGTCGGAGCCGCTCGTGCCCTATGCGCCGCTGCCCTGCGTCGTGGCCGACGGCGAATCGTGGTCGCTGGTGGAACAGGATGCGACCGGCAAGTCTTTTGGCCGGCTGCGCGGATTCCACGGCCAGATGGGCATGTTCGTGCGTGCCCTGGCCTACATGATGAGCCACGGCTCGGACGGCCTGCGCCAGGTCGCCGAGGATTCGGTGCTCAACGCCAACTACGTCATGGCGCGCCTCAAGGGTGCCTACAACCTGCCGTTCCCCGGCCCCTGCATGCACGAGTGCCTGTTCGACGATCACACGCTGAGGGACACCGACGTCAGCACGCTCGACCTCGCCAAGGCAATGATCGACGAGGGTTTTCACCCGATGACCATGTACTTCCCGCTGGTCGTGCACGGTGCCATGCTGATCGAACCGACCGAGACCGAAAGCAGGCAGAGCCTCGACCTCTTCTGCGACACCATGCTGCACCTCATGGAGCGCGCACAGTCGGGCGACGCCGCGTGGTTCCACGACGCACCGCATCTGGCACCCTGGAGCCGCCTGGACGAAACGGCGGCAGCCCGCCATCCGGTGCTGACTTGGCGACCGCAACCGGAGACAAACCGGGCTGCCTAGAGCAGATTCAATTTGATCGCGGTCATATCCTGCGGTGGCGAAGGTCCAATCCGTAACAACGCGCCATATCTGCTTCCCGTGTGACTTGTGGGTACAGAATCATGTGGCGGAACGAATGGGGGCCCCCTTTTTCCATTCAGCTTGAGATGAAGACGTTCTAGGCTCGCACCCTTCCGGAGGGATGGCCGAGCGGTTCAAGGCGCACGCCTGGAAAGCGTGTTGGGTGAAAGCCCTCGCGGGTTCGAATCCCGCTCCCTCCGCCACGCGGCCGCACATTGTGGAGCCCAGTATGACGGAAAAGGTTATGACGGGAACGGACAAAGACGAACAAGATCCACGGCATGACGTCAGGGCGGTGACAGATGGCGGCCCGGCGGCGGAGCCGGGCGCAATGTCGCTGCGCGACATTCTGGAGCGATTTCGCGCCGAGGCGCGTTCGGAACGCGAGAAGGGCGACTGTTTCGAGCGGGTTGTGCGCGCCTATCTTCTGCACGATCCGGTGCAGAAACAGTTCTGGTCGGATGTGAAGCCCTATGGCGAGTGGGCCGAGGCGCAGGGCCGGGCGAGGACCGACATCGGGATCGATCTGGTGGCGACACATGCCGACGGCTCGGGCCATGCGGCGATCCAGTGCAAGTTTCTGGAGCGCGGCGGGCGCATCTCCAAGCCCGCGATCGACAGCTTCATCTCGGCGGCGGGAAACGAGACGTTCACCCGCCTGATTATTGTTGACACGAGCCAGGACGGCTTCGGGCGAAATGCGAAGGAAACGCTCGAAAACCTCTCGAAGAACTGGAACCGGATCGGGCTTGGCGAGCTGGAGGCCAGCGGCATCGACTGGTCGCGGTTCCTGCGCAGCGGCACGGTCAGCCTCGCGCCGAAGAAGGAGCTGCGCGACCACCAGCGCAATGCGCTGCAGGCGGTGACCAAGGGTCTTGCAGACGCCGACCGCGGCAAGCTGATCATGGCCTGTGGCACGGGCAAGACCTTCACCGCGCTTGCGATTGCCGAGACCATGGCGGGGCGTGGCGGGCGTGTGCTCTGCATGGTGCCGTCGCTGGCGCTGATGTCGCAGACGGTGCGCGAATGGAAGACCGACTGTGCGCAGGACTTCACCGCCTTTTCGGTCTGCTCGGATCAGGCGGTGGGCAAGAGGCGGCCGGACCCCGACAGCCTCGACCTGACCGTGCATGACCTGGCCTTTCCGGCCACGACCGATGCGGACCGGCTCGCCGGTCAGGTGGCCGGTGCCCCGGCGGAGCGGATGACGGTGGTCTTTGCCACCTATCACTCCATCGACGTGCTGACCCGCGCGCAGAAGGACCACGGCCTGCCGGCGTTCGATCTCGCGATCTGCGACGAGGCGCACCGCACCACGGGCGTCACGCTCAAGGGGGAGGACGACAGCGCCTTCGTGCGCATCCACCGCAACGAACACGTGTCGGCCCGCAAGCGGCTCTACATGACGGCGACGCCGCGTATCTTCGGGGAAGGGGCGAAGCGGAAGGCGGACGACCATGAGGCCGCCCTCGCCTCGATGGATGACGCGGAGATGTTCGGCGAGACACTGTTCCATCTGGGCTTTGGCCAGGCGGTGGAGGACGGGCTGCTGACCGATTACAAGGTGGTCGTGCTGGCGGTGGACGAAAGGCTGGTCTCGACGACTGTGCAGAACCGCCTGCGCGACGGGCCCGAACTGACGCTGGGCGACGCGACCAAGATCGTCGGCTGCTACAAGGCGCTGGCGAAGGAGGGCATGAAGGACGATACCTGCCCCATGAAGCGGGCGCTGGTGTTCTGCGACAAAATTGCCGCCTCCCGCATCGTCGAGAAGGAGTTTGCGCAGGTGGTTGCCGAATACACCAGCGACTCCGGCGAGGATGTCCGGCACATCACCACCGAGGTGCGCCATATCGACGGCAAATTCAATGCTTCGGCGCGCGAGGAGAGGCTGGACTGGCTCCGTGAAGAGGCAGGCGAGGACACCTGCCGCATCCTGACCAACGTAAGGGTTCTGTCCGAAGGGGTGGACGTGCCTGCCCTGGATGCGATCCTGTTCATGCATCCGCGCAAGAGCCAGATCGAAGTGGTGCAGTCGGTGGGCCGCGTCATGCGCCGGGCCGAAGGCAAGACGCTGGGCTATGTCATCCTGCCCGTTGCCATTCCGCCCGACATCAGCCCCGAGGAGGCGCTCAATGACAATGAGCGCTACCGGGTGATCTGGCAGATCCTGAACGCGCTGCGCGCCCATGACGAACGGCTCGATGCGCGCATCAACCAGGCCCGCATCGGCGAGGATATCAGCGACCGGATCGCCCTGATACGTGTGGCGGAACTCGATGCGGTGACCGCCGTTGTCGAGGATTTCTCCACCGGCGGGACCGGGAAGGAAGGGCGCGGGGGCCGTGACCCGGGAGCCCGGTACATCCATAACCCGGAACCCCAGTACGAGCTGGCATTCGACGCCGTAACCCGCGCCATCATGGCGAGGATTGTCGAGAAATGCGGCACCCGCGACTACTGGGAAACCTGGACCGGGGATATCGCGCGGATTGCCGGCACGCACATCACACGCATCGGGACCATCGTTGCCTGTGACGGCCCGGCGCGGCAGGCCTTCCTGGCGTTCCTTGAGGAACTGCGCGACGACCTGAACCCGTCGATCACCGAGGCGGAGGCCATCGAGATGCTGGCCCAGCATCTCATCGCGAAGCCTGTCTTCGACACGCTCTTCGGGGACAACGCCTTTACGGCACAGAACCCGGTATCGCGTGCCATGGAAACCGTGCTGGAACAGTTGCATGGCCACAATCTGGCAAAGGAAACGACAGACCTGGACCGGTTCTATGCCAGCGTGGCGCGCCGCGCCGAAGATGTGGTCACCGCCGACGGGCGCCAGAGGCTGATCGCCGATCTATACGACCGGTTCTTCCGCAATGCCTTTCCGCACCTGACCGGGCGGCTGGGCATCGTCTACACGCCGGTCGAGGTGGTGGACTTCATCCTCCGTTCGGTCAATGACGTGCTGAAGGCTCAGTTCGGCCAGACACTGGGATCGAGGGGTGTGCATATCCTCGACCCCTTCACCGGCACGGGCACCTTCATCGCCCGGCTCCTGCAGTCGGACCTGATCGCGCCCGAAGAAATGGCGCACAAATACGCCTGTGAGATTCACGCCAACGAGATCGTGCTGCTGGCCTATTACATCGCGGCCATCAATATCGAGACCGTGTATCGTGAACGGGCCCATGGCGCATTGTCGGACAACGCGCCCTACGAGCCCTTTACCGGTATCGCGCTGACCGACACGTTCCAGATGTACGAACAGGAACGCGACATGATCGCCGACCTGCTGCCCGACAATTCGGAACGCCGGACGCGGCAGAAGAAACTCGATATCCGGGTGATCGTAGGCAACCCGCCCTATTCTGCCGGGCAGAAGAAAGAAAACGATAATGCAAAGAATCTGAAATACGAAAACCTCGACGCCAGGATCAGGGACACCTACGCGGATCGTTCCAATGCTGTGCTGAAGAAAAACCTTTATGACAGCTACATCCGCGCCTTCCGCTGGGCCAGCGACCGGATCGGGGATGCGGGCGTGATGGCCTTTGTCACCAATGCGGGTTGGATTGATGGCAATGCGATGGACGGTCTGCGCGCGTGTCTGGCCGAGGAGTTCAGCGATCTTTATGTGTTCCACCTGCGGGGCGACATCCGCAAGGATATGCTCTCGAAGGGGGCTGCCGGGGAAGGGGGGAACATCTTCGGATCGGCCAGCATGACCGGCACATCCATTGCCATTCTGGTCAAGAACCCCGGGGCGACGGAACACGGGCACATCCGTTTCCACGACATCGGCGACGATCTCGACCGCGAACAGAAGCTGGGCCTTATCCGGGACTTCCGTTCGATCGATGGCATCACACAGGCCGGGAACTGGACACAGATTACGCCGGACGCGAACAACGACTGGCTCGATCAGGTGGACCGGAGCTTCGAGCGTTTCCCTGCAATGGGTGACAAGACGTCAGCCGATATGGCGATATTCGGGAATTACTCCTGCGGAATTGTCACCAGCCGCGATGCATGGTGCATCCAGTCGAGCCACAGGAAACTCATGGACAACATGGCCCGCATGATCGAATTCTACAACGCCGAAGCTGACCGCCATGCCGAGGCCGGGGAAAGCCCGATGTGGATGGCTTCGTCAACACCGACTCCAGGGCAATCAACTGGAGCCGCGCCCTGAAACAGGACCTGAAGAAGGGCCGCAGGATAGCATTCGACGCGGGGAACATCGTTCCCAGCCTCTATCGCCCGTTTCACAAACAATGGCTTTATTTTGACCGCCGCTTGAATGAGATGGTCTACCGGATGCCGCGCATCTTCCCCCATGCGGAGGCAAAAAACAGGGTCATCCAGGTCTCGGGCACCGGAGCGGGGGCCGGGTTTTCAGCACTGATGACGGACGCGGTGCCCAATTTTGACACGATAGAAAAAGGCCAGTGCTTCCCGCTCTACCTCTACGAGCAGGCAGGGCCGGAGGGCGGTCTCTTGAGCGGCGGGGAGACCGAAACCGGCCATGACCTCACCCGCCGCGAGGCCATTGCCGATGCGGGGCTGGCACCGTTCCGCGCCGCCTATCCCGGTCGGGACATCGGCAAGGAAGACCTCTTCTACTATATCTATGGCCTGCTTCATGCGCCCGACTATCGCACACGCTTCGGAAACAACCTCGCCAAGGCCCTGCCGCGCATTCCGCCGGTGAAGCGCTTCGAGGATTTTGCCGCCTTCCGCGATGCGGGCCGCGCCCTTGGCGACCTGCATGTGAATTTCGGCAGCGTCGAGCCCTTTGCGGTCACCTTCAGGGAAGGCGACCACCGCCTGATAACGGAGGCCCGGACCGATCCGGTCGCGTTCTACCGGGTGAGGAAGATGAAGTTCGGCGGCAAGGGACGGGAGAAGGACAGAACCACGGTCATCTACAACGAGCACATCGTCATCACGGACATTCCGCCGGAAGCCTGGGACTACATCGTCAACGGCAGGCCCGCACTCGAATGGGTGATGCAACGGCAGGCGGTGAAGACCGACAAGGCCAGCGGCATCGTCAACGATGCCAACGACTTTGCCAACGAGACCATGGGCGATCCCCGCTACCCGCTCGACCTGTTCCGGCGTGTCATCACCGTCAGCCTGGAGACCGTGAAAATCGTGAACACCCTGCCCCCGCTCGACATCGATTGACATTGAACGATCATTGTTATCCCCGGCGGCGAAGACGTTCGTGCCGTGCTGTGGCGTCAAGCTATCGATAATCGTTGCGATGGCCTCCCGGAGGTCACCGGGCGGAAGCCCCCATCCGTCAGAGCGTCACTGGCCAGACACGTGCCTCGATCTCTTCGGGAAGACGAGGGGCACCGGCGTTGGCGCCGATGCCCTTTCGGGGTCCGGATTTGCCTCCGGATATGCTGGGAACTCTCCTAGGAACTCTCCCGGGAACTCAGTGCAGCCGCCTGGCGACCTCGGCGATTGCGTCGTCGACCAGCCTGGCCTGTTCGGCTTCACCGATCCTGTCGTCAAGCAGTTTGCGGGTGGCCTTCAGCGCCAGATCGACCGCGCTTGTGCGAACCTCGCGCACAGCGTCCGCCTCGGCCTGGCCGATACGGTCCATGGCCTGCTGTCGGCGGCGCGCGACCTGATTCTCGAGATCCTCGGCGGCCCGCCTGGTCAAACGGTCCGCTTCCTCGCGCGCCTGGTTGACAATACCCTCGGCTTCCCTGGTGGCCTCACGCTGCTTGCGCTCGTAGGACGCCAGCAGTTCCTGGGCCTCCTCGCGCAGGCGACGGGCCTCGTCGAGCGCGCTTGCGATCTTCTCGCTACGGCGATCGAGGCCGCCCAGAATCATCCTGGAGAGTGGCTTCCAGACGATTGCAATGGCCGCGAAGAAACCGATTGCGACCCAGAAGGTCGGATCCGCAAAGAGCTTGTCCATCCTCAGGCCTCCCTGGAGGCCGCGACGGCCCTGTTGACGTCGTCTTCGGAGACCTCGACACCGATCAGCCTGGCGGTCGCATCGCGTGCCGCTTCGGCTGCCATGCCGGTCAGGTTGTCCATGGCCTCGGACCTGGCGTCGGCGATAGCGCGCCGGGCTTCCTCGATCTGCCCGGCGATCTCGGCGTCGAGCTCGCGGTTGCGCGTTTCGGCCGCCCTGGCACCGGCTTCCGAGGCCGCCGCGATCACGGCATGGGCTTCGTCACGGGCGCCGGTCAGCGAAGCCTCGTGGGCTTCCAGCGCCGCATCGGCCTGCGACCTGGCCTTCTCGGCAGCGTCGAGGTCGGTTTCGACCTTCTCCTTGCGCTTGGCCAGCACGCTGCCGATGCGCGGCAGTGCGACGAAGGCCATCACGCAGTAGAGGATCGTGAAACAAACGACGAGCCAGAAAAACTGCGGCAGAAAGTGCCAGAATTCCAACTGAGGCATGGCTTCGAGCCTTCCTGTTCGGAAAGAACATGCGCCGGACCCGTCAGACGGTCCGGCGCGGCGATCAGAACACGAAGAGCAGCAGAAGCGCGATGAGCAGCGCGTAGAGCGCCACGGCCTCGACCAGCGCGAAGCCGATCCACATGAAGCCCTGGACGTTACCCGCCGCGGCCGGGTTGCGGCCGACCGACGAAATCATTGAGGCGAAGATGTTGCCGATACCGGCACCGACGCCGCCAAGGCCGATCACGGCCAGACCGGCACCAATGAGCTTTGCAGCTTCAGCTTCCATGATCAATGTCCTCTTCCCTGGTCCTTTGAGGTTTGTTGTGGCGTTCCCGGGAGCGCCCCCGAGAGCACCGTTGATTCAGTGCATGTGGATCGCGTCGTGCAGATAGATGCAGGTCAGCACTGCAAAGACATAGGCCTGCAGGAACGCGATCGCGAATTCGAGAAGGGTGAGGCCGATGGTCGCCGCCATCGGGATCGCACCCGGGAGGATGTAGAAGGCACCCAGCGGGGCGATGAAGCCCGCGAACACCTTGAGCATGGTGTGGCCGGCAGTCAGGTTTGCGAACAGACGCAGACCCAGGCTGACGGGGCGGATCAGGTAGCTCAGCACCTCGATCGGGATGACGAGAGGTGCGAGGAAACCCGGCACGCCGTGGGGCAGGAAAAATCCGAAGAAGCCAAGGCCGTGCCTCACGAAGCCGACGATGGTGACGCCGATGAAGACGGTGAAGGCGAGTGCGAAGGTCACGATGATCTGGCTCGTTACCGTGAAACTGTAGGGCAGCATACCGAGCATGTTGCAGAACAGCACGAACATGAAGATCGTGAAGATGAACGGGAAGAAGGGCCGGCCCTCGCTCCCGACATTGTCGCGAATCATGTTGGCGATGAACTCGTAAGAGACTTCGACCAGGGACTGCATCCGGCCCGGAACAAGAGCGCGCTTCTGCATGAAGATCGTGGTGAAGGCAATGATCAGGACCGTGGCGGCCATCATCCAGACGACGGAGTTGGTGATGTGGAACGACAGACCGCCGATGTCGATCCCGATGATCTTCGAAACAGCAAACTGCTCGAGAGGGCTGTGTCCGCCATCGCCGTGAGAGTCAGTCGCCACCCGCCCGGTCCTCTTTGTCGTTCTTCTCGTCGTTCTTCGGAGCGCGGAGCGATCCGTGTGTAAAGCCGCTTACGGCCTTGTAAGCGTTGATAAATCCGGCCCCCATGCCCATGACCAGCAGGATCATGAGAAACAGGGGCGCGGTGCCCAACTCGCCGTCAATCCAGAGACCCAGAAAGACGGACACGGCCAGGGCCGCAACCATCTCCATCGCCAACCGGATAGCCATGCCGTAGCCGGTCGCTGTCGCGCGCTTCCGGGAATCGGGCCGTCTGGCGGCGTCCTCCCGTTCGCGTACGGCGGCGATCCGCTGCTGCAAGTCGGAAAGATCTGACGGACAGTCCTGCTTGGTCATGACCACCGCCCTTCGTCATGCGCGGAGCACCCGGAACCAGGCGAAAGAGCGGACGAAACATACGGAGGCTCCCATGTCGTGTCAAGGACACCGGGAGACTCTTTCGATTCCCGAATAACACAATGATTTCAAAGGGTTGAGATGGTCACGCAATGGCGCGGAGCTGCTCCGCCGCGGCCAGATCGACCGAGACGAGCCGGGAGACGCCGGGCTCGCTCATGGTGACACCGAACAGACGGTCCATGCGCGCCATCGTGAGCCTGTGGTGGGTGATAATCAGGAACCGGGTGTTGCCGGAGTTGGCAAACTCGTCGAGCAGGTCGCAGAAGCGGTCGACATTGGAGTCATCGAGCGGCGCATCGACCTCGTCGAGCACGCAGACCGGCGAGGGATTGGTCAGGAAGAGCGCGAAGATGAGTGCCATGGCGGTCAGCGCCTGCTCGCCGCCCGAGAGCAGCGAGAGGGACTGCATCTTCTTGCCCGACGGGCTTGCCTCGATCTCAAGGCCCGCTTCCAGCGGATCGTCCGAATCGACCATGGTGAGCCGTGCATGACCGCCGAACAGCCGTTTGTGCAGGCGCTGGAAATGGCCGTCAATCTCCTGGAAGGCGATCAACAGGCGCTCGCGGCCCTCGCGGTTGAGCTCGCCGATGCCGCGGCGCAGTCGGGCTATGGCGGCCTCGAGGTCCTCGCGTTCGGACAGCATGACCGAGAGCTGTTCGTCGACCTCCTGCGCCTCGATTTCGGCGCGCAGGTTGACCGGTCCCATGTTCTCGCGCTCGCGCACGACCCTGGCGAACTTCGCCTCGAGTTCCCCGGCGTCGGGCAGCGTGTCGTGATCGGCGACCCGGTCCTTCAGGCCGTCCGGCGCGGTTTCGAGCCGTTCCTGAATCTGGCGGGCGATCTCGGTCCCGGCCTGGCGGGCCTGCTCGACCACGCCCTCGCGCCGGGCGCGTTCCTCGCGGCGGTCCGACATGCCGGCTTCGGCGCGGCGCAGGCCCCGGGCGCGTTCGGCGAGCGTTTCCTCGGCCGCCGCGCGTACATCGGAGGCCTGGCGCAGCGCGTTTTCCGCGTCGGAGAGCCGGTCGGCCAGATCGCGCCGCTGCGCCGCGATGCGTTTGGGTTTGTCCTCCAGATCGGCCGCGGCCTGGCGGCCCGAATCGAGGCGCTGATCGAGATCGGCGATGCGCGTGTCGGCACCTGAGGCGCGTTCCTGCCACGACTGTCGCTCAACGGCGATCGCCGAAACGCGGCGTTCGCGGAACTCGGCCTCGCGGTAGAGCCTGTCGTGTTCGGTCTGACGGCGCGAGAGCTCGCTGCGTTTGCCCGTCAGCTCGTCGCGCAAGGCTTCAAGCCCGTCATCGCCATCGTTCTGCGGCAGGGCATCGCGTTCGCTGCGGACCTCGCCGAGTGCGGTCGCAAGTTCGCCGCGTTCCGCCGCGATGCGTTCGGACATGGCCGTGAGGTCCCGGCGACGGCTTTCGGCAGCCTGACTGCGCGCCTCCTGAGACCGTCGGTTCTCGCGGGCATGGGCCAGCGCCTCGGCGTGTTCGTCGGCCGTGTCGCGGGCCGATTGCGCGGCTCGTGACGCCTCGACGGCGGCTTCGGCAGCCTCGGTCAGTGCGCTTTCCGCTGCTCCGCGCTGGCGTTCGGCGTCGGAGAGTTCGCGACCCAGTTCCTCAAGCCTGCGTCGCTGCGCCAGAAGTGCGGCCGCACCGGTCTCGCTGTCGTTGATGACGAATCCGTCCCAGCGCCACAGCCTGCCGCTGCGCGTCACCAGGCATTGGCCGGGACGCAGCCGGCGCGCCAGTTCGGGCCCGTCCATATCGTCGACCACGCCGACCTGGCTGAGACGACGCGCGAGCTCGCCGGGTGCGGCGACATGGTTCGCCAGAGGTTCGGCGCGATCCGGCAGCAGCGGCGCATCGGCATAAGGCGGCAGCATTGTCCATCCGGTCGCGCCGTCGGGTCCGACCGGCGAATCGAGATCGTCGCCCAGCGCCACGCCGAGCGCGGTCTCGAAGCCTTCGGCCACGCGGATCGAATCAATCACCGGCGCGCCGTCCCGGATGCCACGTTCGAGCAGGGACGCGAGCGCGTCGCGCTCGGCCTTCAGTCCGACATGGCGAGCATCGGCGTCACGGAACCGCGCGCGGCTCGTCTCTTCGTCGGTGCGTCGGGCTTCAAGTGCTTCGGTCGCTGCGACCAGGGCATCGCGCGCGGTGTCGAGCGCCGTCTGAGCCTGGCCCTCCTCGCGACAGAGCCTGTCGAGCGAATCGGTCTCGTCGAGACCCAGATTGAGCTGGCCGTGCTCGGCTTCGATGTCGCTCGCCTGCCGGTCGAGCCGGGCGAGCCGGCCTTCGAGATCGGTGATGCGCGCTTCCAGCGCGCGGCGTTGTGCGGCACGGGCGGCGCGTTCCTCGGCAAGCCGTGTGACACGCTTCTCAAGATCGGACACCACGCTCTGCATGTCGTCGCAGGCGGCCCTGGCCCCGGCGACGGCCTCGGCTTCAGCCTCGCGCTGAGCCAGGAGATCGCGTTCCTCGTCGTCGAGGGTCGACAGAGCCCGACGGGCGTCTTCGGCCAGCGTCGTCTCGCGCTCCAGATCGGTCGTGAACTGATCGAGACGCGCGACAATCTCGCGCCGCTGTTCGTTGATGCGCCGTTCTTCGGCTTCCAGTGCGACGCGGGCGACGGTGAGTTCGTTGAGCGCTGCGCTGGCCTGGCCCTCGGCCTCGCGCAGAGGCGGCAGGGCCTCGGCGGCCGTCGCCTGCGCGGTGGTCGCCTCGGCCACCTGGCGTGTCGCCTCGACCACCTCCGATTCGATGGCCAACAGGGCTTCGGTGCTGGTGGCGACGGCACCCTCGGCATCCTGCCAGCGGCGCAGGAGCCAGCGTGCCTCCGCATCCCGGATGCGGTCCGACAGGCGGCGGTAGCGCTGGGCCTGTCGGGCCTGGCGTTGCAGGTTGGCGAACCGGGTCTCAAGGCCGCCGATGACATCGCCCAGGCGTTCGAGATTGGTCTCGGCCGCACGCAGGCGAAGCTCGGCCTCGTGTCGGCGCGACTGCAGTCCCGCGATCCCGGCCGCTTCCTCAAGCAGGTGGCGACGAGCCTGGGGCCTGGAGTGGATCAGGTCGGCGATCTGGCCCTGGCTCACCAGGGCCGAGCTGCGCGTACCGGTCGCAATGTCGGCGAAGAAGAGCTGCACGTCGCGGGCCCGGGTCTCCTGGCCGTTGATCCGGTAGCTCGATCCACCGCCGCGCTCGATCCGACGCACGATCTGGACCTCGTCGTTGTCGTTCCAGGCCGCCAGCGCATTACGCTCCGAATTGTCGAGTGTGACCGTGACCTCGGCCACGTTGCGGCCGGGCCGCATCTCCGTGCCCGAGAAGATGACATCGTCCATGCCGCCGCCGCGCATCTTCTTGGCCGACGCCTCGCCCATGACCCAACGCAGGGCTTCGAGCAGGTTCGACTTGCCGCAGCCGTTGGGCCCAACCACACCGGTCAGGCCCTTTTCAATGACGAACTCTGTGGGGTCGACGAACGACTTGAAGCCGCTCAGACGAAGTCGCGAAAAATGCACGCTCGCGCTCTCAGCCGGATGAGGGTTGGCGATGGAACGAGCATTGCATCATTCAGACGTTGCCCTCGATGTTGCGCAGAAGCTCGTCGAACGCCTCGAAGCTCATATTGCCGGCGGTCTTCTCGCCGTTGACGATGAACGTCGGAGTCGCGCTGATCTCGTACTGATTCGAGCCGTCGAGTCGGATCGCCAGGATGCCGTTGATGATTTCCTGGTCTTCGAGGCATGCGCTGACGAACGCGGGATCCTGACCGCCCATGCGGATGATCTGTTCGATCGCGCCGATCGGATCGTCGGAGCGAGCCCATTGGTCCTGGGTCTGGAACAGCACGTCGACGAGGGGGAAGAAGCGCTCTTCGCCGCTGCAGCGTGCAATGGCGGAGGCGGCGAGCGCCACACGGTCGAGCGGGAACTCGCGGAACACCAGCCTGGCGCGTCCCGTATCGATGTACCGCATCTTCAGTTTCGGCAGGGTCTCCTTGTGGAACGCAGCGCAATGGGAGCAGGTCATCGAGGCGTATTCGATGATCTCGATGGGCGCATCCGCGTCGCCCAGCACCATGTCCGGCAGCATCACCGGATCCTGGGCACGGGCGCCGACAACGGGCAGAACCGCCGCGGTGGCAGCGGCGGTCAGAAACACGCGTCTGTTCAGCAAGGTCCGATCCTCTTTGGGATACGAGACGCCGGAACGGGTTGACATAACTCGGCTTGACATGACTGAAGTATAGCGGGCGGGAGACCGGCGCCTCAAGTGTCCCCCCACTCCCTGACAAGGCGTTGTCTCTGTGGATAAATCCGGTCACGCGACGTCCCGTCCTGAACCCAGGACGGCGCGACCCAGCCGCTCCAGCACGGCCCGCAGGGCGGTGTCGTCGACCGTATCCAGCTGGGCGTCGAGAACGGCTTGTTCCGCTTCCGTGAGCGGGCGCGGTTCGCGTCTGCGCGGGCTATCGTCGCGCAGGATCTCTCCCTGGCGCAGCTTCAGCCGGCTGACGGCCGGATGCCCGAAGAAGGTGGCGATGCGTTCCAGAACCCTGGGTTCCAGATGCTGGAGCTCCAGCGCGAAGGCAGGCACCACCCGAACGGTCAGGGCGCGATCGCGTGCCAGCTTTTCCGGTACGCACACATCGGCCAGGCGTTCCCCGACGATCGCGGCCCAGTCGGTGATGAGCCGGGCTTCGGCAAAGCCGTGCTTGCGATAGGCGCGGGCAGCCGCTTCGGGCAGCAGCAAACCGGCGCGGATCGGATACCTGCGCCGCCGCTCGTCGGTCTTCCTGCTGCCGGCCCTGGTCGTGGCCATCGCTGCCCCTTCCCTATGGGAACCTGTGCTACCGGTGCAGCACGCTCCGGCCGCGCCGATCCCCATGGCTGCAGACCGAGTGCGTCAGTAATGTGGCGAGGCGATGGCACAGGCGTCAACGACAGATGATGACCTGACGGGCAGCTTGCTCGACTGGTATGACCGGCACCGGCGTGATCTGCCGTGGCGCGCGCGGCCCGGTGAGCAGCCCGACCCCTATCGTGTCTGGCTCTCCGAGATCATGCTGCAGCAGACCACGGTGCAGGCCGTGATCTCCTATTTTCTGCGCTTTCTGGAACGCTGGCCGACGGTGACCGCGCTCGCTGCGGCCGAACGCGATGCGGTCATGGCGGCCTGGGCAGGGCTCGGCTATTACGCACGTGCACGGCGACTTCACGATTGCGCGCGCATCGTCGCGGGCGAGCTGGGCGGTCGCTTCCCGGATACGGAGAAAGGGTTGCGCGACCTTCCGGGAATCGGGGCCTACACGGCCGGCGCGATCGCAGCGATCGCGTTTGATCGGCAAGCAGCCGCGGTCGACGGCAATGTCGAGCGGGTGATCGCCCGTCTCGATGCCATCACTGAGCCGCTTCCTGCCGCCGGGAAGCGGATTCGCAGCCGCGCTGAAGCGCTCGTGCCGGTCGACCGACCGGGGGATTTCGCCCAGGCGCTGATGGATCTTGGCGCAACCGTCTGCACCCCGCGCAATCCGGCCTGCGGCATCTGTCCCTGGGGCGACAGCTGCGAGGGGCACCGCTCAGGGAGCGCCGGGGATCTGCCGGTGCCCGCGCCCAAGAAGGCGCGCCCGCATCGCCACGGCCTTGTTTTCTGGCTCGAACGGCCCGATGGCGCGGTGCTGTTGCGGACGCGCCCCGACGAGGGGTTGCTGGGCGGGATGCTTGAGGTGCCGTCGACCCCCTGGCGCAACATGGCATGGTCGCTCGACGAGGCGCTTACCCACGCCCCGGCGGCACGCCACTGGGTCCTTCTGCCCGATGTCGTGCGTCACGGGTTTACGCATTTCACCCTCGATCTGCAGGTGGCGGCAGCGGGCGGAGACGACGGCGAACCGGATGGCACCTGGCATCACCCCGACGACTTCGGTGAGCTCGCGCTGCCCACCCTGACGCGCAAGGTCGCGCGTCACGCCCTCACGGCAAACCGGCGAGCGCAGCGATTGGCTTGAACGAACGGCGGTGATGCGGCGTGAGCCCGAGGCGCTCCAGACCCGCACGGTGTTCGGCAGTGCCGTATCCGGCATTGCGCTCCCAGCCGTAGCCCGGGTGGCGCTTGGCCAGATCGGTCATCATGCGGTCGCGTGTGACCTTGGCGACGATCGACGCCGCGGCGATCGAGACCGAGCGGCCGTCGCCCTTGACAATCGTCGTGACCGGGCAGGCGAGCGACGGTGCCCGGTTGCCGTCGACCAGGGCGTGGGCCGGCGCGATCGCCAGCGCTTCGATCGCCCGGGTCATGGCGAGCATGGATGCCGCGAGGATGTTGAGCCGATCGATTTCGGCGACGTTGGCGATGCCGACACCGACCGCGGCGCTCACCGCGATCTGCTCTGCCAGAGCATCGCGTTTCCGTGCCGTCAGTTTCTTTGAATCGTCGAGGCCCTCGGGAATGGCTGTCGGATCGAGAATGACGGCGGCTGCAACGACGGGTCCGGCCCAGGGACCGCGCCCAACCTCGTCGACCCCGGCCACCGGGGACGCGACGGCGGCCTCAAACGTCAGGTCCGGACCCATCATCGTTTTTATCATCGTTTTTCCGGCGGGTCCGGGACGGCGGCTCATCAATCAGGCTCTCGGGCAAAGCTCTGCTGTGGCGGCGCGTCAGCTCTTCGCGGATCGTCTGCAGCCACGCGGCCGAGCGCACCGTGCGGTCGGTCGCCTGCGGGTAGAGTCGTGTCATCAGCTCACGCCAGGAGTCGGCATGGACGGCGAGGCGCTGCAGGCGGCGTGCGCTGTCGAGCCAGAGCGGGCTGATCATCAGGCTGAGCGCGATCACCGCAACGAACAGACGGTAGCCCTCGCTGTCGATCGCACCGACCGAGAGACCGAGAGCGAAGAGCACGAACGAGAACTCGCCGACCTGGCCAAGCGCGACGCCGCCGAGCCAGGCACGCGGCCACGGTTCCTTCAGGAAGCGCAGGATGCCAACGTTCATGGCCGTCTTGCCCAGCGTGACCAGAAGCAGCATCAGAAGGATTTCGCCGAAGTTGTCCCAGATGAAGCCAAGGTCGATCAGAAGCCCGATCGACAGGAAGAAGACCATCAGCAGAAGCCCCTGGATCGGCAGCGTGACGCGCAGCATCTGTTCGCGATCGGTGCAGTTGCCCAGGAGCAGGCCGGCGAGGAACGCGCCATAGGCGGTCGACATGCCGAACAGGCCGCTGACAGCCGCGGCGGCGAAGCACAACGCCACCGCCCCCACGGCGATCAGGTCGGCCTGGTTGCGGGCGAACTGGATGATCGGCAGATCGATCCGGCCGCGCCGACCGAGAAACCAGATGAGCCCCGCCAGGATGAAAACCGATCCGATCAGCGGCAGAATCGCGCGGATCGTGACCGAGGTGTCGGGCGCGAGCGTCGCCACGAAGAGCATCATCGGAACGATCGCGAGGTCCTGGGCGATCAGGATGGCAATCGCCCTCTGGCCGACCTCGTTGTGGATCTCGCCCACGTCCTCGAGAAGCTTGATCGTGACCGCCGTCGACGAGAGCGCGACGCCGAAACCGACCAGGATGCTCTGTTGCCAGGGCCAGCCCAGCGGCCAGGAAAGGGTCAGGATGACCGTTGTCGCGATGACGATCTGAAGACCCGTACCGATGAAGGCGAAGCGCAGGACCGAGCGGAAGTGGCTGACGTCGAGCTCCATACCGATGGTGAAGAGCAGGAGCAGCACACCCAGTTCCGCGAGCAGCGTGATCTGTTCACGATCCTGAACGAACCCCAGGACCGACGGACCCAGCACGACACCGGCCAGGATGTAGCCGACGATCGCGGGCTGCCGGATGCGCGCCAGCGTGAGGCCGCAGACCAGTGCCACCGAAATCAGGACGGCGATGTTCGTGAGATCGGAGCCGTGTTCCATCGGGCGACTTTATCACGCGCATCTGTGGTGTGATGAAGACATTGCGGTGTCAGCAGCGCAGAACGTCCTTCACACGGGCGGCCATGACGCGGGCATCGTCAGATCGGCATCAGGCCGTAGAGCAAGGTCTGGATGGTCAGGCGAAGATCAGCTGTCTTCACCATGGTTCGAAGACGTCATGGACATGGGCCGTTGCTCCGTCACGAAGCGAGCGACGGCCAGAGCAGGGCGAACTGGTTGGCGTCGGCGCTCGGCTTGACGAACTTCGTGGTGTCGAGCTCCCAGCGTCGCTTGTCGAGGCCATAGCGGCGGCAGGCGATGGCGAAGCGTCGGGCAACCATGTCGGCGAAGGGGCCTGTGCCCCTCATGCGCTTGCCCCATTCGGGATCGTAGTCGCGCCCGCCGCGGCAGTCGCGCACCAGCGCCATCACGCGCCCGGCACGGTCGGGATAGTGCGCCTCGAGCCACTCGCGAAACAGGTCCTTGATCTCGAGCGGCAGCCGGAGAAGCACGTAGCCCGCCGTGCTCGCACCGGCGTCACGCGCGGCCTGCAGCACGTCCTCCATCTCGCCGTCGTTCAGGCCAGGCACCACCGGGGCGAACATCACACCGACCGGCACGCCGGCCTGCGCCAGTGCCTCGATCGCCTTGAGCCGCTTCGCGGGGGCCGGTGCACGTGGCTCCATCCTGCGCGCCAGCGTGCGATCGAGCGTGGTGACCGAGATGCAGGCGCGCGCCAGATTCCCGGCGGCCATGGGACCCAGGATATCGACATCCCGGGCAATCAGCGCCGACTTCGTCACGATGCCGACGGGGTGATGGCACTCGGCCAGTACCGCCAGCACCTGGCGCGTGATGCTGTAGCCGCGCTCGATCGGCTGGTAGGGATCGGTGTTGGTCCCCAGCGCGATCACCTGCGGCCGATAACCCGGCCGCGCCAGTTCCTGCCGCAGCAGCAGGGCGGCGTCGGGTTTCACCAGAAGCTTCGATTCGAAGTCCTGCCCGGCCGACAGGCCGAGCCAGGCGTGGGTCGGGCGCGCGAAGCAATAGACGCAGCCGTGCTCGCAGCCGCGATAGGGGTTGATCGCGCGGTCGAACGGAATATCGGGCGAGTTGTTCCGTGCGATCACGGTGCGGCTCGAATCGATGCCGATCTCGGTATTGAGCGGTTCGAGGTCCTCGTCGATCGTGCCCCAGCCGTCGTCGAATGCCTCCCTTGTGTGCGTTTCGAAACGGCCGCTGCGGTTGCTCGCGGCGCCGCGGCCCTTGCGCTGCAACAAATGTGCCCGGTGTTGAGTCATTGTTCCTCCCGAATCAGCATAAGAACATTAAAAGAACAAAAGAACAGTGAACAAGTCCGTCAAGCGGATTTCACGAAGCCGATATATCATCGGTATGATCGGTGTCATGGAACGCATCGCCGTCATCATCCCGGCACTCAACGCCGCTGCGGGCTTGCAGCGGACGCTTGAGCGCGTGCAGGCAACGGATGTCCTGGCGATCGAGCCTGTGGTGGTCGACGGCGGATCGAGCGATCCGACGCCGGAGCTCGCGCGTGCTCTCGGCGTGACGCTGGTCGAGGCGGCTCGCGGCAGGGGCAGCCAGCTCGCCGCCGGGGCCGCGGCGTCCGACGCGCCATGGCTGTTCTTCCTGCACGCCGACACCTGGCTCGACGACGGCTGGGACCGTCTCATCGCCGGCTTCGTCGGTGACCGGAACAACGCCGACAGCGCGGCGGTGTTTCGCCTGCGCTTCGATGACGAGGCGTCCGGTGCGCGCCGCGTCGAGTGGTTCGCCAGCCGCCGAAGCCGATGGCTCGGCCTGCCCTACGGCGACCAGGGGCTGGTTATCGCGCGGACGCACTACGACCGCCTGGGCGGCTTCAAGCCGATACCGATCATGGAGGACGTCGACATGGTGCGCCGCATCGGACGGCGGCGGCTGATGACCCTGCCGTGCGACGCCGTCACGAGCCCGGCGCGGTACCGACGCATGGGCTATACACCGCGCATGCTGCGCAACCTGGTATGCCTCGCGTCGTACTACCTGGGCGTTCCGCCCCGCGTCATCGTGAAGCTTTACGGATGAGAGATCGGCGCCATGTCGTCGTGATGGCCCGGCGCCCGGAGCCCGGCCGGGTCAAGACGCGTCTTGCCGCCGGGATCGGGAACGCGGCCGCGCTCGCCTTCTATCGATCCATGCTGCGGCGCATGTTGACGCGCATCGGGCGATCGTCGCGCTGGTCCACCGTGGTTGCCGTGACCCCGCCCGATGCGGCGACAGGCGACGAGACGTGGACCCTGGGCCTGCCGGTCGTTCCGCAGTCGGACGGCGATCTCGGCGAACGCATGCAGGCGGCGATCGATGGCAGGCCCCCGGGACCGGTCCTCATTGTCGGCAGTGACATCCCCGATCTGACGCCCGGTCACATCGCACAGGCCTTCCGCCTGCTGCGCAGCCATGATGCGGTCCTCGGTCCGTCCGACGACGGCGGCTATTGGCTGATTGGCGCGGGCCCGTCCCTGCGCCTGAGGTCTCTCTTCGGAGCGGTTCGCTGGTCGAGCGAACATGCGCTCGCCGATACGCTGGCCGGTCTGCCTGCCGATGCCCGTGTCGCACTGCTCGGTGTCTTGCACGACATCGATACCGCCGATGATCTCGCGCGATGGCGCGCCCGCCGGAAGCGGATCCAGGCTCGCTGCGTTCAGCGAGGTCCGATGTCCGTTCCCTCCCGCCCTATGGCCTCCCATCCTATGGCCTCCTATCCTATGGTGTTTCGATGACGCAGCCCCCGGACGGTGTCGCCGACAGCCTGTCGGCCTGGCGCGTTGCCCTCGCGTCGCTGTTGCTGATCTCGATCGGCATGGGGATCGAGTACCTGCTGTGGTCGAACGTGAAGACGATCTCCGACGACATGGGCTGGTCGCGCGGTACGACGTCGGCGGCCTATGCGCTCGAGATGCTGGGCACCGGCGTGGGTGGTATCCTGATGGGCCGCTGGGCCGACAAGGTGGGCGTGGCACCGGTGGCGCTTATCGGCGCCATGATGATTCCCTCGGGCGCCCTCGCGCTGACCCGCGTGACCGAGGCCTGGCAGTTCTGCCTGATCTTCGGTGTGATGATAGGCTTCATGGGAAATGCCACGCTTTTTGCGCCACTGATCACAACGGCGACCCGCTGGTTCGACCGCAAGCGCGGGCTGGCTGTCGCCATTGTCGCCTCAGGCCAGGGTCTGGCCGGCATCATATGGCCCTATGTCTTCGACAGTCTCATCGCACTCTACGGCTGGCGCGGTGCGACCTTCATCTACGGCGCCTTCGCCATGGTTACGATGCCGCCGCTGGTTCTTCTGCTGCGCGGCAACCCGCCGGGCTGGAGCGCCATGCAGGCCGAACGGATCGAGCGCCAGGTTGGCGGCTTCCAGGTCGGCGGTGTTGCCGGGAATCTACCGCACGGTCTCCTGTGTGCGGCGATCCTGTGCTGCTGCGTCGCCATGGCCATGCCGCTGGTCCACGCTGCCTCCCATGCCCAGGACATCGGCTACACCAGTTCGGACGGTGCCTTCCTGCTGGCCTGGATCATGGGCGCATCCTTCGTCGGCCGCCTCGGCATGGGATTCCTGGCCGACCGCATCGGCGGCATGAAGGCCATGCTGCTGGGTTCGGGCATGCAGGCTGCAGGCTTGCTGATCCTCGCTCCGATCGACAGCTATGCGGTGCTGCTGGTCGGCGCGACGGTCTTCGGCTTCGGCTTCGGCGGCCTGGTGCCGATGTACGCCGTCGCCTTGCGCGCGATCTATCCGTCTCAGGGCCTGGGCTGGCGCGTCGGCGTGATCTTCCTCTTCGGCGCCATCGGCATGGCGGCAGGCGGCCAGTTCGCCGGCTCCATGTTCGATTGGACCGGCACCTATCGCTGGGCCTTCCTGCTCGGCTTCGCGGCGAACGTGGTCAATCTCGCGCTGCTGGTCGCCGTCATGACAATCACGAGGGGCACTCGGCCGCAGCCCGTCGTCGCCTCAGCCTGATGGGGCGGACGCAAGACTGGTCCGCACTATCGGGACTCGTTGGTGCCAGACTGGCACCAGATTCCAGTGTGAACTGCAAGCGTAGGGAGACCGTGCCGGGCAAGGCAGGCCGGGATGCCCCTCAAGGGGCAAATGCAGGCCTTCGGTTGATGTGGTGCCGGTTGCGGCATCTCACGATAACCTCCAGCATGGGTTCTTCTTGTGCAATTGCCGGAATCCTCCGGTCCTCTGGGGAGGTAAGAAACCCATGTCCATGAAAAAACTGATGGCGGGCGTTGCGGCTGGCGCGTTCGCTCTTGTTTCCACGGCCACCGGCGCGCTTGCGCTCGACAAGATCACCGTGGCCTATTTCCTCGAATGGCCGACCGCAAACCAGGTCGCCCAGGTCGAGAAGACCTATGATGAGGCGCTCGGTGTCGAGGTCGAATGGCGCGCCTTCGGCAACGGCAACGAGATGACCCAGGCCATGGTCTCGGGCGATGTGCATATCGCCTACAGCCAGGGCTTTGTGCCCTTCGTCGTGGGTGTCTCGAACGGTGCGCCGCTCAAGCTCGTTGGCATCGCCGTGACCTATGCCGAGAATGATCTCTGCGTTGTTCGCGACGACTCCGGCATCACCCGGGAGAACGCCAGCGAGCTCGAGGGCATGAAGGTCGCCACGCCGATCGGCAACGTGACCCATTACAAGCTGCTGCGCACGCTCGACCACCTCGGTGTCGATGCCTCCAAGGTCGAACTCGTACAGATGAACCCGGCCGACGCGGCCGTCGCGCTGATCCGTGGCGACGTCGTCATGGGCTGCGCTTTCGGCGGTGCGCTCGATCGCATGAAGGAAGTCGGCTCGCCGCTGATGACCGGCGCCGAGCAGGAAGCCGTCGGCATCAACACCTTCGACATCGTGACCGTGACCGAGGACTTCGCCGACGAGCATCCCGATCTTGTGCGGAAGTTCATGGAGGTCACCGAGGCCGCCAACGCAGCCTACAAGGCCGATCCCTCCGCGTCGCTCTCGACGATCGCCGGTGCCGCGGGCATGGATGAAGACGCCACGGCGTCGATGCTCGCGAACTTCGGTTTCCCGAGCGCGGACGACCAGATGGGCAAGAACTGGCTCGGTGGCGGCGTGCAGGCGATGACCAAGGGTGTCGCCGACGTCATGGTCGAGGCCGGCAACATGGAGTCGTCACTCGACGACTACTCGATGTTCATCGACTACAGCTATCTGCAGTAGCACCCAATCGGACGGCAGGTTCGCCTGCCGTCCGACACCCTTTCCGGAAGAGCGGGGACGGGGCCGTGGCAGGTATCGCGATCGACAACATTTCCATGGTCTACACCTTGCCGGGCGGCGGCAGCGTACATGCGCTGAGTGACGTTTCGCTCGATATCGCGCAGGGCGAGATCATCAGCGTCCTGGGGCCCTCGGGCTGCGGCAAGACGACATTGCTCAACATCATTGCGGGTTTCCTCTCGCCTACGGCGGGCGAGGTGCGGCTGGGCGATGCCGTGGTGCGCGGCCCCGGCGCGGAACGCGGCATGGTGTTCCAGCAGGGCGCGCTCTTCGAGTGGCTCTCGGTCGCCAGGAACGTGGCATTTGGACCGCGCATGGCCGGCAAGCCCAAGAGCGAGACCGAGGACAAGGTCGAGCACCTGCTCAACACTGTTGGGCTGAAGGGTTTCGGCGACAAGCCGGTCTACCAGCTGTCGGGCGGCATGCAGCAGCGTGTCGCGCTCGCTCGCTGCCTGGCAAACGATCCCGATGTCATCCTGATGGACGAACCGCTCGGCGCGCTCGACGCCCTGACCCGCGAGAAAATGCAGAACCTCGTGCTCAAGCTCTGGAAGGAAACGGGCAAGACGATTCTCCTGATCACCCATTCGGTCGAAGAGGCGCTCTTCCTGGGCGAACGGCTGATCGTCATGGCGCCGCGGCCCGGTCGCATCGAGAAGGAGTTCTGCCTGCCATTCCCCGACGAGGCGCTCGAACGACCGGCGCGTGAGGTCAAGGCCGGCGCCGAATTCGTCGCCACCCGTGAAGAGGTTCTCTCCATGATCTGGAACATGGAGGAGGAGATCATGGGCCAGGTGCAGAGCCCGGAAGGTTAGGAGGCGACCATGGACGACAAGAAGAAACCTTCCGAGCTCTCGATCTGGCTCGGCCTCTCCGACAACACCTTCACGCGCCAGAAGACCGTCAAGTTCGGTGATGCGACAGCCGTCAACTCGGGCCGCATCTATTCGATCGTCGCCATCCTGATTCTGCTCGTCGCCTGGATCATCGCTTCGGTCTTCGATCTCGTGGAGCCGTTCTACTGGCCGTCGATCGATGCGACCTGGGACCGGCTGATCAAGCTTCTCAGCGAAGGCTTCCGTAACGTCGCGCTGTGGGACCACGTCGGCATCAGCGTCTACCGCGTGCTGTCCGGCGTCTTCTACGGCACCTTGATCGGGGTGCCGCTAGGCTTCGCCATGGGGCTATCGTCGATCGGTCGGGGCCTCTTTGATCCCATCGTCGAGTTCATGCGGCCGATCCCGCCCCTCGCGCTGATCCCGCTCATCATCCTGTGGTTCGGCATCGACGAGTTCGCCAAGATCTTCCTGCTTTTCCTGGCCTCGCTCTTCATTATGACGATCGCGGCGCGGGCCGGCGTTTCCAGTGTGCGCATCTCGAAGGTCCATGCTGCCTATTCGCTCGGTGCCTCGAAGTTCCAGGTGATGCGCCACGTCATCCTGCCCAACGCGCTGCCCGAGATCTTCACGGGCTTGCGGACCTCGATGGGCGTATGCTGGGGCACGGTGGTTGCTGCCGAGCTGGTCGCTGCCGACAAGGGGCTTGGCTCGATGATCATGATCGCCAAGAATTTCCTGCAGACCGACACTGTGGTCATCGGCATCATCATCATCGGCCTGATCGGCTATATCATCGAACTCATCATGCGTCGTCTTGAGCGCTGGCTGATTCCCTGGAAAGGGAAGGGCTGATCACGCAGGGGGGCCCTTGCGCAAAAAGAACTGGATCAGGCTGGACTACGCTGGATTCAACGAGACAAAGGGGTGCGTTCGCCGGCTTATGCGAGTGAAGGCCAGACCCTGGCAGCAAGATCGGCCAGGGTTTCACCCCGAGCCCGGATGCTCATTTCATCCCACGCGTCGTGCTCAGCAATCTGTCGGTTCATGGCAAGATTGGAGTGCTCAACCAGCTTCCGTCTCTTGTCCGAAAACGCCGCGTTACTCAAGGACGGATTGAGTCGGTCCGTGACGATTGTCAGGTTGCCCAGGGTCTGGAGAGCGGCCTCGCGCTCCCGATAGCCTGGTATCTGCCAATCGTTCGTTTCTACGAACTCACCGTTCAAAGACCAATTCTCTTCCCAGTTTTGGGGCATGATGTGTTCGATCTCTATCGAAGGCGGGCGTGTCGTGGCTTCCGTCATACCAGACCGGCTCGCCAGTTCCAGTGACCACAACATGTCAGACAGGATGCGCGAAGGGACGCGCCCGTATGCTGGACTCTCAAGAATCCCCGATTTGAGTTCGGCATCGTTGGGAAATCGGGCGGTATCCGTTGTCATGCCAGAAAAGAAGTTTCTGACGACTTCGGTAGACACGCCCTTGCTGTGAAGGGTGTCGGCCAATCTTGGAAACACTTTGTTGAGGTTCTTGGTCGTAAGATCGCATAGCAGACGCCTTGCGAAATAGCTATCAAGCCATTTCGCGACCTGCCAACGCGTTTCGCTATCCACGGTGTCCAGGGCAATCTGGAATGCTATCGGATAAGCCGTGGTGTTTTGCCAAAGGCGCAGTCTATCGCCCAGCCAAGCTATGGCCTCGTCCCCCTTTTTGCGACCTTCCAGAGTCTCGAAGGCCGGGACATGACGTTGAAGGACTGCGAGCTCGTCCTCCACCTTCTCGAATCTGGGTTGTCGCTTCGGGGTCGCCCAGGCACGGTATTCCGCATAAAGTTCTCTGACCGTAATCCGATCACCTGTCTCGGCAGTCAGCACGTTTGCAAGGAAATGGTCGATGCGCGGTCGAGCCGGCCGGGCATTCGGTGCGTTCTCGCGCCACCAACCATGATCAAACGGCCCCCAAACCTCATGATAAAGGCGCTCAGCCCTCTTCCGAGCATCTTCTGCCCCGCGATATTGCGCTTCAGCTCTGTGGAAGATGTTGTTTCTCACGAGGTCCATGGCGAGAAGGGGCTGGGACTTCGAGTTCAAGGTCTCAAAGATGACCTGCGCGTCGTCTTCACGCTCAAGAGTGATGACAATCAGCTTCATATGAAAGACGAGGGCTTCGAGCAGGGCGTCCAGTCTCTTCCGGCTTTCTTCCGTGTTCTCGTTATCTGTTGTCTCTTCGGATTCGTCAGTGTCGATATCGATCTCTGTCTCATCGCTCATGCCATCTGAGACAAATTCACTGATCTGGGCATAAAAATACTCGTAGGCCCGGAGTGAGCGTGCTGCTGTATTTTGAGGTACGCGCCCTCCCCAATAATACTCATCCCAATTGTTTGATCGTACCTCAGAATAAGGATTCTCCAGAATATCGAGGAAAACAGTCCGATCCACGGGCGTAGGTGTCAGCTTGAACCGGGAAAGAGGATCAGTATCGGCGCGACCAGTTTCGTTGAACAGATATTTTTCAATCTGGTCGATCAGGACTTGATGGTCGTACCCTCGGCCAACTTCGCGCAATGCCGCCAGCATGATCAAAAACGTGGTCAGGCGCTGTTGCCCATCAACAACCTGAACGACAGGCGTTGCTCCAAAGGAGCGTGACATCGCCTCAGGAGCCAAAAGCAGCGCTCCCATGTAGTGATCAAACCGAGCGTTTCTGTCGATGACTTCCGAGGCTTTCGCAACAACATCAAGCCAGAAGGAACTTGTGCGGCCTTCATATCCTTTATGATCGTGCCACTGATATTGTCGCTGATAGAGCGGAACGACGAACCTCTCATTCCGGCTTAGTATGTCAGTGACTTTGAATTCCCTTGCATCCACGACTATACCCTCCCAAGTCTAGCAAAATCCCAGCTACCACACCCTAGCCTGTCGTATCCCGTACCAATGCTTCATCGCCTGCAAGGGCTTTTGCTGTTCAAAGCCGATTGCGGGCGTTGCCGGTTATCGCCATACCCGGGCGGGCCGGACTAGCCCGCCGACAGCGATGTTGTCACGGCTACTTCCGGGCGGTCGCGCGGCCTGACTCGGTCAGGCGCGGCATCAGTTCCACGAAGTTGCAGGGCCGGAAGCGGTAATCGAGCTGATGAACCAGGATGTCGTCCCAGGCGTCCTTGCAGGCCCCGGGCGAACCCGGCAGGGCAAAGAGATAGGTGCCGCCGGCGACACCCGCGGTCGCGCGGGACTGCACGGTCGACGTGCCGATCTTCCCGAATGACAGCCAGCGGAACAGCTCGCCGAAACCGGGGATCGCCTTCTCGCAGACCGCTTCGAAGGCTTCCGGCGTCACGTCGCGGCCGGTCACGCCGGTGCCGCCGGTGGCGATCACGACGTCGATGCTGTCGTCGCCGATCCAGTGCCCTAGCGCGGCTTCGATCCCGGCCTGTTCGTCCCGGATGATCTGGCGGTCGGCAACAATGTGACCGGCACCCTCGATGCGTTCGACCAGGATGTTGCCGGACCGGTCGTCCTCAGGCGAACGGGTGTCGGAGACCGTCAGCACCGCGATCCTGACGGCCAGAAACGCCCTGCTCTCGTCAATTCCCGGCATGTTGCTGTTCCTCCCGGTCATGGAGCCTGCGGCTACCACATCCAAGGTGGGCGTCGTCGGGTCGAGGCGCAAGCGATCGATCCAGTTGCTTGCCCCGGTCGTCTCGCCCCAGTCGTCTTGCCATGACGTTCTCCCATGGCGTTCTCGATTTGACGGCCGTGCCCCCCGGGATTGCCCTCAGGATTCCTGCGGAGTCGCGCCCGGCATCACCCCCAGCGCCTCGGCTTTGGACCGAATCGCCAGCAGATCGCGCCAGCTGTCCTTCTTGCGCGCGGGCTGGCGCAGCAGATAGGCGGGGTGGAACATCGCGATGGCCGGAATCGGCTCCAGTCCCTCGCGCTCCAGGCTGAACCAGCGGCCGCGCAAACGGGTGATGCCCTCGCTCCGGTTGAGCATGGCCTTGGCGGCCGTGCCACCAGTGTAAACCAGGAGCGCGGGGTTGATCAGAGCGACCTGCCGTTCCAGGAACGGCAGGCAAAGCATGATTTCCTCGGGCGTTGGCGTGCGGTTGCCCGGAGGACGCCAGTAGAGCGTGTTGGTGATGTAGGTCGTGGTGCGGTCGAGCCCGATCGCCGCCAGCATCCTGTCGAGCAGCTTGCCGGCGGGCCCGACGAAAGGTTTGCCCTGCCTGTCCTCTTCACCCCCCGGCGCCTCGCCGATGATCATGATGCGCGCCTCGGGGTTGCCGTCGTAGATGCATGTCGTGGTCGCCGTCCGCTTGAGCGGACAGCCCTCGAAGGCATGGATGGCGGCAATCAGCTCATCATGGGTGGTGGCCGCCATCGCGGCGGCGCGGGCATCGCTGTCGCTGGCGATCGGTGGTGGCGGTGTCGTGGACCGCCTGGGCAAATCGATCCGGGCAGGAGGTGCCGGCGCCGTTACGGCCGGAGGCGGCGCAGGGGAAGCGGGCGCGGCGAAGCGATCGACCGGCTGGGCCGCAACGGCTTCGTCGACACCGATCTCCATGTACCAGCGCAGCAGCGCGGCGGCCTCGTCCCGGGTCATCGTCATGGCCCGACATTAACATTCCCGGCGATTGTGTCGCGTGTTTCCCTCGTTTAGAGAGGATGCGCGGTGGCGGGCGTGGCAGGAGCAAGGCGCAGGAGCAAGGCTATGGGCGACGTTGAGCGCGAGAGCATGGAATTCGATGTGGTGATCGTGGGTGCGGGGCCGGCCGGTCTCGCAGCGTCGATCCGCCTGATGCAGCTGGCCGGGGAAGCGGGCCAGGAGATCACGGTCTGCGTCATCGAGAAGGGTTCGGAAGTCGGTGCCCACATTCTCTCGGGCGCGGTCATGGAACCGCATGCCATGAACGAGCTTTTCCCCGACTGGAAGGAGCGCGGCGCGCCGCTCAACACACCGGCCAGGAAGGACAGGTTCCTCTACCTGACCCATTCGAACGCGATCCGGTTGCCGACGCCGCCGCAGATGAACAACCACGGCAACTACATCATCAGCCTGGGCAATGTCTGCCGCTGGCTCGGCGAGCAGGCCGAGGCCATGGGTGTGGCGGTCTTCCCGGGCTTTGCCGCCTCCGAGGTGCTCTTCAACGACGACGGTTCGGTCAAGGGTGTCGCGACCGGCGACATGGGCATTGGCAAGGACGGTGAGAAGAAGGCGCATTTCGAGCCCGGCATCGAGCTCCACGCCCGCCAGACCCTGTTCGCCGAGGGCTGCCGCGGGCATCTCTCCAGACAGCTCATGGAGCACTTCGACCTCAGGAGGGATTGCGATCCCCAGACCTACGGTATCGGCATCAAGGAGCTGTGGGAGATCGACCCGGCCAGGCACGAGGAAGGCACGGTCATCCACACCACCGGCTGGCCGATGGATTCGAAGACCTACGGCGGCTCGTTCCTCTATCATCTGGAGAACAACCAGGTATCGGTCGGTTACGTTGTCGGGCTCGACTACGAGAATCCCTATCTCTCGCCGTTCGAGGAGTTCCAGCGCTTCAAGACGCATCCCGTGATTCGCCAGCACTTCGAGGGCGGCAAGCGCATCGCCTACGGCGCACGTGCGATCAACGAGGGCGGCCTGCAGTCCATCCCGAAGCTCACGTTCCCGGGCGGCGCGCTGATCGGCTGTTCGGCCGGCTTCGTGAACGTGCCGAAGATCAAGGGCAGCCATACGGCGATGAAGACCGGCATGGTCGCGGCCGAACAGGTCTTCGCCTGGCTCGGCGAGGAGAACCCGGACTCGAACGAGGTGACCGCCTATCCCGAGGCGCTCGAACAGAGTTGGGTCTATGACGAGCTGCGCAAGGTGCGCAACATCCGTCCCAGCTTCCACAAGGGCTTCTGGGCGGGTTTCATCTATTCGGCGATCGATACGGTCCTGCTGCGCGGCCATGCGCCCTGGACGTTCCGCAATCGCCCCGATCACACGGCACTGAAGCCCAAGTCCCGGTTCAAGCCGATCGCATACCCCAGGCCCGACGGCGAGATTTCGTTCGACCGCAACAGCTCGGTTTTTCTGGCATCGACCAACCATGAGGAAGATCAGCCGGTCCATCTGACGCTGAAGGACCAGACGGTGCCGATCGCGACCAACCTCGCGACCTACGACGCACCCGAGCAGCGTTACTGCCCGGCCGGTGTCTACGAGATCGTCGAGGGCGACGACGGTCCGGCACTGCAGATCAACGCGCAGAACTGCGTGCACTGCAAGACGTGCGACATCAAGGACCCGACCCAGAACATCGTCTGGGTCACGCCCGAAGGCGGCGGCGGCCCCAACTATCCGAACATGTGACGCTCCCGGCTGACGCTGATGTGACGTGTCGTGCTTTGAGTGTCATGGCCGGCTCTGCATCGAAAGACCCGGAGCATCTTCACCTGTTCAGATTGATTCAATCTGAACGGGATATGCTCTAGAGTGATGGGATGGGTGATGGCCTCGGCCGTCCCGTTTTCCCGAACCTGGCAGGATCGCGTGATCAGATCGGTTCCACACCGCCACCTTCTTCCGGTCGTACTCGCGGCGGCGGCGCTGTCGCTTGCTGCCTGCAAGACGACGACCGGGACCAGCTCCGCACCGCAAGCTGCGCCGACGCTGGCCCAGGCTTCCGACGAGCTCGTCGACCTGTCGTCCGGTGTCGGGGTGCCGCTCGCGCCCGTGGCTTCGTCGTCGGGCGCCTATCTCGCGGCGCAGTCGGCGCTCTCGAACCGCGACATGGTGGCGGCAGCGGACTATCTGGTGGTCGCGCTGGCGTCCGACCCCGACAACAAGGATCTTCTGCGCCAGACTCACTTTGCCCTGGTGTCGGCCGGCCGCATTCCCGAGGCCCTGCCCCTGGCGCGCAAGCTGACGGTCGGCGAGGGCACCGATCAGTTTTCGCCGCTGACGCTGGCGGCCGATGCGCTCGACCGGGATGCCTTTGCAGATGCCAACGAGGCCCTGGGGCGGCTGTCGGTCAACGGTTACAACACGATCATCATTCCCATGCTCGAAGGCTGGGTCGCGGCCGCCCGGGGCGACTACGATGGCGCGTTGTCGGCAATCGGCCCGTCCAACCTGACCGACGGCTTCGATCCCCTGCGCGCCTACCATATTGGCCTGATCGAGGAACGCGCCGGACGCGATGAGGAGGCCGACGCGGCGTTCCGGCAGGCCGTGGAGAGCCAGCCCGGCGGCGCGTTCCACGTTGTCCTGGCCTATGGCGCGTTTCTCGAGCGTCAGGGCCGTATCGACGAGGCGCGAGCGCTCTACGACGGTTTCGTCGCCGCCAATCCCGAGACCCTCTGGCTCGATCTGACCTATGAGCGCCTCTATGAAGGCGGTGCGCCGCCGGAAGCGATCGACGAGGCCCGCGAGGGTGCGGCGGAAGCGCTGTTTGCGGTTGCCAGTTCGGCCGAATCGAGTGACGGGCCGGAGATCGCGCTCGCCTTCGCCCAGCTGGCGGCCTACCTGGCACCGCAGAACAATGTGGTCTCGCTTCTGATCGGCGACCTCTTCGAGGCCCAGGGCAAGCATGACGAAGCCGTCACGGCCTATCGCCGGATCAGCGCCAAGTCGCCGATCGACTGGAGCGCCAGGCTTCGGATCGCACTCAGTCACGACAACGCCGGCCGGTCGGACCAGGCGATCGCGCTGCTGCGCCAGATGGCCGACGAACGGGAGGATCGCTCCGACGTGCTGGTCGTGCTGGGCGATATTTTCCGCATGCACGAACGCTGGCCCGAGGCGGTCGAGGCTTACGACGGCGCCTTCGCCCGCATGAGCAGCGCGGCCGGGGACGATTGGCGCATGCGCTACGTGCGTGGCATTGCGCTCGAACGTTCGGGCGACTGGGACCGGGCGGAGCGCGATTTTATCGCTGCGCTCGAGGTCGAGCCTGAGCACCCCTTCATTCTGAACTATCTCGGCTACACCTGGGTCGACCGGGGCGAACACCTCGACGAGGCGCTCGACATGATCGAGCGTGCGGTCGAACAGCGGCCGACCGACGGGTTCATCATCGATAGCCTCGGCTGGGCCTACTACCGTCTCGGACGCTACGAGGAGGCCGTCGTGCAGCTCGAACGTGCGGTCGAGTACGAGCCCGGCGATCCCGTGATCAACGATCATCTGGGTGATGCCTTCTGGAAGGTCGGGCGGTTTGCCGAGGCACGGTTCCAGTGGCGTCGCGCGCTGTCGCTCGGCGGTGAGGATGACCCCCTGGCCGCGACGATCGAGTCCAAGCTGCAGTCTGGCCTTGACGACGAAGGCTCCTGATTGGTCGGGACCGTTCAAGGCCCGGGCCAAGGTCAATCTCTATCTTCACGTCACCGGCCGTCGGGACGACGGCTATCATGAGCTCGACAGCCTGTTCGTGCGCGTCGATCTGGCGGACCGGCTCTGGCTCGCGCCGTCGGACCAGGACCGGCTGGAGGTCTCGGGACCATTTGCCAATGCGATCGGCAACGAGCCGCCGTACAACAACCTTGCAATGCGGGCGCTTTCGGCGCTGCATGAACGCTCCGGCCGGCGGGATCGTTTCAGTGTTCACCTCGAAAAGAACATCCCTGTCACGGGCGGGCTTGGTGGCGGATCAGCCGACGCCGCGGCGATGTTGCGGGTCGCCGCGCCCATGTTGGGTGTCGATGACGGTGAGCTGGAGAGTGTCGCCCTGGAGCTGGGCGCGGATGTGCCGCCCTGTCTCCACGACGAACCCGTCCTCGCTTCGGGTATCGGCGAGGTTCTTCGCGCCGCGCCGCGCCTGCCGGTCGCGGCCCTGGTCCTCGTCAATCCCGGTGTCGCGGTCCCGACACCTGCGGTGTTTGCCGCGCGCAGCGGTCCGTTCTCGCCATTGCACCCGCTCCAGTGGAGCCCGGTCACCGTCGATGATCTCATGGCGATGCTGGCCGACCGCGCCAACGATCTGGAGCAACCCGCGATCGGGATTGCGCCGGTGATCGCCGATGTTCTCGAAACGCTCGACGCCTGCCCCGGTATCCGGCTGGCCCGGATGAGCGGGAGCGGCGCCACATGTTTCGGTCTTGCCGCGGTTCTGGACGAGGCACAGGCCGCCGCATCGGCGATCGCACGGGATCACCCCGCCTGGTGGTGCGGTGCGACAGAGATCCTGGTCGGGCGGTAACGGGAGCACTTCGGCAGCACTTCACAAGACTCAGGCGAGCGGATAAAGGGCCGTCATGAACGAACTTCAGACCCGTATTGCCGAACGCGACGCCTGCGTGGCCGTGATCGGTCTGGGCTATGTCGGCCTGCCGCTGGTGCTTGCTGCGCATGATGCCGGCTTCCGCGTGCTCGGCTTCGACACCGATCCCGACAAGATCGCGCAGATCGCTGCCGGGACGAGCTACATCAAGCACATTCCGGCAGACCGCATTGCCGAACTGGCTGGTTCCGACCGATTTGATGGCACGGTCGACCCCGCGCGCCTGGCCGGTGCCGACGTGATCCTGATCTGCGTGCCGACCCCGCTCACGCTCAATCGCGAGCCCGACATGCGCTACGTCGAAGCGACCACGCGGACGATCGCCTCGGTGCTGCGGCCCGGCCAGCTGATCATCCTGGAGTCGACGACCTATCCCGGCACCACGGACGGGCTGATGAAGCCGATCCTGGAAGAGAGCGGGCTGCTCTCCGGCCAGGACTTCCTGCTGGCCTATTCGCCGGAGCGTGAAGATCCCGGCAACCAGGGCCACAGCACAGTCGAGATTGCCAAGGTTGTCGGTGGCGACGGCGCGTTGGCGCGCGACACGGCCTGCACACTCTACGGTGCGATCACGCGCGCGGGAACCATTCCGGTGACCGACAACAAGACCGCCGAAGCGGTCAAGCTGATGGAGAACATCTTCCGCTCGGTCAACATCGCGATGGTGAACGAGCTCAAGCTCGTCTACGGTGCCATGGGGATCGACATCTGGGAGGTGATCGAGGCGGCCAAGTCCAAGCCCTTCGGCTTCATGCCGTTTTATCCCGGACCGGGTCTCGGCGGGCACTGCATTCCGATCGATCCGTTCTATCTGACCTGGAAGGCGCGCGAGTTCGAGGTTGCGACCCGCTTCATCGAGCTGGCCGGCGAGATCAATACCGCCATGCCGCTCCACGTCACGCGCCGCCTTGCCGAAGAACTCGACCGCCGCTTCGCCCGCGGGCTGAACGGAGCGCGAATCCTGCTCGTCGGCATGGCCTACAAGAAGAACGTCGACGACATGCGCGAGAGCCCGGGGCTCAAGATCATGGCCCTGCTCGAGGATCGCGGCGCGATCGTCGACTTCCACGATCCGCACGTCGCCGTCATCGGCATCGTCCGCGAACACGCTGCGCTTTCGGGCCGCGAAAGTCTCTCCTGGGATGCGGCACTCAAGGGCGGTCACGATGCGGCGCTGATCGTCACCGACCACGACGATATCGATTATGCGGGCCTTGTTGCCGCGCTGCCGCTCGTGGTCGACACGCGCAATGCAACAAAATCGGTGAGCGGGACGCGCGACAGGATCGTGCTGGCCTGAACTCCGTGTGACCGCCTTGCGCCCGTCCCGGAATCCGGGTTACGAGGGCACCCGGTTGGGGCGTGGCCAAGCGGTAAGGCAACGGGTTTTGATCCCGTGATCCCTGGTTCGAATCCAGGCGCCCCAGCCAGTCCATTCCAATCGTCAGGTGTCCAGCGATCCTCCAGACTGCCGAGCGCAGATCGGACGAGAGACCTGCCTGCTCGCGACCGATGACGGCTGGGACGCGGCGTTCAACGAGATGCGCGCGATGGGCATGCCGATCCCCGGGGATCCGGCCAGGTGCGTGAATCCGCTCTGCATCCAAAGACTCGGAGCATAACCTGCATGACGACCTGTTCGGCGAGAATCAGGTTCCCTAGAGTGTATTCTTGCGTATTTTTCTGCTTCGATTACGGAATTTCGTCTGATCGTGGAAGGAAACCGGTGCCAGGATAGGTTTCTCCGCCGAGAGGGAACGATGCAGGATCTCGGCGGTGCCTTTGGCGAGGCCTTTCGGCTGATTGCGACGTTGGACGGCGACCTTGTGGAGATCGTCTCGCTGTCGCTGGGCGTCAGCCTGATGGCGGTTGGGATCGCATCACTTGTCGGCCTGCCGCTCGGGGCGGCGGTCGCGGTGACACGGTTTCCCGGGCGCCCGGCAGTGATTGCGGTGCTCAATGCCCTGATGGGCCTGCCGCCGGTGGTCGCCGGCCTGACCGTCTATCTGCTGCTCTCCCGCGCGGGACCGTTGGGCGAGCTCGGTTTGCTCTACACGCCCGACGCCATGGTCATTGCCCAGGCTGTCCTCGTGACGCCGATCGTTGCCGCCCTGGCGCGCCAGACCGTGGAGGATTTCCACCGCGACTACGACGAACAGCTCCGCGCCTTCGGGATCGGGCGGACAGGCACCATCGCGACCCTGCTGTGGGAGGCGCGGCTGTCACTTGTCACCGTGCTGCTGGCCGGCTTCGGGCGCGCCGTGGCCGAGGTCGGTGCGGTCATCATGGTCGGCGGCAACATCAACCACGTCACCCGCGTGATGACGACGGCCATCGCGCTCGAAACCTCGAAGGGTGCGCTCGATCTGGCGCTCGGACTCGGCATCGTGCTGCTGGTGATCGTGCTCGTCGTCAACGGCATCGCCGGCCTGCTGCGCCACGCAAGCACCGGTTCCCATGCCTGACGACACGTTCCCGATGGATGCTCCTGTCATCACGTCACCGCGGGGCGCCCTGCCGATCGACGGGCGGCGTCTCCGGTTGGTGCGCGACGGCCGCACCCTGGTCGACGACGTCGCGATCACGCTCGATGCACATCCGGGAATCACGGCGCTTCTGGGTCCCAATGGTGCAGGCAAGAGCCTTTTGCTGCGCCTGATGGCGGGTCTCATTGCGCCCGACGCCGGGTCGGTCACCTGGGCCGGGCGGGCACCGGACCGGCAGCGGGCGAGTCTCCTGGGCCTCGTGTTTCACAGGCCGGTGCTGTTGCGCCGCTCGGTCCTCGACAACGTGCGCTATGCGCTCAAGGCCGCGGGCGTCGCGCAAGCGCAGCGGCGTGATCGTGCCATGGCCGCACTCGAGATGGGCGGCCTTGCCCATCTTGCCGGCGGTCCGGCCCGTGTGCTGTCGGGCGGCGAGCAGCAGCGTCTCTCGCTGGTCCGTGCCCTTGCCGCCGTCCCTGAAGCGCTGCTGCTGGACGAAGCGACCGCCAATCTCGATCCGGCCTCGACGCTGGCGATCGAAACGCTGGTCCTGCAGGCGCGCGACACCGGCACCGCTGTGCTGCTTGTGACCCACGATCTCGCGCAGGCACGCCGCCTGGCCGACCGGGTCATCTACCTCCACGGCGGTCGATGCGAGGCGGATATCGCCGCCGACACCTTCTTCGCCTCACCGCCGACCGAACACGCCCGTGCCTTCGTGGAAGGCCGTCTGGTTCCCTAGAGCGGTTCCAACCAGGTGCGTGAAATCCGCTCTGCATCCAGGGACTCGGAGCAGGAACAGGAAAGGACCCCGACCCATGCGCCGTCATCTCATGGCTCTTGCCTGCCTGCTTGCGTCGGGCTTCGGCGAGAGTCTCGCCGAGGCGTCCTACATCATCGTCCAGTCGACCACATCGACACGGAACTCCGGCCTCTTCGATCACATCCTGCCCGTGTTTACGGCCGGGAGCGGCATCGAGGTCAGGGTGGTGGCGGTCGGCACGGGTCAGGCGATCCGGAATGCGGCGAACGGCGATGGCGACGTGCTGCTGGTCCATGCCACGGAGGACGAGGAGGCGTTCGTCGCCGCCGGCTTCGGCATGGCGCGTTTCGACCTGATGTATAACGACTTCGTTATCGTCGGACCGGCCGCCGATCCGGCCGGGGTCAACGGCATCAACGACGCGACGGCCGCTCTTGCCTTGATCGCCGCGGCGGAAGCGGACTTCGCCTCGCGCGGCGACGACTCGGGCACCCACAAGAAGGAGACGGCGCTCTGGCGGATAGCCGGAGTCGATGCCGCGGAGGCCAGCGGCACCTGGTACCTCGAGACCGGCTCGGGCATGGGTGCGACGCTGAACACGGCCAGCGGTCTCGGCGCCTACACCCTCACCGACCGGGCAACCTGGATCGCGTTCGCCAACAAGGGCGATCTCGTGATCCACGTCGCGGGCGACGACAGGCTTTTCAATCAGTACGGCGTGATCGCCGTGAACCCCGCGGTCTTCGACCACGTGAAAGCCGAGGAGGCCCGGGTCTTCGTCGACTGGCTGCTGTCGGATGCCGGACAGTCGGCCATTGCGTCCTATCGGCTCGACGGCCAGCAGCTCTTCTTTCCCAACGCGGAGTGATACCTCAATCCGTCATCGCCCCACGTGATGGAGCGATCCATCGACGATCCGACCGGGCCGCTCGAACCCGGGATGGATGCAGAGCGGATTCACGCAGTCAGTTGGAACCGCTCTGGCCGCGGCATGACGGCTGTGGTCGGGTCAGCGCCGCCCGTTGAACTGCACCGTTCCGGTGTCGCGGAGGTCGTAGCCGCCCAGTTCTGCGGCGCGTTCGGCGAAGCTCTCCGTGCGGGTGAAGGCGAAGAGCTTCTGCATCGGTTCCTCGAAATAGGCATGACGCCAGACGGCGAGGTCGAAGCGTTCGCGAGCCAGGGGCACGAAGCCGAGACCGAACTGCGTTGCCACGGCCTCGATCGCGAGGCCGGCGTCCGCCTTGCCGCCCGCGATGGCCTGAGCGATATCGGTCTCGTTGCGGGCCGGCGTGTCCAGCAGCGTCACGGCGCCGTCGAGGCCGGCCCTGGCCATCAGGTGTTCCAGGAGCATTTGGCTGCCTGCGGCCGCCTGACGCGGCAGGATGGTTCGGCCGGCGAGATCGGCGACGCCGGTGATCCCAAGCGGGTTCCCGGCAGCAACGACGAGACCCTGCTGGCGGCGCGCCCACGCGATCAGCACGACGGACGTCAGCCCCGGCGTGCGGGCGACATGAACCCGGTTCCAGCCGCCGTTCTCCGGCTCGAAAATATGCAGCCCCGCCGCCTGGGCCTGGCCGGAGGCGAGCTTGTCGAGCCCCGCGAGACTGCCCTCGCAGACCGTGGCGAGGCCCGAGCGGGACTCGCGCAGGGCCCAGTCGAGCAGCGGGTCGTGGCTTCCGGCAACGACAGGCGGCGACGGCCGCAACGCATCGGTATCGCCTGCGTATTCGGCGCTCCGATCGACCCAGGCCTCGATCATCCCGCGCGGGAACAACAGCTTGCCGGTCACCCGGCAGACAGGAATGCGACCCTCGGCAACAAGGTCATAGACCTTGCGCTCCTTGATACGCAGCAGGTCGGCGACCTCACGTGTCGTCAGGTAACGCTGCGTCGTCAAAGAAGCCTCAGCGTGTCGTGACGATCCTGCGTGTCGGGCCGGTTGTGGCCGAAGCGGAAGCAGGTGACGCCGTTCCACAGGGGCTGGATGACCTGGCCGCCGTGGCTCCGCATCGACGGGATGCGCACCTCATTGCCCGCGTTTGTGCTCATCGGCAGCCGCCAACAGGCGAGAGGGCAGGTCACCTTGCGGTGCCCGGCGTCGTAGCAGAGCCGGGCCACGCCGCGATGGCTGTCGTTCTCCCGTTCGTTCGAGAGCCGGAAGGGGAAGGCCGCATGGCTGAGCATATCGTCGGGTTCATACCAGCCCGTTCGCGATTCCCGGAAGATATGGCATTCGCTGCCCGTGCGGCCACCGGGATCGGCGCCGTCGTCCCGTGTCCCGACCGGGAACCGGGCGGCATCGGGCTTGCTGTCGACATCCTCGAAGACATGCGCGCCGCAGGTCTTGCAGAAATGACGGTGGGTGCCTTCCGACGAATCGCAGGTCGAGACGTTGTCGTCGCGATGTTGTCGATGCCACGCAGCAGCCGGAACCCGCTGCGAGCGACGACGGCATGAGTCGGACAGAGCGCGACCTGGAGCTTGCGGCAGATCGAGCGGTGGCCGTGGCAAGTGTCGTTGCGCGGGTGCGGTGCGCTCATGGCGGACGGCACCGCACAGTCCGCCGCCTGTGATCGTTTCGCTCATGATTTCCCGCATCCTTCGTGTTTCGGCAGGTCCCCGCCGGGATCGTAACAGTCTACGCGGTCTTCCCGGAAAATGTGGCGCGCGCTGGCGGGATCGTGACCCGGGTTCTGGCCGGGATTGAGCGCGGTCAGACGCTGACTCGTGATCTGCCGTTTGCGCAGCCAGGCAGAGAGATACTGTTCGTTACACCTTGACTCGTTACTCCGAGCGGTGTCAGGTTTGCCGGATAGAAACTCACAACCAACCCTCACAACCAACAGGGGAAAGGTAACTACCCATGAACAAGCTTCTTACATCTGTTGCAACCTGTGCCCTGTTTCTCACCGCCTGTGGCGGGGGGGGGGGGGGGGGGGGAGGATCGGGTGGAGCCCCAAGCATAACCTTTCCCGATGTCAGCAACCTTGAGTCGCCGCAGGTACTCCCCAGCGGCAGGGCCTCACTGACAGGGCATGTCGTCTTTAATGATGATGACGGAAATGATGATGATGACGGAAATGATATATGGGGGGATCTAACAATCGAGGCGAATTTCGATTCTGGAAAGGTAGACGTAAAGGCTAATAATTTCGCCGTCACTGGCAATCTAAGTAGGGGGCAGCGTACAGTAGTGACCTTTGACCGCAATTTCACCGGCACCCTTCGAGGGAAGGGTACGATCACACGTACCGACATCGAGAGTACGTTGGACGGCACCCTTAGACAGAGCGTTAATGTTCGGGACCGACGGTCGGGAGAGACCGTTACAATCCCCTGGGAATTGCATGTTGACTCGGACATGGATGGGAAGGTGTATGAAAAGGATGAGAAAATCCTGGTCCGGGGCGACGTAAACGGTTCCATGTCGGCAAATGTGAGCCAAAGTTTCCTTCGGCAATACAACATTGACCCATCATCGGTTGCAATACCAGATGGGCAAATTGACGGCGAGTTCTACGCCGAGGAATAGTCAAGGAAAAGTCCCGACAGAGACTATGACCTTATTGTTGTACGCAATGCCGACCATAACCCGTAGTTTTCTATTGACTTCGGGGAGCGGTGTTGCGTACCGCAACCAACCTGACAGAAAGGTAACCAACCATGTCGCCATCACCGGGCCGTCTTCCCAGCTTGGTGTCACCCAGACGAAGGCAACGGCGACAGCGCTGAGAACTGTGAAGGCGATGGCGGTGCAGATCGACAACGAGGCGGTCGTGACGACCCGGCCCAGAACGCGCGTCATCATCATGCCGGTGGTGAACATGATGTTGGAGAAGAGCAACAGCAGCGCGCCCTGCCACGGGATGTCGCCGCCTGGCCGGTCGCGGTCGTGCGCCGGACCGCTCACCGCGCGGCTCTGGTGCAGCGTTCGCGTTCGGCGCGGGCGGCCGTCAGGAGGTCGTGCATCGGCCCGCGCGTCTGACCCATCTCGATCAGCAGTTTCACCGTGTTCTCGAGATACTCGATGCAGGGGCCCAGCGGGCCCTCGGCACAGCCGATGTGATGGGCCTGGACCTCGAACGGCACCCGGTGGCCATAGCGCTCGTAGCCGGGATTGATGGCGAAGCTCATGGCGGGGACGGTGCGGTCACCGAGATCGGCCCGGACCCAGATCGGAATGTAGGCGCCGGCGATCATCTCGCGACGCCAGATCAGGAAGGTCTCCGACTCGACCTTGTCGGCCTCGATCCGGAGCGCCATGCCGCGGCAGGCTCCACCGGGCTCCAGCCCCAGCGTCAGCCCCGGGAACCCGGCATTGCCGCGCCCCAGGTGGGTCCAGAGATTGAAGCGACGATGCCAGCCCCGCACCAGGGCGGGGATGACCTCGGCGACGTCACAGGCCGGGTTCCACATCAGAGAGCCGAAGCCGAAGACATAGGCGTCGGTGCCCGGCGGATGCTGTTCCAGCATGGCGCGCCGGTTGGCCTCGCGGTCCTCGTCGGACAGCAGTTCGATCAGGCCGGCACCCTCGGCGGCCTTCAGATGGGGCGACAGTTCGCCCGAGGCGAGCGCCTCGCGGGACAGGTTGAACCGCTCGGTCATGACGCGGGGAACGTTGCCTCCGGATCGAACGGATACAAGGGCCTGCGGACGTTCCTGAAATCGAAACGCGTGAAATCGGGGGTGGCGAGCGCGCCGGAATCGCAGACGATGACCTTTTCGGCCAGCGGCTCGTAGGTGGCGCGGAAGTGCTGCATGGATTTCAGCGCCACGGTCTTCTTCATCCGGGGATCGATACCGTGGGCCAGGAACTGCTGCAGGTCGATGATCTGCATCAGGTTCGAGACGACCAGAATGTCGATGCCGTCGACCCGGAAGACGGCCGTGGGGCCGAAGCTTGTGGTCACGCCCGCCATCATCGGCCCGTCGAAGGTCATGACGCCGTCCGAGAGTGCGACGACATCGCCGGTCAGCAGGAGCGGCGGGCCGCCGAAGGCGGGATCGGTCCTGCCGCCGAGGTGAAGCGTCATGCGAACGCCGAGCCCGGCGGTGGTGAGGTCGGCGGCGGCGGCAGGGTCGTGGAGCGCGCCGAAACAGGCATCGTCGACACCCGCATCCAGCATTGCCTTCAGGAGATTCGTCGCGTCGCCATAGGCACCCGCGCCGGGGTTGTCGGCATAGTCGGCGATCACCAGCGGCTTGTTGCCGTGGTTGAAGCTGCGCGCGATCTCGGCCGCCTCGCCGACGCTGTAGTAGCGGTTGTTGACGACGTCGCGGGTCTCCCAGATCTCGACGATCAGCTCGTCTGCGATGGCCTGGAAGGCCGGGTCCTCGCCGTCGGCGGTGACGATCACGGTGGGGCCGACGTCGTGGATGTCGGACTGGTTGAAGCCGGCGTTGATCGAGATGTCGAGCACGCGCGGATCGGCCGCCATGTGGGCCGCGGCTTTGGCCTGCAGGCCGATCATCGGTTCGACATCGGTCCTTCCGCCATCCGCACCCTGCACCATGGGTGCGCGGGCGTAAGCCAGTCGCGGGCGGATCGCGCCCGCCATGGCGCGCTGCAGCAGGTCGCCTGCCTTCTTCGCGCGCTCGCGCATGTCGATGTGGGGATAGGTGAGATAGCTGCAGACGATCTCTACCATCGCGGCGAAATCCGGCCCGACATTGGCGTGGAGATCGAAGGTCGTGCAGATCGGCACGTCGGGCCCGGCGATGGCGCGGATGCGCCGGACCAGCTCGGTCTCCGCATCCTCGTGGCTTTCACTCACCATTGCACCGTGCATTGCGAGCGCAATGCCGTCGACCGGACCGTGCTCGCGCAAGCCGTCGAGGATCAGGCCGGTGAAGTGTTCGTAGGCTTCGTCGGTGACATGGCCCAGCGGATTGGCCGCCGCCGCCACCGTATGGATCAGCTCCCAGCCGTGTTCCCCGGCGGCGTCGATATAGCCGGCGGTCTCCGTGTTGGTGTCTTTAAGATGACTGACGACCTCGTCCTCGCCCCGGCAGCAGATCATGCGCTCGAATTCGGCGATATCGGTCTTCACCGTCGCGAATGTGTTGGTCTCGTGCATGAACTGCCCGGTCAGCACCCGGAAGGCCATCGGTGACTCCATTGCGGGGTTGTTGGCGTGGTGGAGCCGGAGGGTGTCACGGAACGGATGACGGTGTCATCAACGACCCTCCCCGACCTCCACAGTCATGCCCCGGTTCAGCCGTGGCATCCATGCCTGAGCGTTTCGGCAATGCCTGGTCTCGTCACGGGACTGCGGAATGGATGGCCCCATCGCGTGGGGCCATGACGGAATGACTGGAAGGAACGGAACCCCAACCCGTCGTGTCATCGCGGCCGAGGTCCCGGCTCGGCGCTCGCGTTGCTCGCGGGACCGGGATGACAGCTTCGGTCGCTTACCGGCCGCTCGCCCACTGGCAGCTGGCCCAGTACTCCTTGAAGAAGTGCCAGTAGCCGGGGATCAGGTGCCGGTGGCGCGGGGCGATCCTGTCGCAGGCCTCGTGGAGCCGGTGGAAGGGGATCGCCGGGAAGACATGGTGCTCGACGTGATAGGGCATCTGCCAGGCGAACCAGCGCACCAGTGCGTTGGTCTTCATGGTGCGCGTGTTTTCCAGCATGTCGGGCACATGCGGCAGCAACGTGTGTTCGGCCAGCAGGTAGAGCCGCAGCGTCCAGGCCGAGAGCACCATGGGCACGATCCAGTAGGTCAGCGGTGCCCAGCTCCGGAAGACGATCGCGGCGAGCGTGATCAGTCCGTAGCCCAGCAGATGGAGCCTGGCCTGCCGGATGCAGAGCCGCCGCTCGGTCCCGTCGGGAATGAAGCCGTCATCGATCCGGCCCATGGCATGGCGAAGAAGCGTGCGCAGCGCCGGGAGCCAGAACGACTTGAGGCCGGTCAGATAGAACAGGAATTCGAGCTTGCCGGTCGGCTTGGCCTCGCCCAGCTCCGGGTCCCCGCCTTCAATGTGGGTCTCGCGGTGATGCTCGAAGTGAAAATGGCGGAACCAGCGGAACGGCAGGAAGACGATGAAGCCCAGCACCGTGCCCACGGCATCGTTCAGTCCTTTCGTCCTGAATGGCGTCCAGTGCGTCGTCTCGTGGACACCGCAGAACAGGAAGGTGATGAGCACGCCCATCGCCATCTGCGCAGGGATCATCAGCCACCAGCGATCGCCAACCGCCCAGACCACGACACCCAGCGCCACGATGGCACCGACCTGCGTGCCGACCTGCACGAGCCCCGCAACATCCGACCGCTCCGACATCTGCCGAACCTCGGTGAACGAACAGATATCCTTACCGGCGGCGAACCCTTCCATGACGGCAGTGATGGCAGGGGAGGGCACGGGGTGCAAGGACTCGCCGACGTCCCTCTTCAATCGAACATGAGCGGCGATGTCGCCTGTCAACAGACCAAAACAATCGGCGTCGCCCCGGTCACGCAAGTGCCGGCCGGTGTTGTCGGCAGCGCCATGCGCCCGTCTTGTGATCGCGCTCTCACAACAGCCACGTCATTGCGGCCATGGTTCCCCCATGCGGCGATAGGATCTGAGTCTTTGGGTGCAGAGCGGATTCACGCAATGGCCTTTCCGTCGACCAGGATCGCGTCGACCTTCTCGGGGTAGAAGCAAAGGTAGTTGGCGATGCGCCGGACCTCATCGAGCGGTTCGGGATAGAACCACACCGCGTTCCCGACCGTCACCCCGCCGGCGCGGACGTGGTGATAGCTCGCCGTGCCCTTGTAGGGGCAGCCGGTGTGGAGGTCGGACGGCAACAGGGTGCCGGCCGTCACGTCCTCGCGCGGAATGTAGTAGCGCGGCACGTGGCCGGTCTCGAACAGGAACCGCGCGCGGGTCGTGCTGGCGACGGTCTTTCCACCGACGATCACCGCGACCGGCCGTCCGCTTTCGAGGATGTCGATCCGGACAAAGGGGTCGCGGGCGTGGATGAAGACCTCCTCGTCCTCCTCGTACCAGTGATCCAGCTTGTTCCAGCAGAAACCCAGGGCCCCGCCAAGATCGGCGACCTCGTCATAGGGCGTCTCGTAACTCCAGACGGCATTCTCCTCGGACCGGCCATCGGCGCTGAGCGTGTAGTAGCTCGCAGACCCCTTGAACGGGCAGCAGGTGCTGTGGTCGGTGCGCGTCAGGAGGCTCATGTCGGCATCCTCGCGCGGGATGTAGTAGAGCGCGATGTGGCGAGTCTCGCACACGACCGACGCACGCGTCGTGTCGAACACGGTGCGGCCCGCGAAGGTGGCCCGCACGCGCTTGGCGCTCGGCACGATATCGACCCTGTAGCCCGGATGGTCGGCATAGCCCGGTGCGTGATTGTCCCGCGCTTCGGCGGTGGCCATGGCGTCTCTCCCTGTTGGTGTTGCTGTGATTATGCTTAAGTTCACGCCACGCGACCATGTGGGGAGAGACATGAGCGACGACGATAACGACCAGGGAATTCCGGAAGCCCGCAAGCTGGCATGGGGCGCCGTCTACAAGCCGCGCTATGCCGGTGTGGCGACGTTCATGCGCCAGGATCTGCGCGAAGACCCGGAGCACTGGGACGGCATCGAAGTCGGTCTGATCGGGGTGCCGTTCGACGGCGGTGTCACGAATCGGCCGGGCGCACGCCACGGTCCCCGCAAGCTGCGTGACATGTCGTCGCTGATGGGGCGCATCAACCATCACACCAGGGTCAGGCCATACGACTGGGCGGTCTCGGCCGATCTCGGCGACGTGCTGATCGAGGGCGTCTACGATCTCGACCGCGCGATCGACGACATCGAGCAGTTCTACGCCAAGGTCGCGGCCGCCGGCATCATGCCGCTCACCGGCGGCGGCGATCATGCGATCACGCTGCCGATCATGCGGGCGCTCTCCAGGCATATGGGCGAGCCCCTCGGCATGGTGCATTTCGACGCGCACTGCGACACGGGGCCCGAGCTCTTCGGTCACAAGCACCATCATGGCGGGCCGTTCCGCTGCGCGGTCGAGGACGGCGTGCTCGATCCCGGGCGCACGATCCAGATCGGCATCCGTGGTCCGGCTGAGGTGCTGTGGGACTTCTCTTACGAATCCGGCATGACCGTGATCCACATCGAAGAGCTCTACGAGATGGGTATCGAGGCCACGATCGCGAAAGCCCGCGAGATCGTTGGCGACGGCCCGACCTATGTCAGCTTCGATGTCGACGGTATGGACCCGGTCTACGCGCCCGGCACCGGCACGCCCGAGGTCGGCGGCTTTACCACCTTCGAAGCCCAGCAGATGGTGCGCGGCCTGATGGGCATCAACATCGTCGGCGGCGACCTCGTCGAAGTCTCCCCGCCCTTCGATACCGCCGATGTCACCGCGCTCAATGGCATTCAGATGATGTGGGAAATCCTCTGTCTGATGGCCGACAGGATCGGCCGTGAGAAGGGACGGATCGAGGGCTAGAGCATATCTCGATCAGATCGAGTGAAGATGCTCCAAGTTATTGAAGCCGTGCGCGCCGCTCTGGCGACCGGAACGAACAGTTCCTGTTGCCGATGATCAGCCGCGGCCTGGTCATGCGGAGGTCCCCGGTTCGACAGGCGGCAGGTCCATTGCCTCGCGGACGAGGTGCTGGAAGAAGATGGTGCCGGGTTCCTTCTCGTCAGAGAGTTTGCCCGAGGTGTAGAGGCCCGCTTCGAGGTTCTTCTGGACCAGCTCGGAGACGGCCATGTCCTCGCCGATCACGATCCGGGAATCCTGCACGTAGTCGTCGCCGAAACGTTCCTCGCCCTCGGGAACCCAGTAGTAGGACTGGATGCGGATGCGGCCCGGGCCCAATGCCTCGACCTGTTCGATGTTGATCGCACGGTCGGAGTAGTGGAGCAGGATGGCCGGGAACTTGTAGATCCACAGGCCCGCACCGTCGCGCACGTCACCGCTGTAGCCGACATGAAAGCCGACGAACCCGCCGTTCCTGTAAGGACGGATATCTGCGCAAGCAACCGCCTTGTTGAGGCCCTCGTGCACGAAGGGCAGGTGGTAGCCCTCGCACGAGTTGTCGCCATAGGCCTTCCAGTCGCAGGCGCCGTCATGGGCGGTGACCGAATGGAAGGTGAAATCGGTGATCGCGGGATAGGGCGCAGTCACCTCGTTGACGTCGCCCATCCAGGCATCGAGCGGTGGTGCCTCGGGATCGAGGCAGACGAAGAGCAGGCCCTGCCAGGTGTCGACGCGGACGGGAAAGAGGCCGAACCTGCTCTTGTCGAGCGCCCTGGAGTCCGGAAAGCCCGGTGCGGTCCTGAGGCTGCCGTCGAAGCCGTAGAGCCAGCCGTGGTACTGGCAGCGCAGCGCCTGGCAGCGGCCGCTCTCGTCGGTGAAGAGCGGGCCTGCACGATGACGGCAGACATTGTGGAAGGCGCGCAGGCCGCCCTCGCGGTCCATCACGGCAAAGACCGGCCAGCCCGCCACGTTGCCCGTGACATAGTCGCCGGCGCGCTGGAGTTGCCCGGCGCGGCCGATCAGATGCCAGTGGCGGGCGAAAATATGACGACGCTCCCGGGCGAAGTGCTCGGGGTCGCGGTACCAGGCGGCGGGCAGGGTATCGATCAGGTCGGTGGCGTTCATGGCGTCTCTCCGTCGAGGGCTTCGTCGCCCGTCCCGGGCGCGGGATGTCGTCCGTCCCGGGCGCGGGATCAGGTGATCTTGCCCCGGGTCTCGACCGAATGCGTGCCCTGATGCTCATCCTGGTGCCCGAAGACCTCAAGTCGGTGCGGGATGGGGTCCCGGCTCGCGCCCGCTCGGTCGGGATGACACGGGGCGCGAGGACGACTCCGGCGCCACGACCTCGCTACGCTGCTCGCCCATGCCTTCGATGCCGAGGCTGACGATGTCGCCGGCCTTGAGGAAGACGCGCGGGTCCTTGCCCTGGCCGACGCCGGCCGGTGTGCCCGTAAGCACCACATCACCCGGTTCCAGCGTCATGAACTGGCTGATGAAGTGGATAAGGTGGGCAACGCTGAAGATCATGTCGGAAGTCGTTCCGTCCTGCATGCGCTCGCCGTTGACGTCGAGCCACAGCTTGAGGTTCTGCGGGTCCGGGACCTCGTCGGCGGTGACGAACCAGGGCCCGAGCGGGCAATAGGTGTCACCGGACTTGCCGAGGATCCACTGGCCGGTGCCCTTGGCCTGGAACGTCCGCTCGGAGACGTCGTTGGCGACGCAGTAGCCGGCCACATGGAACAGGGCGTCGGCCTCGTCGACATACTTGGTGCGCTTGCCGATCACGGCGGCCAGCTCGACCTCCCAGTCGGTGTGGCGGCTGTTGCGCAGCAGCACGATGGGGTCGTTGGGGCCGGTCAGACAGGTGTTCGGCTTGAAGAAGGCGATGGGTTCGGGCGGTGGCTCGGTGCCGAGCTCACGCGCGTGGTCGATGTAGTTGAGGCCGGCGCAGACGATCTTGCGGATGCCGCCCACAGGCATGCCGAACCGCGCATCCTCCTCGACCGGCGGCAGCGTCCCGGGCCGGATCGAACGGATGCGGTCGAGCGTGTGCTCCTCGAAGATGGGCCCGCGGATATCCTGCACATGCTCCTTGAGGTCGCGCAGCACGCCATCGGCGTCGATCATGCCGGGACGCTCCTTCCCGGCTTCGCCATATCGTACCAGTTTCATGTCTTCGCCCTCGCGTCACGTTCAGGTGGTAAGGCCGCCATCGACATTGATGGTCTGGCCCGTGATGTCGTCGTCATGCGCCGACAGGAACAGGATCGTCTCGCCGTCGTCAACCGGCGTGCCGATCCAACCCATCGGGATCGCGCCGGAATCGCCGACATCGCCGGGTGCGGCGACGGCGAGACGATCCTCCGGGGAGAGCTCGGCGATCACGCCCGCGTGTGTCTCGAAGCCCGGCAGGTCGTTGATCGCCACGCTGACACCGCAGCGCAGGTCGCCGTCACGGTGCCCAGGCCGATGCCCGAAGCGCCGCCTTGCAGCGCATCAACATTGAAACTGACGGATGTCAAGACATGCTAACCTGTCCGACGGGGACGACAAGAGGAGCAGCCCGACAGCGCCAGTGGGCGGAGTCAGCGACCTTCGGCGCGCCAGGCGGCGGCGAGACCGCCGACAAACAGGAGCAACGCCAGCCACGGCGGCAAGAGCGCCAGGGTGTCGATGCCGCGCACGAGATAACGGCTGTGATCGACGACACCGATCCAGCCGTTTCCGCTGAGATCGCGGTCCTGCGAGATGCGCCGCACGGTCGGCAGAGGATCGTCGGCCAGCCATATGATGCTGCCGCCCGAGGCGGTGACCACCGGCTCGATCAGAGCGGCGCTCGCGCGCGGGTCGCGCCATTCCAGCGGGTTGAGTTCGCCCGCGCTGACGACGGTCTCCAGTTCACCGTCGCTGATACGGAACAGCCCGGCTTCGCCGACCGGAACCTCGGCAGCCGCGCGTCCGGGCAGGCCGGGTTCGAGGATCACGGTCTCGGTGGTTCCCGACGGCGCGGTCACCTGGACCTCGAAACTGCGGTCCTCCATCGCCTGGCGCACGATCGAGAGCTGGTTGCCGACCACCGTTGCGGTGAGCGCATTCTCTTCGAGGTCAGGCTCCTTCATCAGCCAGTGCGCGATGCGGCGCAGCAGCTCCTGGCTTGGCCCGCCGCCTTCGTAGCCGCGCGACCAGAGCCACAGGTGATCGGACAGAAGCTCGGCGACACGCCCTTCGCCGACACGCTGGACGACCAGGAGCGGACGGTCCTCGATGCCGTTGAGCAGCACGTCGCCACCCTCGGCTTCGGCGCTGACAAAACGGAACCACGGCCCCCAGGCCGGCACCTCGCTTTCGATGCCATGCAGACCGGAGACGACGGGATGACGCAGGCCGCTATCGGTCGGCATCACATGATAACGCTGCTCGATCACCTCGCCCGTCGGAATCGCCGGCATCAGGTCGCCGAGGACCGTGGTGTGGAGGCCGAGCCGGGTCGCGAAGTCGGGCCCGGCCGAGACCATCATCGCGCCGCCCTCGAGCACGTGGTTCGCGATGTTGTGGAGGTAGATCTCCGGGATCACGCCGCGCTTGCGGTAGCGGTCGAAAACGATGAGGTCGAAGTCGTCGAGCTTGACCTCGAACAGCTCACGCACCGGGAACGAGATCAGGGACAGTTCGCGGATCGGTGTACCGTCCTGCTTCTCGGGCGGGCGCAGGATGGTGAAGTGCACCAGTTCGACCGAGGGGTCGGCCTTGAGCGTGTTGCGCCACACGCGCTCACCCGTGTGGACCTCGCCCGAAATCAGCAGGACCTTGAGGTTCTCGCGCACACCGTTGATCGCAAGCACAGCCGAGTTGTTGACTTCGGTCAGCTCGCCCTCGCGCGGCTCGACATCGAGCCTCACCACCGACTGGCCCGCACGATCCGGCAAAAAACGCATTTCGTAGCGTTCGCCGATCGGGACGTTGTGGGTGACCGGATCGGTGTCCGGCGCGGTCAGCGTGACGGGCACGACACCGGCCGGCGCGGCGCTGTCATGGACGCGGAAGACCAGCGTGACCGGCTTGTCGACGATGCCGTAGCGCGGTGCCTCAATCAGCTCGAGTCTGCGGTCGACCTCTTGTCGTGTCCCGGTCAGCAGGGCATGAACAGGCGCTTCGATGCCGATCGCCACCATCGACTCCGGGACGTCGTGGACGGCGCCGTCGGTAATCATGACGATACCGGAGACGGCATTGTGCGGCACGTCGGCCAGCGACCGGCGGATGGCGCCGAAGAGGTTCGTGCCGGAGCCGGGCAGGGTGCCTTCGCCGGCGGCCCGCGCGGGATCGATCTCGGCGACGCGAAGCTCGATGTTGGCGAGCCGGGCGAAGCGATCGGTCAGTGCCGCGAGGGCTTCGTCGGTCTGATCGGAGCGCCCCTCCACGGTCTGGCTCGACGAACGGTCGACCAGCACCAGAGCAACATCGGGCAGTGCTTCGCGGCGTTCCTCGACCAGCGAGGGATTGGTCAGCGCCAGCACGAGCGCGCCAATGGTGAAGCAGCGCCAGAATGTGCCCGGCGCGCCACGCACGAAGCCGTAGACCAGCAGCCCCGACGCGACGACACCGAAGCCGATCGCCAGCCCCAGCGGCAGAAGCGGATTGAGGACGATATCGGTGACGGTTGCCGCGCTCATTGACCCAGCCGCTCCAGGATCGTCGGCAGATGGACGGCATCGGCCTTGTAGTTGCCGGTCATGGCGTACATGGCGAGGTTGACGCCGAAGCGGAAGGCCATTTCACGCTGGCGTTCGCCACCCGGCACCACGGGGTAGAGCGGCTGCAGGTCGTCGTTCAGCGCCCAGGCCGAGGCCCAGTCGTTGCTGCCGATGACAATCGCGGAGACGCCATCGTTGAGCCCACCGGGATGCTGCTCGACCCAGACCGAGCCGCCGTCCCAGCGGCCCGGGAAGCCGGTGAGGAGATAGTAGGCCTGGGTCAGCACATGGCCCTGGGGCACGCGCATCAGGGCGGGAATGTTGAGGCCGCCCAGGAGCTCGGGAAGGCGCGCGGCGTTGGGGCCGGTGCCGGTGACGCCCTGCATTTCCCGATCGGCATCGCGGGTGTCGATGACGAGAATGCCGCCCGCCGCCAGATAGGCGTCGAGTCTGGCCTTGGCGACGCCCGACGGCACGGGCTGGTCGAGCGTGATCGGCCAGTAGATCAGCGGATAGAGGATGAGGCCGTCGGTCTCGACCTCGATCGCCACGGGATCGCCCGGTTCCACGGAGGTGCGAGCGGTCAGCATCATGCCGAGACCGCGCAACCCGGCGAACGAGATGCGATCGACCTGGCTGTCGCCAGTTTCGATGTATCCGAACCGGACCTCCAGCGCAGCGACGGGGATGCCGTCCCCGTTCAGCTCCTCCTCCGCTTCCGCCATGCCGGGCAGGATGGACAGGAACAGCAGCGGAATGGCCGCAAGTCTTGTGCCCGTGACAAGGCCGGGCACCAGCCCGCGCAGGGCCATGCTGGCGTAGATCTCGGCGAGGGCGAGCAGGGCCGCCAGGCCCAGGATGATCGGCCGGAGATCGAACTCCTCCTGGCGCTCGAAGCCGGTCACCGCGACCTCGGCCGGCGGCACCAGGGCTTCGGGTTCGGGGATTGCGGGACCCAGGTTCAGCGTTCGCCGCAGGTCCAGCGTACCGTAGAGGCCGGGCGGCGTGGCGGGGCTGGGCACGGCCTCGGTGAAGGCGCTGGCCGTAATCGCGGTCGCCGTGACCGGGGGCGGACCGAGCACACCGAATCCGGTCAGGGTCCGGATGGCCGGCAGCGGCTGGTCGCCGAGTTCGGCGGCCGTGCCCTGCGAGAGATCGACCAGGCGCTTCAGCATGGCGGCGAAGAGGCCCGAGATCGGCAGGTTGGTCCACTGCGTATTGGCCGAGGTGTGCACCAGCACAAGCCAGCCGTCGCCCCGGGGCTCGGCCGTCACCAGGGGCGTACCGTCGGTCAGCCGCGCCCATGTCTTGGATGTCAGGTCGACGCTGGGCTCGGCCAGCACCTGGCGATCGACCAGGACGTCGGGCGGCGGCTCCAGGCCGGCGAAGGGCGAGGTCGGGTCGAAGGGCGCGACACGCTGCGCGCTCGCCCAGCTCATGGCCCCGCCGAGAGCCCGGTCACGCCCGCGGATCTCGACCGGCACGAGGTCATCGCTTTCCCGGGAGAACTCAGGCCCGGCAAAGCGGATCAGCACACCGCCGTCCTCGATCCAGCTCTTCAGCGCGGGCCGTTCCGTGTCGGCGATGATGCCAACATCGGCAAGGAGGATCACGGCAGGCGGATTGGCGAGCAGTACATCGAGCGGTGCGGCGCGCGTCTCCGCGGAAGTCTCAAGCGCACGTTCGACATAGAAGGCGGGCGACAACAGCGGCTGCCGGCTCTCAATGTCGCCACCGGCCACGAGACCGACCGGCGGACGTTTCCAGCGCTGGTCCAGCAGGATGACCGCGGCGGCCGTCGGTTCGTTCTCGATCTCAAGGCGGGCGATCCCGTTGCGCAACGCGATCGGGACGGTGAGAGCGGCCCCGGCATCACCGGCTCCGGAAGCGAAGACGAGCTCCTGGCGGGCGACAAGATCGCCCTTCTCGTCGGTTGCGGCGACCCAGACACTGCGTTCGGGGCCGGTTCCGGCGCGCCGGGCCTGCAGAACCAGCGCACCGTCCCGGTCCTCCGGCGGCATGAGGGCAAGAGCTGCGGCCGACTGGCGGTTGCTCATGATGGTGACGGTGCCGAGGCTCTGCAGCGTCTCAAGGAAATGGCTGTCGCCGTCGGTGGCGACACCGTCGGTGACCCAGAAGATCTGCGACACGCTCTCCAGGCCTGTCATGCCGTCAGCCGCGGCGGCGCGATCGGTCGGCCAGGGCAGGGGCGTCAACGCGCCGATCAGGCGTTCCGCATCGGCCGGCATCACGAGGCCGCTGTGCTCCATCGGTGCGTCCGCCTCGCGCGGTGCGGTCGTCATCAGCGCGACCGAACGGCCCTGACGTTCGGCGAGCGACATCAGATTGCGCAGCGCTGTCATGCGCTCGGTCCAGTCGCGCGCCGAGGCCCAGCCATCGTCGAGCACGACCAGCATGTCGCCGGGCGCGAGCGTCCGGTGGGACGGATTGAGCAGGGGGTGACTGACCGCCAGGATCAGCAGCGTGACCAGCGCAATCCGCAGCAGGATCAGCCAGAGCGGAGTCGACTGGGCGGCACGTTTGTCGGTGTCGAGGCCGAACAGCAGCCGGATCGCCGGGAACGACACACGCCGCGGCATGGGCGGCACAACCTTGAGCAGCCACCAGAGCAGCGGCACCAGCGCAAGGGCGATCAGCGCCCAGGGAACGACGAAGGCGAGCGGTCCGAGCGTGGCCATGGTCAGGTCACCTGGCCTGCGAGATCGACATAGAGCGGCAGCAGGGCCGCCTGCGGCGAGGCGTCGGTGTGGTGCGTCGTGAACGACCAGCGCACCGAACGCGCGATCCGTGCCAGCTCCTCGCGATGAGCGTTCATCCGTCCGACATAGTCCTGGCGCAGCGCCTCGGCCCGGCTCGCCAGCATGGTGCCTTCGTGTTCCAGCCCGTCGAACAGGATGCGGCCCGCATAGGGCAGGGTCTCTTCGGCCGGATCGAGCACCTGGACCAGATGCCCGGTGACGCCGAGACCGGCGAAGTGCCTGATCATGCGGTCGAGATCCTCGAGCGGCTCAAGAAAGTCGCCGAGCAGGACGAGCTGGGCATGTTTGGGCAGGATTTCGAGCGGCGGCAGGCTGCGCGGAGCGCCCTCGGCATTGCGCATCAGGCTGGTGGCCAGCCGGGTCAGCGCCGCACTCCCTGTGCGCGGACGACGATCGACGCCGAGCAGCGCGATGTTCTCGTCGCCACGAACCAGAAGGACCGCAAGCGCCATGAGGATCAGGCGGGCGCGTTCCATCTTGGAGACGTCGGCAAGGCGCGAACCGAACTGCATTGATGCCGAGCCGTCGGCCCAGAGCCAGACGCTCTCGGCCGCCTCCCACTCGGTTTCGCGCACGTAGAGCCGGGTCGACTTGGCCGAGGCGCGCCAGTCGATCATGGTCGCCGCATCGCCACGCTCATAACGCCGGAACTGCCAGAACGTCTCGCCCGGACCGACGCGACGGCGACCGTGCACGCCTTGGGCGACGATCGCCGCGACGTGTTCGGCCTCCACCAGCAGGGGCGGCAGACGGGCGACGAGCTGTTCGGCGCGCCGTCGGAAGCTGACGGCGGTTTCAGCCACAGCCGTGATCCAGGGGGTTCATGAAACGGAAGCTCAAGCCAGCGGAGCCTTCAGGCGCTCGATCACCTGATCGACGGTCGTGCCGTCGGCGCGGGCGGCGAAGGTCAGTGCCATGCGGTGGCGCAGCACGGGGCCGGCAAGCGCGACGACATCGTCGATCGACGGTGCGAAACGGCCGTCGAGCAGCGCCCGGGCGCGAACTGCCAGCATCAAGGCCTGGCTGGCGCGGGGGCCGGGGCCCCATGCGATCTCCGTCGCGCTGTCGCTCTCGTTGGGCCGGCCCGAGCGGGCGAGCGACAGGATCGCTTCGACCACGCTCTCGCCGACCGGAATGCGGCGAACCAGTTGCTGAGCCGCCATGAGCTGGTCGCCGTCGAGCACCTGGCTCGGGCTTTCCTCGCCCGCACCGGTCGTGACCACCAGCATCTCGCGCTCGGCGTCGCGGTTGGGGTAGTCGACGTCGATCTCCATGAGAAAGCGATCGAGCTGGGCTTCGGGCAGCGGATAGGTGCCTTCGAGCTCCAGCGGATTCTGGGTCGCCAGCACGTGGAACGGTTCGGGCAGCGGGTGGCGCGTGCCGGCAACCGAGACGTCGCGCTCCTGCATGGCCTGCAGCAGCGCCGACTGGGTGCGCGGGCTGGCGCGATTGATCTCGTCGGCCATGAGCAACTGGCTGAACACCGGACCCTGGATGAAGCGGAAGGCGCGTCGGCCGGTGTCCGACTCCTCCAGCACCTCCGAACCCAGGATATCGGCCGGCATCAGGTCAGGCGTGAACTGGACGCGCTTTTCCTCGAGGCCCATGACCGTGCCGATGGTTTCAACCAGCTTGGTCTTGCCCAGGCCCGGTACGCCGATCAGCAACGCATGGCCGCCGGCCAGCAGAGTGATCAGCGTCTGCTCGACAACCGTATCCTGACCGAAGATGACACGACCAACGGCTGCGCGTACCTCGGCGAGTGCCGCGCCGATGCGGTCAATTTCTGCCGTAAGATCGGATGTGTCCTGAAGCGGGCTGTTATGGGGTTCGGCCATGTTTCTTCCCGGATACGTGAACGCGCGTATATTAACAAAGCGTTTGACAATACGGTGTCCCGCCCTGCCATGACCGGTACAAATGCCTGTGAGCATGACGAAACGATGGCCGAGGCGGGTGCGGCGGGGGATATGCGTCGGCTGTTTACGGCCGACATCGACATCAGGATCGCCCGTGACGGCACCTGGTATCACGAAGGTCGTGCGATCCGCCGCAAGCCGCTGGTCAAACTTTTCGCGAGCATCCTCAAACGCGGGAGCGATGGCGAGTTCTATCTCGAAACGCCGGGCGAAAAGCGCCGCATCGTCGTCGAGGACGCGCCTTTCGTCGCCGTGGAGGTCACCGTCTCGGACGGTGAGGTCAGGTTCCGCACCAATGTGGACGACGAGATCGTGGCCGATGAGGAGCATCCGGTCCGCGTCGTGTTCGATCCCGAGACTGGCGAACCCGCGCCCTATGTCATGGTGCGTGACGGGCTGGAGGCGCTGATCGCACGATCGGTCTACTATGAACTCGTCAATGCGGGACGCCTCGCCGAATGCGACGGGAGCAAGGTCCTGGGCATCGACTCCCGCGGCGTGTTCTTTGTTCTGGGCGAGACCGGCGATGAATTGTGACGACGTGCTGGCGGCGCTGAGCGCGATGCCGGCACCCAGGCTCGAAGCACCCCGGTCCGACTGGGAGGACGGCCCGGCCGAACGCCGCGCTGCGGTGCTCGTTCCGCTCGTGATGCATGATGACGGGCTGACCGTGCTTTTCGGCCAGCGGTCCAAGGCCCTAAAACGCCATGCGGGCGAGGTGGCCTTCCCCGGTGGCCGGATCGAGTCCGGGGAGGGCGAGGTCCAGGCGGCCTTGCGCGAAGCCGAGGAGGAGGTCGGGCTCGTGCCGGCCCAGGTCGAGGTCGTGGCGCGGCTCGATACCCATCGCGCCGGTTCGGGCTATGTCATTGCGCCTCACGTCGGGTTTGTCGCGCCGCCGTTGGCCCTGGTGCCCGACGGGACGGAGATCGAGGATGTCTTCGAGGTACCGTTGGGGTTCCTGCTGGATCCCGCGAATCACCGTCGCGAGAGCATCTACTGGCGCGGCGCCGATCGGTGGTACAGCGTGTTTGAGTATGGCCCGCGCTATATCTGGGGGGCCACCGCGACGGTCCTGGTCAATTTGCTCGAAGTCCTCAGGGGTGAACGTTGATGCGCTTTTTGCTGCCCGTCCTTCTGATTGCCCTGCCGCTGATCAGCTATGTCGTTTGGTACGGCTACGCCTGTCGCGCCGCCATTCGGACGGGCCAGCGTAGTCCGGGCTGGCGCGAGGTGCCGTGGACCTGGATTGCGATCGGCACGCTGGCATCGGCCGTTCTCGCGCTGATTGCGATCGGCTTTCTCGAAGGAGCCCACGACACGGCGATTCTCGAGCGGCCCGCGGTTCAGGAGGAGGTCGAGGTGATGCCTGACGATGCCGCCGACTGAAACAGCCCTCGAACGCATCGCTTTGCCGCCACGTCTGTCCGACAGCGCGGCGCGCAAGGTCGTGGCAGCGCTGACAGCGGACGGGTCGGAGGTGCGCTTCGTCGGCGGATGCGTGCGTGACGCGATCCTGGGCCGCGAGCTGGACGATGTGGATTTTGCCACACCCGACCGGCCCGAAACGGTGATGGCCCTGCTCGAAGCAGCAGGGATCAAGGCTGTCTCCACGGGGCTCAAGCACGGCACGGTCACGGCGGTAGCGTCGGGGATGCCGTTCGAGATCACCACGCTCAGGCTCGACGTGGAGACCGACGGACGTCATGCCGAAGTTACGTTCACCGACAGCTTCGAGGCGGATGCGGCGCGGCGCGACTTCACCTTCAATGCCATGAGCATGAACGCCGACGGTGATCTCTTCGACTATTTCGGCGGTCGGGCCGATCTCGATGCCGGCCTGGTGCGTTTCGTCGGCGTGGCGTCCGAGCGTGTTGCCGAGGACTATCTGCGTGTGTTGCGTTACTTCCGGTTCCTCGCCCGCTATGGCCGCGGCGCGCCCGACGAGACGGCGGTCGCGGCCTGCCGAGACAGTGCCGACCGGCTCGGGCGTCTTTCTGCTGAACGGGTACAGGCCGAACTTCTGAAGATCCTCGTTGCGCCCAACCCTGTTCCGGCCCTCGGCCTGATGGCGGAAACCGGCGTTCTCGCTGCCGTCCTGCCCGAGGCCGAATCGACCGAGAGCCTTCTTGCTCTGACCGGCGTGGACGATCGTGATCCGCTCCGTCGTCTTGCCGCGCTGGCACCCCATGGCGGCAGCGGGATCGCCCGGCGGCTGAGACTCTCCAACGCGCAGGCCGAGCGGCTCGCCGCAATGTCGCCGCCGGTCCGCGCCATGATGCCGACCATGACCGACGTCGAACAACGTCAGGCGCTCTACGATCTGGGCGTGGATCTGGTCCGCGACCTCATCTTGCTTGCCTGGGCCGGCGATCGCGGGGGGCATGCAGACCGCTGGCGGGCCATGCTTGATCATGCCGGAACTTGGCAGCGACCGGTCTTTCCGATACGGGGCAGCGACGCCATCGCTGCCGGGATTCCTGCCGGTCCGGCCGTCGGCGAGCTTCTTGGCATGGTGGAGGGCTGGTGGCGCGAGCAGGACTTTGCACCCGGACGTCAGGACTGCCTCGATCGGCTGCAGGTGCTGGCGGCAGAGCAGGTTTGACGCAGCGCAATGGACGGTGGCGATGGACCTGATATGGAAACGTCCATGACCTGTTCGCATCGCCTTCGCCTGACCTTTGCGCTGTGGTTCGCGCTCGCGACATTCGCCGCGCCGGTGATCCACCTTGCGGCCGATCAGGTGAACACCGACAGCCCGCTTGCGGCGTTGCTCGTCACCTGTCTTTCCGACAACGAGGCAACGGACGACGACGAACCGCTCCAGCACGGCATGGCTTGCCACGCCTGTGCCGCCGGCTGCGCGGGCGGATGCGGTCTTGCCTGTACGCCATCGATGCCATCGATAGAGACGGTCTTGCCTACCAGCAGCGCGACGCTGGAGCCCGGTGCCGCTGAGATCATCCCGAACGCCATCGCCGGAACAGCGCGGGCGCGTTCGCCGCCCTTGGCCTGACGACCCTACCGATCGTGTCTTGAGCCGTCATCGGCGGCTCTCCAAATCTCTGTCGATTCGAAAGGACCGTCCGATGCGCTACACACAGGTCGTTGCTCTTTGTCTTCTTTTCCTGGCGGGTCTGCCCGCCGCTGCCCACGATCTGACGGTCGGGAATCTCCTTTTTGACCATCCGTGGATCGCCGAAACGCCGCCGGGCTCGCCGGCTGCAGCGGGTTACGTCGTGATTTCCAACAATGGTGACGAGGCCGACCGGCTGCTGTCGGTGACCTCGGATGTCACCGACCGGACCGAGGTGCACAGCATGACGATCAATGATGCCGGCGTCATGGAGATGCGCGCGGTCACGGACGGACTCGCGGTCGAGCCGGGCACCGACCTGAAGCTGGAGCCGGGCGGTTATCACCTGATGTTCATGGGCCTGACCGATCGCCTGACCGCAGGAGAGCACTACACTGTGATCTTCACATTCGAGCGAGCCGGCGATGTGGCGCTTGAGTTTGTCGTCGAAAAGCGGCCGTCGGCGATGGACCATAGAGAGAGGGATCACGATGCGCACGACGACCATTGAGGGTGTGGCGACGTCGTGATGACGACGGATGCCACGGAGGACGAGATCTGATGAAGATTCGCTACATCATCGTCGGCTTGGCTGCGGCCGCAACGGTCGCCATCACGGCGCTGGGTGTCATGGAATGGCAGCGCCATGCCCTGACAGAGACGGCGCAACAGACGCCAGTCGATATCGGTGGGCCGTTCACCATGACCGCGCATGACGGGAAGACCGTGACCGAACAGGATCTGGTTGGCCGCCGGGCCGTGATCTTCTTCGGCTTCACGCACTGCCCGGATGTCTGCCCGACCACGCTCAACGAGGTTGCGGGATGGCTCGATGCATTGGGCGAGGACGGCGAACTGATCGATCCCTACTTCGTCAGTGTCGACCCCGCGCGCGATACGCCCGAAAGGATGGGTGAATACTCCGGCTACTTCTCGCCGCGTATCACGGGGCTGGTCGGCACCGACGAACAGCTCGCCGAAATGGCCGAGGGCTACAGGCTCTACTATGACCGGATCGACCTCGACGACGGCGACTACGTGATGGACCACAGCGCTGCCGTTTATCTGATGGACGGCGAAGGCCGGTTCTTCGACGCCATCACCTATACGGCGACCTTCGACGAGGCCGTCGCCAAACTGCGGCGGCTCATCGCGAAGGGCTGACCGGGGTTCGTCCGCGTTCGATCCGCTCCAAGGAATGAGCGTGATTGATGCGATGTCCCAGGACCCGGCGCAACAGGCTGCCCGCATCCGGCGAGGCAATCTCCATGGCGCCGGCCATGCGGTTGCGGCCACGATCGGCTTCACCGTCACCTCGATCCTGATCAAGCAGCTTGGCCAGCTCGGCATTGATGTTTTCCAGACCGTCGCGGTCCGGCCGGTCGTAGGCCTGCTGATCCTGTGGCCGCTCCTGGTGCGGGCGAGGCTGGTGCCGTGGCGCAGCCAGCATCTGAAGATCCACTTCGCCAGGGCCCGTTCTGGGCGGCACGGCGGTTCTGGCCGGCGACTACGCCTTCATGAAGCTGCCTCTGGCCGAGGTCACGGCGATCAGCTTCACCGTGCCGCTGTTCGTTACGGTCACCGCGGTCGTCTTTCTGGGCGAGGCCGTCGGCTTGCGGCGCTGATCGGCGACAGCCGCCGGATTTCTCGGGGGTCATCTTCTTCGCCGAGATTCCGGACACTTGGACCTACGCCGGCTCCGCACTGATCATCATCTCGACGCTCTGCATCGCACGGTGCGAAGCGAAGCTGGCACGCGCCCAGTCCTGATTGACGCGGCTCTCGACGTTGAGCCTCGACCAGATCTCCTCGATCCAGTCCTTGATGGTGAGGTCCTCCTGCCAGCGGTCGGAGAGCTCCCAGCCGTCCTTGTCGGTCATGGTATAGGCTGGCGGGCCCGGTTCGATCAGGAAGTTGAGCATGGCGTCGGGCCCTTCGCGGTAACGCTACTTGTGAATGCCGTCCTCCCACCACTGGCGGAACTTCGTCACCCAGCCCTGCTGCTGGGGAAAGTCGAGCTGGATCTGGACCTGTTCACGGCTCGCCCCCCGTCCTTGTAAGGCGACCGAACGATCGAGGATCTGCTTGATCCAGTGTTTGTCGTGGGTCGGAACCAGCCAGATGAACTCCCGTCCGACCACGAAATGCGAGAGGTCCGAGCAAAGCCTCATCTCGGGCACAGCATCCATGACCTGGAGCGTGTAGAGCATGTCGGTGGTGATACAGTCGCGATGGGTCTCGATGATGCAGGGTATGCTGGCGCAGGCGTGATCAGGCCCATCCCGGCGTAACCGGCGTCCTTGATCATTTCGACCTGCTCCTCCAGCGGTCACTCGTTGCCGTCGGGCCGGCACCGCTCCATGTCCCAGATAGGCTGGAAGACTTGAGCGTCTGGGTCGTGGCGTACTCCTCCTCAGGGCCACTTCGCTTCGGGCGGCAGCGACATCAGGATGGCATCGGTGTTGCCCCCGGTCATCATGCCGAAGCGGGTGCCACGATCGTAGACCAGATTGAACTCGGCGTAGCGGCCTCGATAGACAAGCTGTTGCTCGCGCTGCTCCTCGGTCCAGGTCTCCGCCATGTGGCGGCGCACCAGTTCCGGATAGATCGCCCGGAAGGTCTCGCCCACGTCGCGGGTGAAGGCGAAGCTTGCGTCGTCGGCATCAATGTAGTCGTAGAAGATGCCGCCCACGCCGCGCGCCACGCCGCGGTGCTTGATGAAGAAGTATTCGTCGGCCCATTCCTTGAAGCGCGGGTAGTCGCCGCAGGCGTGCCGGTTGCAGCAGGCCTCGAAGGCCGCGTGGAACGCCGCGGTGTCGTCGTCGTCGGGAAGGGGCGGGTTGAGATCGGCGCCGCCGCCGTACCAGGCCTTGCCGGCGGTGACGATGTGCCGCGTGTTCATATGGACCGCGGGCACCAGCGGCGAATGCATGTGTGCGACCAAAGATAAACCTGAGGCCCAGAAGCGCCCGTCCTCGGCCGTGGTCCCGGGAATTTCGCCACGGAACTGCTCGGAAAACTCGCCCCAGACCGACGAGACATTCACCCCGACCTTCTCGAACACCCGGCCTTTCATGACGGCCATGATGCCGCCGCCACCGTCCGGACGGTCCCAGGCCGTGCGCTCGAAGCGACCCGCCGGACGGTCAGACAGGGGGCCGGTGTGCTCGTTCTCGATCGCCTCGAAGGCCTCGCAGATTCTGGTACGCAGTTCCTCGAACCAAGCGGAGGCCGAGGCGCGGCGCGCGGGATCGCCGGGAAGGTCGTCGGTCATCGGGCGCTCACTGTTGGGCTGCGGCAATCTGGCTGAAGCCCGAGGTCTGGCGCAAGGCTTCGCCCGGGGCCATCGCGCCTGTGACCACAATGTTGAGCGAGCGCGGGGCCGCGGCCATCGGGAGCGCCAGCAGAAGATCGGCGCGGTCGTGGACCGCATATGGAACACCCGACGTCTCACGCCCGCGGATCAGGATGTCATCCGACCCGATCGCAGCCTCGTAGAGATTGTTTCGGGCGCGGGGCGTGAGAAAAATGAGCCGACGCGACGGTGCAATTGCAAGAAAATCGTTCCAGCTTCTGTGTCGGGTCATGTCCAGATGATCGGCATAGTCAATCAACGCTCGTCGACAGCATCGGTCGCCGAGCTGGAAAGCTGGCGGTTTCGATCATCTCCACGCCAATCCCGAGACACGCCGCCATGCGCAGAATCGTGCCTGCATTCCGGGGAATATCGGGTTGGTAGAGCGCCAATCGGATCATTGACTGAGTTGCGGCCTCTGCCGCCCTTGCACCGTGCTTTGGGGCAGTATATTCATGGCTCGCCTTCGGGTCTGCGGAGGCGTCAGAAAGGGCGACGGGATGACGCCCGGAGGGGCGGTCAGTCCCGTCTGTGTAACTGTCAACAACGCAGAGGTCTCCCTCACATGACGGAGCACGCAAGCTGCGCGCAAGAAGAAACTCGGCGCGACTTCCTCCATGTGGCAACGGCGGCCGTCGCCGTGGTCGGCGCAGCGCACGTGGCATGGCCGTTCATCGATCAGATGAACCCGTCGGCGGACGTTCTGGCACTGTCGTCGGTCGAGGTCGACCTGTCGCCGGTCCCGGTGGGCCAGCAGCTTACGGTCAACTGGCGCGGCAAACCGGTGTTCATCCGTCACCGGACGGAGGAAGACATCGTCGAGGCGCGGGCCGTTTCCCTTGAGGATCTGCCCGACCCACAGTCGGACGAGGAGCGCGTCGAGCGCGCGGAGTGGTTGATCATGGTGGGTGTTTGCACCCATCTGGGCTGCATTCCGCTCGCCGACCAGGGTGACTACGGCGGCTGGTTCTGCCCCTGTCATGGTTCGCACTACGACACCTCAGGCCGCATTCGCCTGGGCCCGGCACCTGAGAACCTTCCCGTTCCGGGCTATGCCTTCACCGACGACACCACCGTCGTCATCGGCTGAGTGGGAGGCACCATCTGATGGATAACCTTCTGAACAATGGCCTGGTCCGCTGGTTCGACAACCGGCTTCCGGTCTTCAGCTACGTCAACGAGCATCTCGTCGTCTATCCGGCGCCGCGCAATCTGAACTACGCGTGGAACTTCGGTTCGCTCGCCGGTCTCGCCCTGATGATTCAGATCGTCACCGGCATCGTGCTCGCCATGCATTACACGCCGCATGCGGATTACGCCTTCGACAGCGTCGAGCGCATCATGCGCGACGTGAACTACGGCTGGCTGATTCGCTATATGCACGCCAACGGCGCGTCGTTCTTCTTCATCGTGGTTTACCTCCACATCTTCCGCGGCCTCTACTACGGCTCCTACAAGGCGCCTCGCGAGGTCTTGTGGTGGATCGGCCTCGTCATCCTGCTGCTGATGATGGGCACGGCGTTCATGGGCTACGTGCTTCCCTGGGGTCAGATGAGCTTCTGGGGCGCCACCGTCATCACCAACCTGTTCAGCGCCATTCCCTTCGTCGGCCCGCCGATTGTCGAGTGGCTGTGGGGTGGCTTCGCGGTCGACAATCCCACGCTGAACCGGTTCTACGCCCTGCATTACTTGCTGCCGTTCGTGATCGCCGGCGTGGTCGTGCTGCATCTGTGGGCGCTGCACCGCAACAAGTCGAATAATCCGCTGGGCATCGACTACAAGGGGCCGCAGGACTTCATCCCGTTCCATCCGTACTACACCATCAAGGACGCGGTCGGCGCGGGCATCTTCCTGATCGTCTTCTCGATCTTCCTGTTCTATGCGCCCAACTACCTCGGCCATCCGGACAACTACATTCCGGCTGATCCGCTGAAGACCCCGGCGCATATCGTGCCCGAATGGTACTTCCTGCCGTTCTACGCAATCCTGCGTGCGGTGCCCGACATCTGGTTCATCGATGCCAAGCTCGCCGGCGTGATAGCCATGGGTGCGTCCATCGGTATCCTGTTCCTGCTGCCTTGGCTCGACACCTCGCGGATTCGTTCGGCGACGTTCCGGCCCGTGTTCAAGTTGTTCTACTGGATCATGATCCTGAACTTCTTCGTGCTCGGCTACGTCGGATCACAGCCGGCCGAGGGTATCTGGATCGTGATCGGCCGGATCGCCACGGTCTACTACTTCGCGCACTTCATTGTGCTGTTGCCCCTGATCGGCTGGTTCGAGAGGCCGAGGCCTCTGCCGGACAGCATTGCCAAACCTGTGCTGTCCGGCGGTCCGGTTCCGGCGGCGGCTCCCGCCCAAGACAAGGCCTGAGGAGAGAGACGATGAAACGCTTCGTCCCCGCCATTCTGGCACTTGCACTCATGGTCCCGGGCGCCGCACAGGCGGCCGGTGATGCTGCAACGCCAGGGCAGCGTTCCTGGTCCTGGGACGGTCTGTTCGGCACCTATGATCGCGCGCAGCTTCAGAAGGGTCTCGAGATTCACATGATGCAGTGCATGAACTGCCACAGCCTGAAGTACGTGCACTTCCGCGATCTCGTGCAGCTCGGCTACTCCGAGGACGAGATCAAGGCGCTGGCGTCGCAATACGATGTGGCGGGCGAACCCGACGAGTGGGGCGACCCCACGGTCCGGCCCGCGGAGCTCTTCGATCCCTTCCCGTCGCCCTATCGCAACGAGAAAGAGGCCCGCGCGCTCAACAACGGTGCGGTGCCGCCCGATCTCTCGCTGATGGCCAAGGCTCGCAAGGACGGCTCGAACTATCTCGCGTCGCTGCTCAGTGACGACGAGTATAACGAGGGCAATCCGGACGACGGTGGCCTCTATCCGAACCACTACTTCGCCGGTGGCAAGATCGCCATGGCACCGCCGCTCTGGCCCGACATGCTCGGTGATGGTGCAACGCTCGACGAGGAGGCCGAGGCCATCGCCGCCTTTCTGACCTGGGCGGCCGAGCCTAAGCTCGAGGAGCGCAAGGGCATGGGCATGAAGGTCCTGCTCTTCCTTCTGATTCTTACCGGGCTGTTCTACGTATCGAAGCGCAAGATCTGGGCGAACGTCCACCATTAAGGTCGTAATCAGAACTGACCGGAGGGGCGCCGGGCGATGACCGAAAACGTTCTTGGCATCCTTGGCGGCAGTGGTGTCTATGACATCGATGGCCTGACCGATGCACGCTGGGTGACCGTGGAGACGCCGTGGGGCTCACCATCGGACCAGTTGCTCGACGGTACGCTTGATGGCCAGCGCATTGTCTTCCTGCCGCGTCACGGACGTGGTCATGCGATCTCGCCAACCGGGATCAACGCCCGCGCCAACATCGACGCACTCAAGCGGCTGGGCGTGACTGATGTCATCTCGATCGCCGCGGTCGGATCGTTCCGCGAGGAGCTCAGCCCCGGCACGTTCGTTTTGTGCGACCAGTACGTCGACCGCACGAACAGCCGCGAGCGCAGCTTCTTCGGCAACGGTTGTGTGGCACATGTCTCGCTGGCGCACCCGACCTGCGCCCGCCTCAGCGACCATATCGCGGCGGCGGGCGACGAGGCCGGTATCACCATGGTGCGCGGCGGTGCCTATCTCTGCATCGAGGGACCGCAGTTCTCGACGCTTGCCGAATCGAGCCTCTATCGCTCGTGGAACATGGACGTCATCGGCATGACAGCGATGCCCGAGGCACGGCTCGCCCGTGAGGCGGAATTCTGCTACGCCACTGTCGCCATGGTCACGGACTATGACTGCTGGCACGAGGACCACGGTGCAGTCACGGTCGAGCAGATCATCGAGGTGTTGCACGCCAATGCCGACAACGCCCGCAAGCTAGTCAAGGCGCTCGCCTTACGCGTGGGCCAGCGTGACCATCCCTGCAGCGAAGGTTGCGACCGGGCCCTTGATTTTGCCATCATCACTGATCCCAACCACCGGGATCACGCGCTGCTCGACAAGCTTGATGCGGTCGCCGGTCGTGTTCTGGGCTGATTCATGGACCTGAAGAGTCTGATCCGTTCGATCCCGGACTATCCCCACGAGGGGATCATGTTCCGCGACATCACGACGCTGTTCGCCGACGCGCGCGGATTTCGCCGGACCGTGGACGAGCTAATCCAGCCCTATACCGGCCGGGAAATCGACGCGGTCGCGGGTATCGAGGCGCGTGGCTTCATCCTGGGTGGGGCGATGGCGCATCAGCTCTCGGTCGGCTTCATCCCGATCCGCAAGAAGGGCAAGCTGCCGTGGAAAACGATCGGCATGAATTATGCTCTGGAGTACGGCACTGACCGGGTCGAAATCCATGAGGATGCTGTCGAACAGGGCGCACGCGTGCTCGTCGTTGACGATCTGATTGCGACCGGCGGAACCACGGCGGCGGGCATCGAGCTGTTACGTCGGGCCGGTGCAGAGGTCGTTTCCTGCGGCTTCGTCATCGAACTGCCCGACCTCGGCGGTGCCGCAGTGCTCGACAAGCTCAATGTACCCTATCACGCGCTGATCCAGTTCGAGGGCACCTGAGATGACCGGTGCCGTCTCGGGGATCGACCATCTTGTGGTCGATACCGACGATCTTGATGGTGCGCGCGACGTCTGGGCGCGCCTCGGCTTCACCATGACGCCCCGTGGCCGCCATCCGCAGTGGGGCACGGGCAACTACTGCACCATGTTCGAGAACGACTATCTTGAACTGATCGGTGTCGTCGATCCTTCGGAGTTGGCTGCCAATGCCGCGCATCGCGGTGAACGAAAGCAGGGTAGGGGGCTTTCCGCTGTCGCCTTTGCCTCGAAAGATGCCGAGGCGTCGGCCGCCACACTTCGCGAGGCCGGGATCGAGCCGGACGATCCGAAGGATCTTTCACGCCTGCTGGAAGGTGACGAGGGTACCAGCGAGCCGCGCTTCCACATTCTCCATCTTCCGGCTGACGCGACACCGCTGATCCCGATGTTCCTGTGCCGGCACCTCACGCCCGAACTCGTGCGCCGACCTGACTGGTTGCGCCATCCCAACGGCGCCCGCCGGATCGCGAGTGTCGTCATTCCGGCAGCGGAGCCACTGTCCAGTGTTGCCGCCCTGGAGCGGCTGTTCGGTGGCGCAGCCGTCGCCATGACCGATAACACCGTCACGGTTCGTGCTGGCGGTCAGACGGTTGTCTTCGCAAGCCACGACGATCTCAATGCGCTTTACCCCGATCTCCTGCCGGTGCCCGGCGAAGCACGGTGCCCGGCCGTGGTCACGCTTGCCGTAAATGACCTGGGCAATACCGCCGGGCACCTTGCCAAAAGCGGCGTGCCCATTCTGCGGGATGCGGCATCGGTGATGGTCGCGGCCGAAGACGCCTGCGGCATCGCCCTAGTGTTCGAGAGCTGACCGAGACCCAGAGCCGGACGGGGGACGAGCCCGCCAAAGGCGAACATGTGCGTATGGGTCTCGTCGGCGATGAAGCTGTCCTGTGGCAAGATGAGATTCACGTTGGTCAGCGCGGGTTCGATCATCACGCAGGCGGTTTCACCTTTCGCCAGCACCATCTCGGACGCCGCGAGTTCGTTGAACGGCACCACAGTGGTGTGCCGGCCGTGGTCGCGTGCCATGTCCAGCGAGGTCGACTGCGGCTCCTCATGGCAGCAGTTGACCAAGGTCTTGCCGATGTGACCGTGATAGCTGCCGTCGAACATCAGGACGCCGTCCCGGCTGGTGGCCATGCGCGACAGCCGGATCGCCTCCGTGTTGGCTGCCGATGCCGAAAGTGTGTGTTGCCAGTGACTCGGCCCAAAACGACAGCCGAGTTCCTCGGAAACCCAGATCGAATCCTCGACGGGAAGCAGGAACTGTGCGCCGTCGGCCATGCGTGGCGCGATGGCATCGGTCACGACCTTGATGCCGTAGCCAACGGTCGACGACAGATCGGCATGGTTGAAGTCGATGTAGCTATGACCGTCGACGTCGGTGAACACGGCGCTGCTGCCCGACACGACATGGACCGGATCGTGGTGCATGAGCCCGCGCATCCAGGACATGGGTACACCCGACAGCATTGATGCTGTCGCCTTTCCAGCAGGTCGGCCGAACGAGGACGGGATTGGCTAAAACGCGTGTTCTCGCGCGCGATCAGTTCGGAAACCTCCTCGGGGTTCATCGTGGTTGCTCCTTCACGAACATGAACATGGTCGATGAAGGGCGCTGCTGGAGCATGGCGCTGAACACGATGACGATCATCGATCGGCTCTGGCGACGACGGCCACAGTCCTGATAAGGATGACAACTGTGACATGGTCAACCGGAAAACTCGTGAGCTTCCACGAACGTTATCTCAACCGCCATATGGGGTTGGAACTTGGACCTGTCGCGGTGTTCTTCGTCGCCAACTGGTTCGGCGGCCTGATGGTGGCGACCGCAGCCGTGATGGTGGCAACTGCGCTGTGCGTGACGGTCGGCTGGATCACCGAGCGCAAGATCCCGGCTCTGGGGTTGGTGATCTTGGCGCTCGTCCTGATCCTCGGCGGTCTGAGCCTGGTCTTTCAGGACGAAACCTTCATCAAGGTGAAGCCAACCGTTGCCAATCTTCTTTTCGCGCTTGCGCTGTTCATCGGCCTGCGCCTTGATCCCTCGATCCTGGAACGTGCCCTGGGCAGTTTCGTCTTTCTCACAAAGAAGGGCTGGCGTGTCTTGACTTGGCGGTGGATCGGCCTTGCCTTCGCCGGGGCTGTCGCCAATGAGATCGCATGGCGGGTGCTGTCGTCAGACGACTGGGTCACCTTCAAGACGGCGAGCTCGGTCGGCTCGATCCTGCTCTACATTGTCGCTACCCGTCTGACCGCACCGCATTACTGGAATCGAGAAGAGGAGGATTACAGTGCGCAGTGACCAATTCAGCGAACCACGCTCTTCATTCCCTCCGGCAGAAATTCAATCTCGCTGGCATTTATCTCATCGTCGACGAAGGTCTTTGAAGTGCTCGGCGCCATTGTGAGAAGTTCGCCGATCTCTGCTCTTGCCCGCTCGCAAACGAACAACCGTACGTCATCGCTACTCAGTCCGGTGAAGTTCCTTCGCGCCTTGTTCACGAAGTCAGCGCCGAACTTCTCCGTCAAGGTATCCTGCTCCCGACGGGACAGCTTTCCGTCGCTGACAGCTGCGGCGAGCCAGATCCAACTTGAAACGCGCCTTCTTGTGGTTTCAATCATGGATGTTACCGGCTTCTCAACGTAGCGAGTGACATCACTACGAACCCGATGATCAAGAACTTCAAAGTCAGTTTGGGCTTCCTTGCTGTCAAATCTGGGATAGTGAGTCTCCGCAAACTGAGAAAACCACAAAAGGCAGCGTGTGCGAACAGGCATGCTTGGGTGTGTGGCAAAAGCTATGTTGCATTCAGTATATGCCTTGACTGTGCGCATTGTATCACGAAGATAGGCAGCAATATCGAATCGTAGATAGTCTGCCGACAATCCGGAGGTCATCTTCATGATCGACCGCAACGCAGCATCCGGATTGCGGGCCGATACAAGTCCGATGCGATCACACGACAGTTCCTGCGCTCGAGAGAGGGCAAAATACTCAACAGTACCGCGTTCGGGCTCATCGGCTAGGCCATGACCCAGAAGAAAATGCCCCAACTCATGACCGATGATGAAGGCGAGTTCCTGGTCATCAAACTTTTCCACGAGGCTCGAGGAAAGCCTGATGACGCAGGATTGATCATCAATCGGCATGCACGATGCTTGAATCTCGGGCGCGGCATACACGAACCCGCGAACGCCGTCCGGAGGCAACAAGAGACGATCGCAGCAATCGTCAAGGACACTGGCGACGGTCGGTAATACGTCGTGCGAAATCTCCAGACCGGTACTGCTCAGATGCGACCACACCGATGACCGTGCGATGTTCACGCTTTGGCTGGCGAGATCAACTTCACCGCCGTAGCGGATCGCCATAGCGAACCGTCTTGCGACCTCAAATCTGTCACACATGTTTTTTGCGCTGTTCTGCAATCAGATTGAGCATTTCTTGGGCTCGTTGTCGTTCGTCCGGATCGGAGAGAGAGTTAAGTCGTCCGTTCCATTTGGCAAACTCGCCTCGCAGGTACTTTCGCACACGCTCTTTTGACCAAGTGGGGTCAATGCCGAGTATCGCCTCCGCACTTTCGGCGCCCGTTGGAGGGGAGAGTTTGACCATTCTCTGGTCTTTCATCTTCTGCAACTCGTCGTAATTGATGTCCAACGCAGACGCGATTCTGCAGATGGTCTCAATCTCGTCCGGATCGGCATGCCCATCGGCCGCCATGACGTCAAAGCAGAGTTCAACAGCCTGATACTTGTATGGTTCATCAGCAAGCACGTTGAGGTCGGCTGTTATCTGAGACAACGAAAGTTCGGATCGCTGCGCCAATTTGTAGGCTTCCTTGAAGGCTTTATTGCTCACCTCCTTGACACGTTTCCGGCGAGCTCCCTGAAGTTCGGAGAGCGACTTTGTGATCCAGGCAGAGATGGTTTGGGCCTCGGTTTCGTCCATAGAGCCATCGGCCATGGCGACGGCCACGGCGAGTTTGACGGTCAAGGCTCTACTTTCGTTTTCCGCTTCGGCCTGTTCCTCGTAGCCTTTAGTCTTGAAGGTTTGCGTGATGTGGAGGACGTGCTGACCCACAACGGCAGCATCGTTCTTTTCACCGAAGCCCTTGTTGATATTCGCCTTTTGATCAAGATCAACCAAGCGCAGGACGACAAGGAGCTTGCGTTCGCCGCCGACGGGCGGAACCAGCATAGCGGGAACGACGACTCCGGCCCGGACCCACGAAATGAAACCGCTACCCGGGTCGACCTCCCCGACCTCAACGCGGTGCTGGTAGCAAATGGTCTCAGGTTCCTGAAACGCATCGACAACCGAGTGAACCGGCTTCAACTGATCGGTTGTCTCGTCAAGGACAGAAATGATGAAGGCGAGCCTGCGACGTCTGGAAACAGGGAACACGCCCTTGGCCTTGATTTCGATGACTTCAAAGGACACATCGCTGTTGGCGGGGACCCGCTTGCATTTGATCTCGAAAGGCCTGAGTCCGCGAAACTCGGCCTGAAGGTTCTCGGTAAACGAACCCCGCCCCGTCGCTGTTCGAAAGGCAGCGCCGACAGTTCCGAACAGGCCCAGTACCGCCTTGCACAATATAGAGAGCGCACCAAGCAAGCCACAGACGATAATAAAGATGATAAAGAGCGCAACCCAAACGTCGAGAAATACTTCCATGGTTTATTCCACCGTGAACTTCTCAATATCAAACTCTTGGACCGCTTCGCTTTGCGCCATCGAAAGGTCAATCTCCTTTGATGTGCCTGTTGCGACGTCGGTGAAGGTACATCGCATCGTCTGATTGTCGGTGTAGCTGAACGTGACGCTGATCTCCTGACCGGCAGGTCGTCCAGCTGGCAGCGTCAGATCGCCTTCCCAGATGATCTTGACGAATTTCGGATCGCTCTCCGGCGCATTGGCTTCCGTGATTCGGCACGTAACCTGAGTCTGGCCGTCCGCGCGCGTGTAATAGGATTTGGAGACCGAACACGGGATTTTCGTGTTCTTTGCAATCACGATCGAGTTCTCAAGCTCTTTGCTTTGACGTTCCTCGTTGAACCTGATCGCCAGCGTGCCAAAGTACTTATGTGTCCTCTCTTGAAGATTGATGCTTTCGATCTTGTTCCGTTGAATCGCGTTGAGATTGGCGCTGTCAGTCCGGACCGCCGCATAGAGTGCGGCACCTAGTGCGACAACTTCGTCTGGGTTGCCGAAGGTGACAGGGTTTTTGCCGAAGACCTCAGAAACACATCTCTGTACCGCAGGCGTTCGGGTGCTACCGCCGGCAAGGATCACAGCGTCGATCCGGGAAGCACTGACCTTGGCTTCATCAAGAGCCGACTCGCAGAGCATTTCCATCTGAGCGATGTAAGACGAGATCGCCTCTTCGTATTCAGCCCGCGTCACGTTGATGTTGATCCGGCCCTGATCACCGACTGTATTGACGATGACCTTCTCGCGCCGACTGAGCGACTTCTTGTCTTCCTCGCGATCGCTTGGAGGGTAGTCGTCCTTGGTCAGCTGGCCACCCGTCATCTCCGCGTATCTTGCTGCGACGAGATCAAACATCTTTCCGTCAAAGTCGTCACCGCCAAGTCTGCTGACACCTTCGGAACCCAGGACCTCGACGTCGTTCCCCGACACGCGCACGATCGTGACATCAAAGGTGCCACCGCCAAGGTCGAACACGGCATAGATGCCTCTGAGATCCTCACCCGATTGCTGGGCGAAGTAGAGTGCCGCAGCGGTCGGCTCGTTGATGATGTATTTGACGTCGATCCCGGCGATTTTTGCAGCGGCGAGTGTTGCCTCGCGGGCCTCGTTGGCGAAGTTGGCCGGAACGGTTACAACCGCCTCGCGGATTGGTCCGATGGCCTTCTCCGTTTCCGACTTCAGGTGTTGCAGGACCAGCGCACTAAGGTCCGTCGGCGTCATATCCCCGGCGACCATCCGATACATCGTATCGGTTCCCATGTCGCGTTTGAACCGGCCCTGCGTTCGGGTGTTATCCCGACCCCACATTTTTCGCGCGTCTTCGCCGACGATCGCGGGTGAACCCGGCTCTTCAAAGTGAACAACCGACGGCGTGATGTTCTGACCGTCCGAGTTGTGAACGATGACAGGGCGTCCTGCATCATCCAGTCTTGCGACCGCCGAGAATGTGGTGCCAAGGTCAATGCCAACGATTGCAGACATGCTCAATCCTCGCGAGCCTGATGAACGAACATACTAACCTCCGCCTTCTGTACATACTCAGGCCCTGCGGCCGTGTGCATGACGAAGCCTTCGCACAGAATCTCTGCGATGTGGAGATGTTTGGCGGGATCGTCTGTCGGGATCTCCTTCGGTCGATCCGCAACACCGGGCGCATCCTGATATTTGGAATCGATGTCGGGTCGGTATCGTTTCAGACCGCATTCAAAGAGGGCGTCCTCCAGCAGCTCCGCGAACTGCTTCAGCATCGTGGCGTCCTGTCCGTTCCGCTCCATGTCCTCGGCCTGGTCCTCCATCTTCCGCAGAACTCTCAGGAACCTTCCAAGGTACCTTTTGAACACAATGGCGTCGCCACCCTCTTTCAGACGCTTAATGTCGGTGTCCTTCTTCGTGAGTTCCTGATGAAAGATCCCCAGAGATTCAAGTACATCATCCAATTTCGAAGTGACGGTTTCGTGCTGGTGGTTCGTATGCTTCTGTTGTTCCAGCGCGAGCGACCGAATCAGTCCGTCGAACCACCACTGCGGTGAGTCCTGTTGCTGGCGCAGGTATTCCCGGTCTCCCGGAATCACGTTCGGTACACCTGCAAACTGGCCGACGTTGCGCCAACGAATCACAAAAACAACCGTCAGCCCGGCAACGGCCAACACGCAGAGCGATATCAGTGTGATCGCCACAGTGATCGCCACAAGCCAGGGAGAAACGCCTAATGTACCCGCGCCGGCGACAAGCATTGTGTCTTCATCTGGCCGAGCGGTCGCTTGGGTCTCGTCTTCGTCTGCCACCGACACCTGATCGGGATCAGGATGCGGGCTGTTATTCTGTGTCTGTTCTCCGTGGCTTGCATCCGAACTCTGGACCTCATGTCCTGATGCGACATCAGGTCCAGAGATTGGGTAACAAAGCACTATCAAGCTCACGACCAAAACCGCGAGAATAGAGCGACGGCGCAATCGTATCGTAGCCGTCGGCCGCGAAGCCGTCGACCAAGCGATCGGATCGGATGTGGCCGTTGACGCCGAAGATCTCCTGCAGGACGATGATCGCCCTGCGCGGCGCCTCCGGTGTTGCACGCCAAGCCTTGAAGCCATGGCCGTCACCAGCGTGAGATCGATCCATGCACCCATTGCTCGGGCCCTCTGTTCGTCCCAGACAGTCGGCATTACACCAAACAGTGTCATCCCGGACAAGTCGCAAAGCGACGATGATCCCGGCTCTCGGTCCGCACCACCCGGGCGTGACGGGATCCCGGCTCTCGCCTTACTCGGCCGGGATGACATAGAGTGATAGGGTCTGGGCGGTTCAGACGTTGAAGCGGAAGAGGAAGACGTCGCCGTCCCTGACCTGATAGTCGCGGCCTTCCTGGCGCATGAGCCCGGCCTGCTTGGCACCCTGCTCGCCCTGGTGCGAGACATAGTCGTCGAAGCCGATGGTCTCGGCGCAGATGAACCCGCGCTCGAAATCAGTGTGAATCTCGCCAGCGGCTTGGGGTGCCGTCGAGCCGTCGGTCACAGTCCAAGCGCGAGCTTCCTTCGGGCCTGCCGTAAAGAAGGTGATCAGGCCCAGCAGGCGATAGGCGGCGCGGATCACACGGTTGAGGCCGGGCTCGTTGAGCCCGAAACCCTCCAGGAACACCGCCTTGTCGTCAGCGTCGTCGATCTCGGCCAGCTCCGATTCGATGCGCGCCGAGACCAACACAACCTGTGCGCCTTCGGCGTCGGCATGGGCGGCCACGGTGCTCGTATGGTCATTGCCCTCAGCAGCATCACCTTCGTCAACGTTGCAGACATACATCACGGGCTTGGCGGTCAGCAGCTGCAGCATGGCGAAGCGCTTGGCCTCGTCCGGGCTGACCTCAATGCTGCGTGCGGGTTTGCCGTCCCTCAAGGCGGCCAGGGCGCGCTCCATGATCGGCAGGTCGGTGTTGGCCTGGCGGTCGCCGCCCTTCGCCCGCTTCGATGTGGCATCGGTGCGCTTCTCGAGACTCTCGAGGTCGGCCAGCATCAGTTCGGTGTCGATTGTCCCGATATCGCGCAGCGGGTCGACCGAACCGTCGACGTGGCTGACGTCGCCGCCATCGAAGCAGCGCACGAGATGGAGCACCGCGTCAACCTCGCGAATGTTGCCGAGGAACTGGTTGCCCAGGCCCTCGCCCTGGCTGGCACCACGCACGAGTCCGGCGATATCGACGAACTCGATGTGGTTCCACACCACCTTCTGCGGCGCGACAATTCCGGCTATGGTCTCAAGGCGCGGGTCGGGCACGTTCACACGACCGATGTTGGGATCGACGGTGCAGAACGGGAAGTTGCCGATCCGGGCCGCGCCGGTGGCGGTCAGGGCGTTGAAGAGCGTCGACTTGCCGACATTGGGCAGGCCCACGATGCCGCATCGAATTCCCATGCGATCAACTCTCGTTCTTCGTCGTTTTTTCGGTCAGCGGTTTCGTCAGAAGCGCCACACGGGTCTGGAAATTATTGTCGGCCCCCTCGGCCAGCATCGGGGCTGCGTCCGCGATGGCATCAAGCAGCTCGGCGACCCAGCCTTTGTCGCTGATACCAAAGTTCCCGAGCACATGGCCGATGACCTTGTCCTTCTGGCCGGGATGACCGACACCGATACGGACGCGTCGGTAGTTCGCGCCGAAATGGGCATGGATGCTGCGGATGCCATTGTGGCCGGCATGACCGCCACCGGCCTTGGTCCGCACCTTGCCCGGCGCCAGGTCGATCTCGTCGTAGAGCACCACGATGTCATGGGGCTCCAGCTTGAAGAACCGGGCGGCCTCGGCGACCGACCAACCGGAGTTGTTCATGAAGGTCAGCGGCTTGAGCAGCAGGCACTTGTTGTTGCCGAGCCGGCCCTCCGCCGCTTCGCCCTGGAACCTGCGCCGCCAGGCGCCGAACCCATGGACCTTGGCAATGCGTTCGACCGCCATGAAACCGATGTTGTGGCGCTGGCGTACATGATCGGGGCCGGGATTGCCGAGACCGACGAGTAAAAACATGAGCCAAATCCCCGATGTCCGGGGCCGTGATCAGGCCTCGCCTTCGTCCTCGCCGGCACCGTCGCCCTCGTCCTCGCCGTCGACCTCGCGTTCTTCGCCTTCGCCGACGTCGGAGACGACGGTCGGCGCGGCGATGGTCGCGACGGTGAAGTCACGATCGTCGATGGTCGGCGCCACGCCCTCGGGCAGGGCGACGGCGCTGATGTGGATGCTGTCACCGATGTTGGCACCCGTGAGATCGACCTCAATCGACTCAGGAATGGCGTTGGCCGGGCAAGTCACCTCAATCTCGTAGCGCACCACGTTGAGCACGCCACCGCGCTTCAGGCCCTCGCACTCCTCCTCGTTGAGGAAGGTGACGGGGATGTTGACCGTCAGCGTCGCGTCGGCCTTCACCGCCAGGAAGTCGACGTGAAGGATCGTGTCGGTGACGGGGTGCAGCTGCAGATCGCGCGCCAGCACATCCATGGTCTTGCTTCCCACCTTCAGCTTGTAGAGCTGGGCGAAAAAACCGGCCTGATGGGCTTCGCGGTCGAGCACGTCGCGCGAGACCGAGATCATGATGTTGTCGCGATCGGCACCGTAGACGATGCCGGGGATCATGCCGTCGCGGCGCGTGGCGCGGGCCGCGCCCGTTCCGGAGGTTTCGCGTAGTTCAGCCGTGATGATGGCTTGGTCAGCCATGACCTATTGCTCCTTCAGCTTTCCGCTGGTGTCAGTCGAACAAGCTCGAAACCGAGCTTTCCTCGCTGATGCGCCTCACGGCGTCCGCCATCAACGAAGCAACCGACAACACGCGAATCTTGTCCGCGACCCGGACGGCTTCCGTGGGACGAAGCGAATCGGTGATCGACAGCGTGGCCATCACCGAGGCCTCGATCCGGCCGACGGCTCCGCCGGACAGGACGCCATGAACAATATGAGCGTCGACTCTCGTCGCGCCGCTGTCCTTGAGCGCCTTGGCCGCATTGCACAGGGTGCCGCCTGAGTCGACGATGTCGTCGACCAAAATACAGCGTCGGCCCTCGACATCACCAATGACATTCATGACTTCCGAGACGCCGACGCGTTCGCGACGCTTATCCACAATCGCAAGGTCCGCGTCAAGACGCTTGGCGATCTGGCGCGCCCGGAAAACGCCGCCCACATCAGGTGAGACGATGGTCAGTCCGTCGCCGTTCAGATTGTCCTGGATGTCCTGCACCATGTTCGGTGCGGCGTAGAGATTATCGACCGGGATATCGAAGAAACCCTGAATCTGCCCGGCGTGGAGATCGAGCGTCAAGACCCTGTTCGCACCGGCCTCCGTGATCAGGTTGGCGACCAGCTTGGCCGAAATCGGCGTGCGCGAACCGACCTTGCGGTCCTGCCGGGCATAACCGAAGTAGGGAATCACCGCCGTGATGCGCCGTGCAGACGCGCGCCTGAGCGCATCGATCGTGATCAGCAGCTCCATCAGATGGTCGTTGGCGGGGTAGGAGGTCGATTGGATCACGAAGACGTCCTCGCCGCGGACGTTCTCGTGAATCTCGACGAACACTTCCATGTCGCTGAATCGGCGGACGCTGGCGTTCGCCAACTCAATACCCATAACCGCCGCCATCGCCTCGGCGAGCGGCCGATTGCTGTTGCCTGAAACCAGCTTCATTTGATGTCCCGCGCCGTCCCTTGCCACAGGGAGCGGCAGACTTTTAACAAGGAGGTCATGGCCTGTAAACGACGTGATCTGTGGAAGCCCGAAAACGTCGTGATTGTCGTCACGCCAGCCACGAATCAGGCAGCCGATCGGTGCCCCGATGTCGGGATCGGGCCCAGACCCGAAACCCCAACGGGACAACCGACGCCGACAGCAGGATCATGAACCCGACAAGACCCGCTGGTCCGAGGAGATCCATCGCATAACCCGATATCATCGGACCCGTGGCAGCGGTCATGTTCCACAGCAGCGTGAAGATGGCCGTTGCCGAGGCGAGCGCGGCACCCCCGGAACTGCTGGCCCACCAGCACCATGGCATAGATCGACGCGACCAGGACGCTCAGAACGAAGGCATAGGCGTATAGTCGATGCTGCTGGGGCGGGCCAGGGCCCATCCCGTCACAACGAAGAGTCCCGCGATCACGATCATGATGACGGTCAGCTAGCCAGACGATCGCGTAGGGCACGATGATGCCGCCTATGTTGAACATCACGAGGAAGTTCACCGAGTGCTTGAGCGAGACCTCCATTTCCGGCCCGTACCGGGTCATGAAGGGATGCATGCTGACAAGGAGAGCGGCAAAGGTCGCGTTCAAGAGGATCGAGAAGGGTGCCAGACGGAACGAGCGAACGAAGGCCGAGAGCCCCAGCTTGTGATCGTCGATCTCCAGGCGGGGCGCGCGTCCGGGGACCAGCGCCAAGGGATGGCCGAGGTCGCGACGATCACCGCCAGAGTGGCGAAGGGCAGCCGGCCCTCAAATCCTGCGACGGCGATGATCTTGTTGCCGACTACGGTACCCAGGCCGAGCACCGCGCCATAGATCGCAAGCTCTTGCCCGCGGCTCTTTTTGGCCGCGATCTCGTTGATCCAGGTCTCGCCGTCGATCCAGAGGATGCCGGTCGACACACCCTTCAGCAGCCGCAGGATCAGCCAGTACCAAGCGTTTTCATAGAGCGGACAGATCAGGACGAAGGCAACCGTGGCGGCGAAGCCCCAGATTATCGGCCAAGCGGGGCTGAAGCGTCGCAGAATGCGTGGCGTGAACGAAGCGACCGCGAGCAGCGCTATCGACTGTGCTACCGTGTTGATGCCGATGACGAGTTCCGAATAGCCGCCCTCGTCGAGCGGGGTCGCGAACAGCGGCAGGCTATAGATGGCCGCCGTCATGCCCATCGCCAGGCTCGTCGCGGTCAGGCTGCGGAATCGCTCGGCCGGAAGGGGGATAGCGCTGGCCCCGGCGTCAGATCATCAGGGCACAGCTCGCCAGAAGGCCGAGGATCATCATCATGAAAAAGATGATCATGTAGGGCATCAGCGCACCACCAGGTCGAGCGGCGCACGATGGAGCGGCTCGCAGCCCGTGCTTGTCACCGCGACCGACCGGCCGAGCGCCATGCCGTGATCGTTTTCGCTGTTGGTCAAAATCATGTGCAGGAAGAACACCATGTTGGGTTCGATCTCCACGGGATTGCCGTGGAAGAACATGGGCCAGTCCATCCAGTTGGGCGGATAGGTCGCGCCCATCGAGTAACCGCAGGCATTGAGCCTGTGGTCGCGGAAGCGGTGATCGTCCATGACGCGAGCGTGGGCGTCGAACACCGCGCCCATCGTCGCACCCGGCCTGATCGTGTCTTCGCAGGCCGCCAGCGCCTCACGGCAGGCGTTGTACATGGCCTTGTGATCGTCATCGGGATCGCCGACCAGGATCGTGAACATCTGGGCCGTATGGTAGTGCCGGTACGACGCCGCGTACTCCAGCATGAGCTGGTCCCGGCTCTCGAGATGATGGCGTCCGGTGTGATAGCGAACCAGCAGGGCCGACGGACCCGACCCCACGATCCAGTGGGATGCAGGATAGTCGCCGTCGCACGAGAACACCGCACCCTGCATGGCGGCGAGCACGTCGCCCGTGAAGACACCTGCGGCCACCCTGTCCCGCGCTGCCTTATGGGCTTCATCGCCCAGTTCCGACGCGTTTTTCATGAAGGCCAGCTCAGTCGGGCTCTTCACAATACGCAGACGACTCACCAAGTAGGAGGCATCGGTTGTGTCGCAGAAACCATCGAGTTTCGCGCGCAGCTTCTCCCAGTGCGCCGCCGTCAGGCCGTAGGCCTCCATCTCGACACCGACACGCTTGCCGGCAAGGCCGAGCTCGGCGGCGAGATCGTTGAGTTCGCCGTAGGGGTCAACCGTGTCGCTGTCGACCCATATGCGGACGTCCTCTATGATTGAGGTATAGGCCGCTTGGCGCAGGTCGGGCGAGCGCGTCAGCAGTGCGATGCGGCCGTCGGCGGTCAGCACCAGGCACTGGAACATTACAAAACCGGTCGTGTCGTAGCCAGTCAGGTAATACATGCTCTCCTGGCGGAACATGAGGAGCCCGTCGAGCCCGGCGTCCGCCATGGCCTGCTGTGTACGGGTGATGCGTTCGTCGTATTCGCTGCGGGCGAAATGCAGAATCATGGCTGCCTCCGTCATATGGCCGCGTATCCTGCCAACTCGCGGCCGAGGGCTCAATCGGCGAACCGAGTCAGGTCAGAGCGTACTGCATGATGATGAAGCCGGTGTAAGCCGCCAGGAACACCGCGCCGATCAGACGGCTGATGTGGCGGGTCGCGACAAGGGCGGCGAAACACCCGGTCAGCGCCAGCATGGCGAACATCGCAAACTGGACGCCGAGACCGCTGGTATCGACCGGCATGACGACCGCGACGATGCCGAGCGCGCCCAGAAGATTGAAGAGATTGCTGCCCAGGACGTTGCCAATGGCGACCGAGGGCCGGCCGCGGATCGCGGCGACGACCGAGGCCGCGAGCTCCGGCAGCGATGAGCCGATGGCGACGATGGTGAGGCCGATGACCGCCTCGGAGACGCCCAGACCGATCGCGATCTCGACCGCCCCCTCGACCAGAAGGTCGGCGCCGAGAACCAGAAGTCCCAGGCCGCCGATGCCGTAGAGCAGGGCCATGCCGTTGCTCAGCATGTTGTCGTCGATGTCGTCATCGGGCAGTTCGGTGCCGCCATGGTGCCAGGCGGTCGCGAGATAGATCATCAGGCCGACGAGCATGATGATGCCCTGCCAGAGCCCTAGGTCGCCCAGAGACGCTATGCCGACGACGACGGCGGTTACGATCAGCACGATCGCTGACTCTCGTCGTCCGGCACCGCGCGCCAGGGTGATCGGCATGATCAGGGCCGCCGTCCCGACGATCAGCAGGATGTTGGCGATGTTGCTGCCGACGACGTTGCCCAGGGCAAGATCGGAGTAGCCGAGCAGAGCGGACTCGACGCTGACGAGGAGTTCAGGCGCCGATGTTCCGAAGCCGACCAGAACGACGCCCACGGCGATTTCGGACACGCCTATGCGTCGCGCAAGAGCGACACTGCCCCTGACCAGAGCTTCGCCGCCGAGAAATAGCAGAACAAATCCAGAAATCGTCAAGACAATGGGCATGAATACACTGGCGGCAGGGCTTGGCGATCTCACCTAACTGGCGAGAGACCGCTCGATTGTGAAGGGGCATAACGTCATGCCGCACGAGATTTTGCGACTTGAAAATGCAGCCGGTCATCATCCTGATGGAAGCGACTGAGCTGGTGCTGATTGCCAGCACGTCACCGCTGGCTCCGACCTACGATCTCCTCCTCAGTACGCCAGTCGAGGTGTCCGTCGGTGAGTTTGAAATCGCCAAGCCGCTGTTGTCGTAGATCAACGACGGTCTGATGGCAGTCTTCTTCCTGATGGGCCTCGAACGCAAGCGCGAAATCGTGATTGGCACCCTGACGGGATCGCTCGTGTCGTGACTTGCCGGATATGTCGTGCGGCGCAACGCGCTCAACAGGCGTTCGACAGCGTGATCGCTGCCACCATGCGCCCGTAGTCTGGTTCGCCCTGAAGCACACTGCGGCGGTAGCTGAAGAACCGGGTTTCGTCGGCGCAGGTGTCATGACCTGTCCAGCCGTACTGCCCGACGCCGGCTTCATCTAGGCGCATCAGCACGTAGGCCGGAAGATCGAACCGATGATGGCCGTCACGATCGGACGGAACGAAAAAGCGGGCATTGGACGCATTGTCGTCGACGAAGCGGGCGTGGTACTCTGATCCGACCTCGTAGGATGCTTGGGCGATGCAGGGTCCGATTTCGGCGACGATACTGCTGCGTCCAGCCCCGAGTGTCTCCATGGCGTCGATCGTCGCTTCGACGATGCCGCGAAACGCGCCCCCCCAGCCTGCATGCGCCGCGCCGATTACCCCGTTTTGGGCATCGGCGAACAGCACAGGCGCACAGTCGGCGGTCAACACGCCGAGCGCTAGGTCGGCGCGGCGTGTCACCATCGCGTCGGCTTCGCGGCCGGCGGCATCGTCCGGGTGTTCGACCGTCACCACCTGATCGCTATGGATCTGGTAGAGCGTGAGAAGGTTCTGTGGCGCGACACCTTGGGCTTCGGCGACTCGGCGTCTGTTCTCCGCCACATCCTCGGGCCGGTCGTCCGATCCGCGACCGACGTTGAGCGAGGCGAACAAACCGCTGCTCACGCCGCCGGTGCGATCGAAGAAGCCGTGGCGGACTCCCCGGCAGGTCCTGAGCAGATTGCCTTCGATCACACGATGGTCCCTTCGAAGCCGGGCGGGGGCGCCACGCCGGACTGCGTGACGGCCATGACGCGAAAATCGTCACCCATGGCGGTGAGCGAGACAAGCCGTTCGTGGCCGCGGGCGATCGCGTCCGCCTGCTCGGCGGATGCCGACTCCAGAAGCATGCGGGCGCGATGATCAATGCCGAGGGCGCGCAGGAAGGGTCCTTGTCCGACGGGGCCATGAACGCCGGCACCGTTCGCCGTTGCGATACCGGCGAGATCGGCGAAGTCGACAGCCGTGGCAAGGTCGGCCCCGCCGGGTGCATCGAAGCGGTCGGTCTGTTCGTGGCCACGGACCGCCTGCAGCGTGTCGGCGAGAGGCAGACGGGGATCGCCGAAGTCGATGATCAGCGCCGCGCCGCCGTTGCGCACGATATGTCGGGCAAGTTGCGTCATCATGTCCTGACGCACCTGCGCGACCTCAGCAATCCGCCCGTTCGGCGCGTCGGGCAACGCCTTGACGAGTGCGTCGTCGGCCGCGGTCTCGGCCACCATGGGGACGAAGCGGCCATCCTGCCGTGCGATCAGGCGCTCGCGCCATCCCGCCGGGCTCGCGACGAACTGGCGGATCGGCAGGGCGTCGAAGAATTCGTTGGCGATCGCGACGTACGGGATGTCCCGGGGGAGCGTCTCAACGCCGTCGTGCCAGGTCACATCACGGCCCGCGAGCCTGTCCCGCTGGAGATCGCGCAGGACCGGGCTGGTTTCGACGAGGTCGACGGGTGGAACCTGCCCGTCCGGGCCTGTCTGGGCCATGGCGCGCAGGGTATCGGCCATGAGTGTTCCGCGTCCTGGCCCCAGTTCGAGCAGCCGCCAACCGCGCGCGAGCTCGATTTGCCATGCCAGTGCCAGGCACCAGAGACCGACAAGTTCGCCGAACATCTGGCTGATTTCGGGCGCGGTGGTGAAGTCTCCCGCCGCACCAAGGGGGTCGCGGCTGGTGTAGTAGCCGTGCTCCGGGTCGGTCAGGCAGGCCGCCATGTAAGTCTCGACGGTGATCGGCCCGGTCTCTTCGATCCGTCGGGCGAGCTTCGCGGCCAGCGCGTTCACGTCTTGCTCGCGGCCTTTCGCGGCTTCCTGGGCGGATCGATCGGCTTGGCGCGTTTGATCAGCCAGATGCCGATCGCGATCATCGGCAAACACAGGAGCTGGCCCATGGTCGCGCCGCCGATGATGAAACCCAGATGCGCGTCGGGTTCACGGAAAAACTCGGCAGTCGAGCGAGCGACGCCGTAACCAACAAGGAACACGCCCGAAATGGCGCCCGGACGGTCGCGCAGCGGGGTCTTCGACCAGACGTACCAGAGCACGACGAACAGAACAAAACCCTCGAGGAAGGCCTGGTAGAGCTGGCTGGGGTGGCGCGCGATCCCGGGATCGTGCGGGAAGTACATCGCCCAGGGCACGTCGCTGGGACGGCCGAAGAGTTCGCCGTTGATGAAGTTGGCGATCCGGCCGAAGAACAGGCCGATGGGCGCGACACAGGCGATGAGGTCGCCGAAGGCCGGAATCGAGTTCTTGTTCTTGCGGGCGAAGAGGTAGACCACCAATGCGACGCCCAGCATGCCGCCGTGGAACGACATGCCGCCCTGCCAGAGGTAGGCAATCTCGACCGGGTGATAGATGAAGTAACCGATCTTGTAGAACAGGACGTAGCCGATCCGGCCGCCGAGCACGATCCCGAGCGTGGCCCAGACCAGAAAGTCGTCGAGCATCTTGCGGGTCAGCCCCGAGGGCGAGGCCTCGAGCAGCCGGATTGCATATCGCCAGCCCAGAAGGATGCCGGCGATGTAGGCCAAGGCATACCAACGAACCGCAAAGGGGCCGATCTCGACGAGTGTCGGATCGATGGCGGGAAAGGCAAGAGCGTACATGCCGCAGGCCCAAAAGATGCGGCGCGACCATATGGTCTGGCCCGCCCAGCGTCCACCGTTGCACTTGCTCGCACGTAACGCCATAATCTTCTGCCATCGGGTGCGCCGACCAGTACGGGATATCCGCCATGCAGACCAACAACCGCTTCTTCGACGACATGGCCAAGATGATGATCGGCGCCATGAGCGCTGCCGGAGGCATGAAGGAGGAGATGGAGGCTCGTATGCATCATCAGACGGAGGCCTTCTTCGCGCGCATGCATTTCGTGCGGCGCGAGGAGTTTGAGGTCGTGCGCGACATGGCTGCACTCGCACGCCAGGAAAACGATTGCTTGGAGGCGCGCGTCGCCGAACTGGAAGCGGCGCTTGCCAAGGTCGAGAAGGCGGCGAAACCCACCCGCAAGGTGACCGCCACGGTCAAGGCCACAACAAAGAAGGCCGCGCCGAAGACCGTGGCTCCGAAGAAGGCTGCGGCCAAGAAAATGTCCACCGGTGCAGCCAAGCGGTCGCCGGCGGTGAAGAAAACAGACACATCCGCCAAATAGTCTCGTCCCGGGGCACGCAACGCCGCCGATTCCTTGCCGTCCCGCGGGCGCTTTGGCAGGCTTATCGGCGGGTGACGGGTTTCCGCTCATTCGCGTAGCCTAGGCCACGTCCCGCCTTGCTTCGGGGAGTCTCCCCTTGATTGATCTTCAGGAACACGACAACGTACCGGACCAGCATCCGCTGGATCCCGTCCAACGGTTCATCGCGTTCAACGGCTGGAACCACGAACGCGTCAACGACAACGAACTGACGCTCGAAATCGACGGCCGCTGGTGCGTCTACCGCATCTGGTTCGGCTGGGAGGGCGAGCTGCAATCGGTCATGATGTCCTGTGCCTTCGACATGCGGGTGCCCGACCAGCGTCTGACGGCTGTCCATTCCCTGCTGGCGTACGTCAATGAACGCCTCTGGGTCGGCCATTTCGATGTCTTTACCGAGGAAGCCGTGCCGACTTACCGGCACGCCATGCTGCTGAGCGGACAGGACTTCATCCATGACGAACAACTGGCGGATCTGTTCGATATCACGATCTCCGAATGCGAGCGCTTCTACCCCGCGTTCCAGTATGTGATATGGGGCGGCAAGACCGCCGCCGAAGCGGTGCAGGCAGCGATCATCGATCCTGTCGGCGAAGCCTGATCCATGGCTGAGATAGGGCCGGTTCTGCTTGTCGGTTGCGGCAAGATGGGCGGTGCCATGCTGTCCGGTTGGCTCGCGCAGGGCCTGGCGTCCGGTGATGTCGTCGCCGTTGAACCAGCCGATGCCCTGGCCTCGACCGTCCGGGAGCGGCACGGCGTCACCGTGATTGCAGATGCGTCGGGGATCGAACTGGACTTCAAGCCGGACGTTCTGGTCCTGGCGGTCAAACCGCAGATGATGGATGAGGCGGCGACCGCCTATGTGCCTTATGCCCGGGACGGCGCCCTCGTGCTCTCGATCGCCGCGGGACCGACTATCGGCTATTTTGAAGGGATCTTCGGAGCCGATTGCGCCGTGGTCCGCACGATGCCCAACACGCCGGCGGCGGTCGGTCGCGGCATCACGGCCCTGACGGCGAATGCCCATGTGAATCAGAACCAGCGTGAGACCGCAGAGGCGCTCATGGCCGCCGTGGGCGAAACGGTCTGGCTTGACGATGAAGCGTTGATGGATGCGGTTACAGCGGTCTCGGGCGGCGGCCCGGCCTATGTCTTCCTGCTGATCGAAACGCTGGCCAGAGCGGGTGTAGAATCGGGCCTGCCCGTCGACGTCGCGCAGCGGCTGGCGCACGCCACGGTCTGTGGCGCGGGCGAACTGGCGCGGCTATCGGATGAAACGCCGGAGCAACTGCGCAAGAACGTGACCAGTCCCGGCGGCACTACGCTCGAGGCGCTCAAGGTTCTCATGGCTAACGATGGCATCCAGCCCCTGTTCGATCGCGCCGTGGCCGCGGCGACGCGCCGTTCCAAGGAACTGGCGGCCTGACTCCACCGTCGTTCTGGGCCGGGTCGACGGCCTGCGCTACAATGCTGCCGACACCTCGAACCGGAGCGTGGTGATGGTCAAGAAAGCCGATATTCCCAAAGTTTCGCTCGCTGCGGCGCTGCGCCTCGCTGCAACGGTCGGCTGGAAAGATCTCGCCATGCGCGACATCGCTGATGAGGCCGGTGTTTCCCTCGCCGAACTGCGAAGTGTCTACGGGTCGAAGGGCGCGATTCTGGATGCCTTTGTCACCGAGATCGACGCGGCCGTGCTGGTCGGCGATACCGCGGAACTGGCGGCTGAACCCGCCAAAGACAGGCTGTTCGATGTCCTGATGCGGCGTTTCGATGCGCTGCAGCCCCATCGCGATGCTGTTGGTTCGATCGTCGCTGCGTGCGCCTCCGACCCCTGTGCCGCGTTGGGCGGCGCGTGCCGCTTGGTGAGATCAATGAGTTGGATGCTCGAAGCCGCCGGGATCGACGGCACCGGCATGGGCGGGCGTCTGCGTGCCAGGGGGTTGGCCGCCATCCACGTCGACGTGCTGCGCACCTGGCTGAAAGACGATAGCGAGGACATGGCGACCACCATGGCCGCGCTCGACAAACGGCTCGGCCAGGCCGATGAAGCCATCGTGCGACTCTGCCGCCTGACGCGCTCCGGCGGGGCGGGCGAGACGGAGGCGGCGTGAGCGACGCAGCGCCTGCTTCGATCACGTTTGATGATTTCCTGAAGGTCGATATCCGCGTCGGCACCATCGTGCGTGCGGAGCCCTTTCCCGAAGCCCGCAAGCCGGCGATTAAGCTCTGGATCGACTTCGGACCCGGGCTCTGCACGAAGAAGACCTCGGCACAGATCACGCGGCACTACGATGCCGAACACGTGGTTGGTCGCCAGGTTGTAGCGGTGGTCAACTTCCCGCCGCGCCAGATCGGCAAGTTCATGTCCGAGGTGCTGACGCTCGGCTTTCCGGGCGAGGACGGCGAAGTCGTGCTGGTCTGTCCCGAACAGCCGGTTCCGAACGGCGGCCGGCTCTACTGACGCTGAGAGTACAGGGTTCGGCTGCGTGCTGCGTGCCAGAGAGTATCTGGGGCAACATTGCGCGTAGCGGATGCTGGTTTTGTCCTGCGTTCGTACCGACGCGATTTCAGGAACATGAGCGAATACAGGGTCACGCACGCGACTGGCTGAGTGAACCCTTCGCTGTACTCGCATGAAATCGAGACACGCCGTTGAACATCTCAAGGCAGGAGCTCGCCCTTGGTGGATCCATTCATCACAAGCGGGGCCCGAACGGCAAGGTACGCGACGTCACCTGTTTGACGCGCGAAGGGCATGTGCTGACCGATTGCACACTCGTCCTCTTCCAGCGGTTTCTCAAGCGGCGGCTTGTCCGTTCACGAAACGGCAGTCCCTATCGGGTATTGCCGCTCAGGATCAAGTTCGTCCGCGCGCGACTCAATCAACGATAGGACCCACCATGAACCACGCAGAGACTGAAGCCATCGCAGCCGTTCATCGGCTGACCTTTGGCGACGACGAGGGTTCTGAGATCGCCGAACTCGCAAGACGGCTTCTTGCCCTGCGGGAGACCATATCGATCAGCGCAGAGCGCGACGGCAGGATTGTCGGAAATATACTGGTCACATCCTTTCTCTTTCAGGGCCACTCCCGACACAACCTGTTACCTGCTCGCGCCTCTTGGAATCGTGCCCGGGTACCAGCGGTCCGGTATCGGGGCGTAACTGATGAAATGCAGCACCGACCATCTCAAGTCCCTTGGGGTGGATGCGGTGTTCGTACTGGGTGTGCCGGCCTACTACCCGAAGTTCGGGTACGTGCCGACCGACAAACAAACACCCTACCCAGATCTTCTGACGATACCTGAAGCGTGGATGGTTCTGGAGTTGACGGCGGGATCGGTGAAGCCGCCGGACGGCACGACAATCGCAGTGGAGTCGCTCATGAATCCCGATCTTTGGGACACACCAGGGCACGGCTGACGCCTGAGTGCGTGAACACACCCGGCATCAAACGCCTGGAGCACGGCCCGATCAGATTGCCTCAATCTGATCGGGCCGTGCTCTAGACCGGAAGTGTCACGCGCGCCCTGAGACCACCCGAAGGAGCCTCCATGAGCACAACGTCGCCGCCATGGCTGCGGGCCGCATCGCGTGCGATCGTCAGGCCGAGTCCGCCGCCGCCACGGTTGGGGTCCCTCGATGTGTCCAGGCGCACGAACGGCTGGAACACCTCGTCCCACTGGTCATCCGAAATGCCGGGACCGTCGTCATCGACTGTGATCGTTATCATGTGTGGCTTACGTTCGGCGAGAACGCTGACGGCCTTGCCGTAACGGCAGGCGTTGTCAAGCAGATTGGTCAGGCAGCGCTTCAGTGAGTTGGGCCGCCCTTCGATCACGATCTCCCCGGCCACCGTCACGTTGATCGCCCGCCCGGCAGCGTCGACCGCGTCCTCGACGATAGCGGCGAGATCGACGGTCTGTGCCTGCTCTTCACCCTCACCGCGGGCAAAGGCAAGGTAGACCTCGATCATGTGTTCCATGTCCTCGATGTCGCGTTTCAGGCTGCGTGCCTCTTCGTTGTCCTCGATCAGAGCGAGCTCAAGCTTCATGCGGGTCAACGGGGTACGGAGGTCGTGGCTGACGCCCGCCAGCATCAGCGTGCGCTGTTCGATCTGGCGCTGGATGCGTTCGCGCATGGAGAGGAAGGCCTGGGCTGCCTGGCGAACCTCGCGTGCGCCCGATGGCTTGAACTCGACACCGGCCACGCCCTTGCCGAATCGATCGGCAGCATCGGCCAGCTTGCGGATCGGCCTGATCTGCTGGCGTACGAAGTAGGCCGCGATCAGCGCCAGGACCACCGACGTGCCGACCATCCAGAAGACGAACAGGTCGGTCGTGCGACTTTCCATGCGCCGGTCCGGAACGAAGACATCAAGTACACCGTCGGTCAGTTCCACGCTGATCTGGGTGGTTTCGTCGGGCGCGTCCGGTGTGATCAGGTAGGGTCGGCGTACGCGCTGGTCGAGCGCCTTGCCTAGAAGTCGTTCGACCCTCGTGTCGCCGGGCTCGGAAAGCGGATCGGGCAGGCGTTCATTCGGGTGGAAGCGGGCTTCGACACCCATGTGTGTCCGGCCGATACGGAAAACGAGGCTGCCCTCGTCCCGATCGGCATAGGTGCTCATCATCCAGATCAGGGTCGAGACATCGCCCGCCACAGCATTGGTCAGATAGCGCGTGACCGTCTCCCAGTGGCGCTCGTAGAAGACGATGGCGAGCACGATCTGCAGGATCACCATCGGCGTCAGCACGATCAGCAGTGAGCGCCCGAAGATCGAGCGTGGCAGGAACTGCTTGAAGCGCACCATACGTGGCCTCAGGCGCGCCGCGCCAGCAGTTTGAGGCCGCGTCCGAAGTTGAACCGAATGCGGATCGCCTCGAAGCCGTGCTTGGCGCGCATCTGGCGAATGTTGCCCGGCGAGAAGTAGAGCTTGTGGTCGGGTACGCCGAAATCGCGCCAGCGGGACGGGTCGGAGCCCTTGGCGTACTCGCGGAGCGCAGGCGTCGTCAGGAACAGTGTCGCCTTCGGGTTCATCGCGCCGGCGATCGTCTCCAGGAAGCGGTTGGTGTCGACGACGTGTTCGATCACCTCGGAACAATAGACGCCGTCAAACCGTTCGCCGGAGAGTTCGGTTTCCTCAAAGGCGCCCACCACGAAGCGGCCCGCACGATACCGACGTTGCGCCTCTTCGACCAGCACCGGGTTGATCTCGATGCCCGTCGCCTCAAGGCCCAGCTCGGCGGCGGCTGCAACGAGGAAGCCCATGCTCGAACCGACATCCAGCAGCTTCGGCCCCGGCATGTGGCGCTTCAGGGTGCGCACCCAGCGGCGCGAGCGGCGCATCTTGCTGTCGAGCTTCTTGAGATAGCCGTCGATGCAGGACTGGCCGACCGTCTCGTCCTGGATCTCGATGGCCTCGTCCATCGACAGCATCGGCGAGATCCATGCGGAGCCGCAGGACCGGCACTTCACCCAACGGTAGGATGGCTGGTCGACCAGAAGCCGTGCGTCGGTTGTGCCGCAGACCTGGCATGGCTCCGCCATCACGCTGCCTCCGCACGCAGGACGTAACCCTCGCCCCAGACCGTCTGCAGATAGCGCGGTGCCCGGGGATTGTCCTCGATCTTGCGCCGCAGCCGGGTGACCTGCACGTCGATCGTGCGTTCGCCGGAACCGCTCTGCTGCGACAGGCGCATGCGCGAGAGTGTGGCACCGGGGTTGCGAGCGAAGACACGCAGAAGGGCGGCCTCCCGCGAGGTGAGCGAGACCGGCTCGCCGTCGCGTGTCAGCTCCATCCGAGCGGCGTCGAAAGCGAAAGGGCCGAAGCGGGCGACGACCTCGACTGGCACCTGAACCTCGCTGCGTCGCAACACGCTACGGATGCGCAGGACCAGTTCGCGTGGCTCGAAGGGTTTGGGCATGTAGTCGTCGGCGCCGCTTTCCAGGCCGGCGATGCGGTCGTCGCCCTCGCCGCGGGCGGTCAGCATGATGATGGGGACTCCCACCTTGGTTCGGATGCGGCTCGTGAAACTGATACCGTCTTCGCCGGGCATCATGACGTCGACGATCATCAGGTCGAAGGCGAGACTCTGCAGCTTGGCCTCGGCATCGGCGGCATTCTCGGCGGTGCTGACGAGAAAGCCGTTCTCCATCAGATATTTCTGCAGGAGCTGGCGCAGGCGGCGGTCGTCGTCGATGACAAGGATATGGGTATCGCCCGGATTCACCGGTTGCCTCGCGGCTTGGCGATGTGGGCACGGTCTTCCTCGTCGACCATGCCGGTAAGTACGCGACGGTAGCCGGCCACGGCATCGGCACCGGCCTCCCGGTAGGCGCGGGCGATGCGGGCGCGCTGGTCGGCCGTCAGCTTGGCTTCCAGCTCCGCACCGGCATCGGTGAGATAGAGCCGACGATGGCGCCGGTCCGAGACACCCTGCTGTTGTTCGATGAACCCCTTGGTGACGAGCTGGCGCAGCACGCGGGCCAGGCTCTGCTTGGTGATCTTGAGAATTACCAGGAGTTCCTTGACTGTGATGCCGGGGTGGCGGCCGACAAAGTAGATCACCCGGTGGTGGGCCCGGCCGAAGCCGTATTCGGCCAGGATCGCGTCCGGCCGCGCGGTGAAGTCGCGATAGGCGAAGAACAGCATTTCGATCCCCTCGCGCAACTCTTCGTCGCGCAGGAAAAGGGGGTTGGTCCCGCGATTTATGTCAGCCATATTGACATATATGCCCGCTGCTGATACTCAAGGCAAGTCTTTTGAACCGGGCGAGTCGCCCTGCCCCAGCACGAGGATTCTAACATGGCCGACCTTATTCCGTTCGACGATCGCGATGGCAAGATCTGGTTCGATGGTGAACTCATCGATTGGCGCGACGCGAAGGTCCATGTCCTGACTCACGGTCTGCACTATGCCAGCAGCGTTTTCGAGGGTGAGCGCAGCTACGGTGGCACGATCTACATGCTGCGTGAGCATAACGAGCGGCTCTACAATTCGGCACGCATCATGGGTTTCGACATCCCGTTCGCGCCCGAGGTGCTTGAGAAGGCACGCTACGACGTGCTCAAGGCCAATGGCATCGTCGACGGTTACGTCCGTCCGGTGGCCTGGCGCGGCAGCGAGATGATGGGTGTGTCGGCCCAGATGAACACGATCCATGTCGCGATCGCCGCTTGGGACTGGCCGAGCTACTTCTCGCCCGAAGCGCGCATGCACGGCATTCGCCTGGCCATTTCGGAGTGGAAGCGGCCGTCACCGGAATCCGCGCCCGTGCACGCCAAGGCAGCGGGTCTCTACATGATCTGCACGCTGTCGAAACACAAGGCCGAGCAGGAAGGCTTCGAGGACGCCATGATGTGCGACCATCGCGGCTTTCTGGCCGAGACCACCGGCGCCAACATGTTCCTGTCGATCGACAGCAAGCTCCACACCCCGCTGGCCGACTGCTTTCTCAACGGCCTGACCCGGCAGACCGTCATGGATATCGCCGGACGCCGAGGCATCGAGGTGGTCGAGCGCCACATGACCGAGGAAGACCTCGGCAAGGCGAACGAGGTCTTCATCACCGGCACCGCGGCGGAGGTGACGCCGGTGAGCCAAATCGGCGGCTACCATTTCCAGCCCGGCCAGCTCTGCAAGCAGATGATGGACAACTACGCGGCAGAAGTCGGCGACAGCTGACCCCCACTACACCGTGTCATTCTGGCGGACCATCGGGAGAGCCGGGACCTCAGGAGGCCGTTGCATCACGGTCGAAGTCCCGGATCGGCGCGGCTGCGCCGCTTGTCCGGGATGACTCACTGAGGCGAGCTTACCGCTCCGCCGCGTCCTTCTCAGCCCACTTCGCAGCGGCCGCGTTATCGGAGGCGCGGGCTTCAACCCAGGTGCTGCCGTCGGGCGTTTCTTCCAACTTCCAAAACGGCGCCTGGATCTTGAGCCAGTCGATCAGGAAGGCGCACGCGTTGAGCGCGGCCTGGCGGTGGGCTGACGCCGTCAACACCAGCACGATCTGTTCGCCCGGTTCCAGGCGCCCGTAGCGGTGGATGACCATGCTGGCCTCGAGCGGCCAGCGCCGGTGCGCCTCATCGTCGATCTCGCGTAGCAGCTTTTCGGTCATGCCGGGGTAATGCTCCAGCGTCATCGCACTGTCGCCAGTGCCGCCGGTCATGTCGCGCACCAGACCGACAAAGCTCGCGACACCGCCGATGCCTGTGTTGCCGGCGGTCAGGACACGCATCTCCGCGCCAGCATCGAAGTCTTCGGCCTGAACACGGATCATCGTCGTCAGCCGCCGGTCACCGGCGGAAACAGCGCGACCTCGTCACCGTCGGTCACCGCCGTGTTTGGTTTGGCGTAAGCCTGGTTGACCGCGACACGGATGAGGCCTTCGTCCTTCAACGCGTCGGCACAGGCGTCGCCGCGACCCTTGAGCCAGGAAACCAGCCCCGCGACATCGGTCACGTCGGCGGGCAGCGCGATCTCCTCGCCGTCCTTGCCGATCTTCTGCTTGAGCCACGCGAAATAGAGAAGCTTCACCCGATCACCTCGCTGAAAGGCAGAACCTCGATCATGCCGCCCTTTTCCAGCTGTGTCATGTCTTCGGGCAGTTCGGCGAGCCCGGAGGTTTCGACCAACGATGACAGCAGGCCAGCGCCTTCACGGCCGAAGGCATGGGCCTCCAGAACATCGTCGCCGGCGCGTGACAGATGCACGCGGACATACTCGCGCCGGCCGCCCTTCTTCTTGCGGTTGAAGGCGGCGCGAACGGTGAAGACATGGGGATCGACATCTTTTGCGCCGGCGAGCCGCAGCAGGAGCGGTCGGGCGAAGCGCAGAAAGGTGACCATGGCGGCGGCGGGATTGCCCGGAAGGCCGATGAAGGCCGCACCGCCGATCTTGCCCAGCATCAGGGGACGGCCCGGCTTGATTGCCATGTACCAGGCATGCAGCGTGCCACCCTCCATGATGGTCTGGCGCACGTGGTCCTCGTCACCGACGGAGACCCCGCCCGAGGTCATGAGCGCGTGGTGGTCTTTTGCGGCCTCGGCGATCGCGGCGCGTGTCTCTGGCCCCTCATCCGGCAGGATGCCGAGATCGGTTACCCGGCAGCCCAGGCCTTCGAGAAGGCTCTTCACCGCATAGCGGTTGGCGTCGTAGATGGCGCCGGGGCGCAGCTTATCACCCGGTTCGGTCACCTCGTCGCCGGTCGAGAACAGCGCCACGCGCAGCGGTTTGCGGCAGGGCAGCGTGGTCAGACCGACCGATACCGCAAGACCGAGGTCCTGCGGCTTCAACCGTCGCCCGGCCTTAAGGATCGTACTGCCGGCACGAACGTCCTCACCCGCATCGCGCCGGTTGGCACCGCGCTTGATGCCGGCCGGCATGGCGACCTTATCGCCCTCCTCGCGCGTGTCCTCCTGCATGATCACGGTGTCGAGCCCTTCGGGCATCGGCGCGCCGGTGAAGATGCGGATCGCCTCGCCGCGCACGGCGGGCCGGTCGAGTGCGTGGCCTGCCGGCACGCGCGCCGTCACCGGCAGAACGGTTTCGCCATCGGCTGCGAGATCGTTGTAAAAGAAGGCATAGCCGTCGACCGCCGCGTTTGGGTGGGGCGGCACGTTCATCGCCGAGACGGCATCCTCGGCCAAGATGCGACCCCGAGCCTCCGCGACCGCCACGGACTCGAGACCGGTCACGGGCACTGCGATACGCGCGATCAGATCGATCGCCTCCGCGGCGGTCATCAGCCGGTCGCCATGGGCGAAACAGTCGTCGGTCATCTGGGTCACGGCACGATGCGTAGCAACACCGAACGGGGATGCCAAGCGCCGTTTCACGTTCTAGCCATGACCGGCCAAGAGCCTGTCGACCAGTTCGACGAAACCGTCACCCTCCGCCTGGCTGCACACGAATCTCGGCAGGTGTTCGAAACGGTCGAGGAACGCTGCGATGTTGGCGACGCCGACCGACCAGGGGAAGGCGCGGAAGAGCGGCTCGTCGTTGGGGGAGTCGCCGACATAGATCGCGCTTGCCTTGGTCGCCTCGGTATCGAGACCGAAGGCCTCATCCAGAAGAGTGAACAGCATGCCCGCCTTGTCGTAGTCGCCGAACCAGACGTTGACGTGGATCGAGCTGACCTTGGCCGTCGCGCCGTACTCGGCGCAGATCGCGAGGATGGCGTCGATCGCAGCCTGATCGAGCGGTCCGACATCTTCCGCGAAGTCGATCGCGATGTCGGCCAGGCGGTAGGCCTGATCGGAGGCGAGGCGCGTCCCGGGCACGCTCGAAAGCACGGCTTCGCCGAGAGCGTCGAGGCGGGCGCGGTTGGCCGCAAAGGTCTCCGGCGGTTCGGCATAGCGCCGGACGACACGGCGAGCGTCCCGGTCCATGCGGAAGAAGAACGCGCCGTTCTCACCGACGACACCGTCGACCGGCCACATCCGCACGATGTGGTCGCACCAGCCTGCCGGGCGCCCCGTCACCGGAATGCAGGCGATACCGGCGGCTTGCAGGCGCTCCATGGCCGACAGCGCCGCACCCCTGATCCGGCCGTTGGTGGTCAAGGTGTCGTCGATGTCGGTCAGCACGAAGCGTGGCGTCGCACCGGCGGTGGCCATGGCATCGGGAAGGTCCTTGATCGGCCTCGGTGTGGTCATCTTCGGAACCGGACGTTGACGACCACAGTCATAGTCCAATTCATGCGCCGACAGAATGGTCGGCCGAGAGGCCCGTGACTGTCTCGAAGGTGTCGTGGATGTAACCGGCGACCGCCCCCCTAGACCTGCGCGAAGGCCATGACGGCCGGCTTGTAGAGCCGGGAGAGGAGGAGCCGCTTGCAGGAAGCACGCACGGCCTGGGCCCCGACCGCTGTCAGGCGATAGCCGAGGATGGGGCGATAGGGTGCGGGGTTCAGCAGACTCCTCTTACAGGCGAACTCCGTGTGGATGCTGATCGGGACCTCGGGATCGCTCTTGTGGACTTCGTGCAGCAGGCGATGGCTGAAGCTGTCGATCCAGAAGCGTCCGGCGAAGCGCTCCTTCAGGATGGCGAGGAAGACCGGAACAGCCTCCCCGGGCGCGGCATCACCCAGCTTAAGCTCGAAGACACCTTGGGTTTTTGGTGGCGAAGGACGCCATATTGTCGAGCAGGAGCAGCTTGCCGTCGTCGCGCATGCGGCGCGCACGGTCTGCGTCTGGGAAGTCGAATCCTCCGTAGGGATGGAAGAAGTAGAACAGCAGCCTCCCGCCGTCCCGGGTCCAGCAGATGTCATCTTCCAAGACGTGGATCCTGTTGCGATGGCGTTCGGCGGCCGCGAATGCCTCGCGATAGAGCGCCAGCGTGTTGAGTGCCAGATGGCGAACACAGGCAAATCCACCGAACTGCTCGAAATAGTCAGCCGGCATTCTGTGTCTTGGCTACCACGCCGCGCACCGTGCCGATGAGGTAGTCGAAGGCAGAGTAGGCGGTGACGAGCACGGCAATCATCAGAAGCCAATGGCCGACCGATCTCGCCACGGCGGGATCGACAATGGACGGCACATCGAGCATGGCGACCAGCCCGACCTGGGCGATGCCCTGTACCACCGCCTTGACCTTGCCGCTGGTGCGTGCGGCAAGCACGATGCCGTTGCTCGCTGCGAAGGCGCGGACGTAGGCGACCAAGATATCGCGGCCGAAGATCACGACGATCATCCAGGCCGTCATCAGGTCCTCGCTGAAAAACGCGAGGAAGATGCAGAAGCGGTACATGCTGTCGGACAGAGGATCGAGCAGCTTGCCGAGGTTGGTGACCTGGCCGAAGCGGCGCGCGACCCAGCCATCAAGCACGTCGGTCGCCTCGGCGATCAGCATCAGGATGAGCGCCAGAATGACGGTGCTGTCATCGGAGACGTCGAAGGTCAGCAGCACCGTGGGCCCGACGGCGTAGCGCGTCAGGCTGAGCAGGTTCGGCGGGAGCAGAAGCTGCCGTGCGTTCATCGTGTTGTGGTTCCGATCCGCGCTGCGACCGCGCTTTATAGTACCATCGGCACCAAAGACGAACCCATGGTCTCGTCTTTGGTGCGTCCTCGGGCGCCGGGCGGGATGCATACGCATCCCTTGGCTCACGCCACATACGTAACGAAGGCGCGGTCTCCAACGGACTATGAGCCGGGCTCATCGACCATTGGCATACCATCGGGTCCGGCCACACTCACCCGTTAGAGTGGAAATGATCCCAGATCCGCTGGGCAACCGTGCGGTCGATACCGTCGACCTTTTCGAGATCGGTGAACGCCGCATCGCCCACGGCCTTGGCAGAGCCGAAATGATGCAGCAGCGCCTTCTTGCGACGGGGGCCGATGCCGCTGATGTCGTCCAGTACGGATTTGCCAATCTGATTGGCGCGTTTGGTGCGATGGGCACCGATGGCGAAACGGTGGGCCTCGTCGCGGAGGCGCTGCACGAAGTAGAGAACGGGATCGCGCTGAGGCAGCATGAAGGGGCTTTTGCCGGGCAGGAAGAACTTCTCGCGACCGGCATCGCGGTCCGGTCCCTTGGCGACACCCGCCAGCGCGACGTCGATGACACCGAGATCTTCAAAAACTTCCGTGGCGATCCTAAGCTGGCCCTGGCCGCCGTCGACGATCACAAGATCCGGCCAGGCACCCTGTCCGCGCTCGGGGTCTTCCTTGATCAGGCGCGAGAAACGGCGGGTCAGCACCTCACGCATCATGCCGTAGTCATCGCCCCCGATCGCATCCTGCTGTGCGGCTTCCCCCTTGATCGTAAACTTGCGGTACTGGTTCTTCATAAAGCCGTCGGGGCCCGCCACGATCATGCCGCCGACCGGTTGGGCACCTTGAATGTGGCTGTTGTCGTAGACCTCGATACGCTGCGGCGGGCCGTCGAGACCGAGGCGGTCGGCGAGACTCTCGAGCAGTTCGCGTTGGGTCGCGCTTTCGGCCATGCGACGGGCCAGCGCGTCCTTGGCGTTGTGCAAGGCGTGACGCATCAGCGTACGCCTGTCGCCGCGCTGGGGCACGGATATCTCCACCTTGCGGCCGGCGCGACCGGTCAGGGCCTCGGTCATGAGCGCGGCGTTGTCGGGCATCGCCGAGACGAGGATCAGGCGCGGCACTTCCTTGTCCTCATAGAACTGACCCAGAAAGGCGGCGAGCACCTCGCCCTCGGATTGGTCTTTCGTGCGGCTGGGATAGTAGGCGCGGTTGCCGTAGTTGCGGCCCTGGCGGACGAAGAAGACCTGGACGCAAGCCTGGCCGCCGGCCTGGTGCAGCGCCACGACGTCGGCTTCCTCGATCGGGGCGACGTTGATGCTCTGATGCGCCTGGATGTGGTTCAGCGCGCGGATGCGGTCGCGCAACCCGGCGGCGCGTTCGAAGTCGAGCGCATCGGCTGCCTCCTGCATACGGTCGGCCAGCTTGTCCTGCACCTCGCGGGTGCGGCCTTTCAGGAAGGCGCGGGTCTCGTCGACCAGCCGGGCATAGTCCTTGTCGGCGGCCAGCCCGACGCAAGGCGCCACGCAACGCTTGATCTGGTGCTGCAGGCAAGGCCGGGTGCGGTTGGCGAAGACATGGTCGGTACAGCTTCTGAGCGGGAAGGCGCGCTGCAGGGCCGTCACTGTCTGGTTGACCGATCCGGTGCTGGCGAAGGGCCCGAAGTACTCACCCTTGCGGCGGCGTGCGCCACGGTGCTTCACCACCTGGGGCCAGTGGTGGTCGAGCCGCAGGAGTATGTAGGGGAACGACTTGTCGTCGCGAAGCACCACGTTGTAGCGCGGCTTCAGCTTCTTGATCAGGTTGGCTTCGAGCAGCAGGGCCTCGGCCTCGGTCGCCGTGGTGACGATCTCCATCGACGCCGTGCCAGCGACCATGCGGTGGAGTCGGGGGTCGAGACGGCCGGGCTGGGTGTAGGCCTTGACCCGTTTCTTCAGGCTGCGCGCCTTGCCGACGTAGAGCACCTCGCCCTTGTCCGACAACATACGGTAGACACCCGGAGTCTGCGGCATTGTCTTCAAGGCCGTCTGGATCGCCTTGACGCCACGCTCGCTCGACTCCCTTTCGACCTGCTCGGTCGCGGGGCCCGAAATCTCCCGCGCCGGCCGTTCGTCCCTGTCTGCTTTTGCCATGATTGTGAATGTAGCGCAGCAGACGGAAGCAAACAGGGCCCGGCTGTGGAGAGCCGGGCCCTGATGACATTGCTCTGACTGCGCGATCAGTTCTGCGGCGGCGGGACGATGCGGAGGTAGGGCTTCGGTGCGTCCCAGCCGTTGGGGAACCGCTCCTTGGCTTCGTCGTCCTTCACCGCCGGGACGATGATGACATTTTCACCGTTCTGCCAGTTGGCCGGGGTGGCGACCTTGTGCTTGGCAGTGAGCTGGCACGAATCGAGCAGGCGCAGGACCTCGTTGAAGTTCCGGCCGGTCGACATCGGATAGCTGATCATCGCCTTGATATGCTTGTCGGGTCCGATGACGTAGACGTAGACATTGCGCACCGTGGCGTTGTCGACCGGGGTGCGGCCTTCCGAGCTCGCGCCGGCGTCAGCGGGAAGCATGTTGTAGGTCTTGGCGACAGAGAGGTCGGGGTCCGCCAGCAGCGGATAGTTGAGCCCGTTGCCGGTGATGTCCTCAATGTCCTGGCACCAGCGTTCATGGTCGGCCACACCGTCGATATTGAGGCCGATCAGCTTCGTCTTGCGCTTGTCGAACTCGGGCTTCATGCCCTCCACCGTGCCGAGCGCAGACCGGCGTGAAGTCGTGCGCGGTTCTACCGATGGAGAGTGTCATTGGTGTATTCCCCTGTTGTGTCTGAGCTGCGTTATACACCACACGATCACGACAGGTGTACGGCGGCCCAAGTTCGTCGTGGTCACATGCAGGAGAGCACACGGGTGTCAAACGGCACCAGCACAACAGAAAGGGCTCGGTCCGATGATGACCTGGCCCACAACAAACCCTGCGCCAATCGAATGGTGCGATGACCATCACCGGCGGATATGCGGCGCCTTCCTGGCACGTGACGTCGGTCATGCGCCGGAACGGGACAGGACCTAGAACAGGCCGGAGATGACGCCGTTGCCGTCGACGTCGATCTTGTCAGCGGCAGGTATCCGCGGCAGTCCCGGCATGGTCATGATCGCGCCGGTGATAACGACTAGGAACTCGGCACCGGCCGAGAGCTTGACCTCGCGAACCGGGATGTCGAACCCGGTCGGCGCGGCCTTGAGCGTTGGGTCGGTCGAGAAGCTGTACTGGGTCTTCGCCATGCAGATCGGGAACTTGCCGGCCTCGGTCTGGTCGAGATCGGCGAGCTGCTTGGAGATCGCGGGCGGGACCTGGATGTCGTCGGCCTGGTAGATCTCGCGCGCGACAGTGCGGATCTTCTCCTCAAGCGGCATGTCGTCGGGATAGAGCGGCTTGAAATTGGCCTGGCCGTCGTCGACGATCTCGACCACGGCGCACGCTAGGTCTTCCGCACCCGCGCCGCCCTCGGCCCAGTGATTGGCCTCGACGCACTTCACGTCGTTGGCTTCGCAGAGCTCGAGCAGCTTGGCCATCTCGGCGTCGGTATCCGCGATGAAGCGGTTGACCGAGACCACCGCCGGAACGCCGAACTTGGCGACGTTCTCGACGTGGCGCTGGAGATTGGCGAAGCCTGCCTCGACAGCAGCGACATTCTCCTCCTTGAGGTCGCCCTTGGCGACACCGCCGTGCATCTTGAGCGCGCGGACGGTGGCGACAATGACCACGGCCTCGGGAGCGATGCCGGCCTTGCGGCACTTGATGTCGAAGAACTTCTCCGCGCCGAGATCAGCGCCGAAGCCCGCCTCGGTGACGACGTAGTCGGCCATCTTGAGCGCGGTCGAGGTCGCCAGCACCGAATTGCAGCCGTGCGCGATGTTGGCGAACGGACCACCGTGCACGAAGGCTGGGTTGTTCTCGAGCGTCTGCACCAGATTGGGCTTGATCGCATCCTTCAGGAGCGCGGCCATCGAACCCTGCGCGTTAAGCTCGTGGGCCCGAACCGGCCTCCGATCACGCGTGTAGCCGACGACGATGTTGCCGAGGCGGCGCTTGAGGTCCTCAAGATCGGTGGCGAGGCAGAAGATCGCCATAACTTCCGAGGCCACGGTAATGTCGAAGCCGTCCTCGCGCGGGAAGCCGTTGGCGACGCCGCCGAGCGAGCCGACGATCGAACGCAGGGCGCGGTCGTTCATGTCGACTACGCGCCGCCAGGTGATGCGGCGCTCGTCGATGCCCAGGCTGTTGCCCCAGTAGATGTGGTTGTCGACCATGGCGGCGAGCAGATTGTTGGCGACGCCGATAGCGTGGAAGTCGCCAGTGAAGTGAAGGTTGATGTCCTCCATTGGTACGATCTGGGCGTAGCCGCCGCCGGCCGCACCGCCCTTCACGCCGAAGCTCGGGCCAAGCGAGGGCTCGCGCAGGCAGATCAGCGTGTTCTTGCCGATGCGGTTCAGTGCATCGCCCAGGCCGACTGTGGTCGTGGTCTTGCCCTCGCCCGCGGGCGTCGGCGTGATGGCGGTGACCAGCACGAGCTTGCCGTTGGGCCGGTCCTGGATGCCGTTGATGTAGTCGAACGAAAGCTTGGCCTTGTCATGGCCATAGGGCTCGAGATGACCCGGGTCGATATCGAGCCGGTCCTTGGCCAGCTCGATGATTGGCCGCAGCGTTGCGGCCTGGGCAATCTCAATGTCGGATTTGGGCGTCGCCATCGGTGCTCCCCCGGGAGATGAAATGCGTCTCATATGTCGCTGGACAGGCGGACTTTAGAGGCGGCTGCCGCCGTGTCACGCACGGATTCGACGTGGGGTGTCGCACATGGTCCTGATTGAGCGAGGCGGTCTGGAATTGGTCCCCATCGGCGTCACAAGAACATGCGCTTCGGGCAAAGATAAAGGGGCGACGTTGCCGCCGCCCCATGGAGGTGTTCGTGGTCGTGCGGACCCTCAGTGCCCGTCCATCATGGCGTCGTGTCGCCCTCGATGGTCGAGCGCCTTGTCAAGGCCGACCTCGTTGTAGTGGCGCAGGGCCACGTCATACTCGGCATTCTCCGACTTGATCTGCCAGATATGCCACGCGACCCAGATGACCACGCCGGCCAGAACCAGCGGAACCTCGATCCCCCCGGCGAACGGGTAGATGGCGCCGAGATCGGCGGCACCCGTCCAACTGTCTACACCCGTGCTCATTATCTTGATTCCTCCAGTGTTGGCGCGATCAGCCCTTGGCCAGATCGCGGTCGACGTCTTCCATCGTGGTATCGCGATAGGCGTGATACGGGAAGGCGTCGCCGTAGTCGTGGGTGTCGAGACCGGCAAGTTCGACCTCGCGCGGAACGCGGAGCCAGCCCATGCCGTCCAGGATCTTCGAGAGAATCCAGCATGGCAGGAACCCAAGCCCCCAGAAGAACAGCATGGCCCCGAGGAAGTTGCCGAGCGGATTCACAACGGCAATGCCTGCGGAATCGCTGCCGAACCAGGCGATAGACATCTCTGCCGATTCCGGCGCCAGGATGTGGGCCGGATAACCCCACAGCATGAAGCCCGCGATCACGGTACCGGCGAACCCTGCGTAGCCATGCACGGCTACGGCGCCGACGGCGTCGTCGATCTTGAACTTCCGTTCGACCCAGTGGTGCATCTTGTAGGCGATCCAGACACCGACCATGGCGATAATCATCGCCTCGATCGGATGGTAGAGATCATTGCCCGACGATGCAGTGATGACACCGGCAAGACCGCCCGAGTAGCTCCAGAACGGATCGCCCCTGGAGAGAATGTAACCCGCCAGCAGACCGCCCGAGAGCGACATCAGGAAGTTGAACGTGATGCCCGAGAGCGTTGTTGGCGTCAGATAGATCGTGGTCGCCGTGAAGAACGTTCCTTCCTGCCCGGTCATGTCGTCGCTGTAGAAGTCGATGATCGGAACGTTGCAGGCCGCGTAGAAACCCCAAAAGCCGGTGAAGATCAGGAAGAGTCCGACCGTGACGAACCAGGGATTGTTCTGCGGGATAGCCTGTGGTGTACCGTCTGCGGCAAACTTGCCAAGCCGCGGTCCGAGGACCACAAGGACACCGAGTGCCGAACCGCCCGCGATACCGTGCACCACCGAGGAGGCATAGGCGTCATGGAAACCCCAGAGCTGGACCATCCAGCCGTTGTAGCTCCAGCCCCAGGCGGCATCGAGAATCCATGTCACCGAGCCGACCAGGACGACGATGATCAGGAACGCCTGCGTCTTGATGCGCTCGATCACCGCCCCCGAGACGATCGAGGCTGTGGTCCACGAGAACAACAGGAACGCTGCCCAGAAGACACCGGTCAGGCGGTTCTGCAGATTGACGCCCATGGCGTCGGCCCAAGGAACCGATGCGTTGGCGAAATCATTCGACAGCGACAACCCGATGAGCGGGAACTCGGGAAAGGCGAAATAGATCCACCATCCGAAGTAGAAGAACGTGATGGTGACCAGCGGGATCAGCATCGTGTTCTTCATCAGCGTGTGTTGAATGTTCTTGCGGCGTGAGGCGCCGACTTCATAGACACAGAAGCCTACGTGGATCAGGAACATCAAGACGACTGTGACCCAGTAGTAGAATTCCGTGAAGATCACCATTAAGGAGTCGAGTCCGTCAGACATCTCCTTGGTTCCCCCCGTGTTGAAATAACCTTGTAACCCTCCCGCCGCGCAGGAGGTTTCCCTGTCTTGGCGAAGGAAGAAGTGTAGGGGGGATTCGTACTTTCTGCAAACAGAAGTGTGCCTGCAGAAATGTCAGTTTTGTAACGCTAAGAGCGGCCATTGGCCTTGGAGTTCCATGTCAGCGACCACGACCGGCGACACGCTTTGTGACAGTTTCATGTCATGGCAGTGTCTGATTCGGCAGCACGCCATGCGGCGCGACGGCGGTCGTCCGTCCGACGGCATGGAGCCTTTGATCGTGACGGCTGGCGGCGACGAACTGGGCCATATCCGGACTGTCATCGCCAAACGCGAGCCCGAGGAAACAACGGCGCTGTTCCGTCATACGGTCAAGCGCACGAACGATCCACGCGAGCGTTTCGAAAAGGGCCTGCAGTACCTGTCGTCTTCCTACTTCCAGTCGTCGAACGGTTTCGAGCCGCGCCTGTTCGCCTTGTTCGCTCCGGACTCGCTCGGTTCCAGCCAGCTCACGCGCGACGGCCGCTGCACGCTGGTCTTCCGGCAATTCAGCCAAAGCTACCGGCTGCCTTGCCGCGTGAGCCGGTTGCCCGACGACGATCCCTTCGCCGAAGCACTCTTCTGGCACAACGCCATGTTCAATCCGGCCCTGCCGCCCGACAGTCAGCGTCTCGCCTTCGATCCCGTCTGGGACGAGGGCACCGCTTTCCCGCCGGTGGATCGGGGTTAGGTTTCTATCACCCTGCGCATGAGCGCAATCAGGTCGGCCTTGGTTTCGAAGCCGATGCCCTGTATGTCGTGCACGGTGACGTGACCGTCCTCGACCGCGATGTCGTCGGCGAAGTCGTCGAAGGGCTTGAAGACGTCGGGGTAGGATTCGTTGCCGCCCAGGCCCAGGACGGCAGCGATGTTGAACGACATCTGATGGCCGCCGTGGGGGATGATATTCTCGCTTGAGAAGCCGTGCTCAGGCAGGAGCGCGAGCGTGCGGCAGTACTCGATCAGGCCGTAGCTCAGCGCACAGTCGACTGCAGGATGTCGCAGTCCGGGCGCATGCCGCCACAGCGCAGCAGGTTGCGGGCATCCTGGTGCGAGAAGAGGTTCTCGCCGGCCGCCATCGGCCCGTCGTAGTGGGTCGCGAGTTCGGCCTGGAGGGCATAGTCGAGCGGGTCGCCCGGCTCCTCATACCAGCGCAGGCCGTAGGGTGCGATCGCCTCGCGGAAGCGGATCGCGGTTTCGAGATCGAGGCGGCCGTTGTCGTCGACCGCGAGACCGCTACCGTCACCGCCCAGCACGTCGAACACGGCCTCGATGCACCGTATGTCCTCGTCGAGGGGGACGGCACCGACCTTCATCTTCACGACGTTGTAGCCGCGCTTGAGATAGCCGCACATCTCGTCCTGCAGGGCGTCGGTGCCCTTGCCGGGGCAGTAGTAGCCGCCGGCGGCATAGACGAAGATGTGATCTGCGACCGCGCCGCCGTTGTAGCGGTCGGCAAGGAGACGCCAGAGCGGCACGCCTTCGATCTTCCCTGCGGCATCCCACAGCGCCATGCCGAGCACGCCGACGGCGACAGAGTGTTCACCGTGCCCGTCCGGCTTCTCATTCGCCATCATCAGCACCCACTGCGCTCATGGGCGGTTGCGCTCGAACGCTTCGGCACACCGGTCGCCGCCGCCCGCGTCCGGCGCGACGCGGCACCCGAGGAGGTCGACCGCGCCCTGAACGCCCTGGCCGGTCTGGCCGCCGGCACATCGCTCGCCATCCCCGAAGACATCGCCATCGAGATCCTTGAGGCCTCCCGCCGCTCCGGCGGCGACTATGAGGTCTTCGCCCGCGAGATGGACCGCATGATCGCCTCGGCCGTCGTCAGCCAGCACGGAACATCCGAGATCGGCCCTCACGTCGGCACAGGCGAGGTCCACATGAAGGTCCTGGAGCGCCTGGTCACGGCTGACGCACGGCGTGTCTGCGACGCCTTGCGCCGCACCGTCGCAACCTGGCTGACCGCATGGAACTATCCCGGTGCCGCCGTGCCGCGCCTGCACCGAGACACCGCGCCGCCCGAGGACCTGGAGTCACGCGCCCGGCGTGACGCCGCCCTGGCCGCAGCCTCCGGGCTGCGGCCCTCCCGCGCCTATATCGAAGCGGTCTATGGCGGCGAATGGGAGCCAGCCTCCGAGCCTGCGTCCACGACCGATCCGCCCGCCCGGCTGGCCGCACCCGGCACGGGCGAAGCCATCGACGATGCCGTCGACGAGATCGCCCGAGAATGGCAGCCGCTCATGGAACCGGTGCTCGCTCCGGTCTTCGAGGCCGTCGCCCGCGCTCAAACCCCGGACGATCTGCGCGCCGCGCTCGACGATCCCGCCCTGCTGGACGCCATGAACGGCGAGGCCTTCGCACGACGCCTGGGACGCGCCACGCTCGCGGTCCGCGTCGTCGCCGCCGGTGAGCCCGGCGAGGACAACGCGACGTGACCGTCGAAGCCCTCGACGTCCCCGACGCAGAGGCCATCGAGGGGTTCCGCCTCAAGGGGTACCGCATCGCCTTCGATTGGCGCGACACCGCAGCCGAGGAGCACGCACGCGCCTTCACCGTCGCCAAGGCCATGAACCGCGACATCCTCAAGGACATCCGCTCCGCCTTCGACCGCGCATGGGCAAACGGCGACACCGTCGAGAGCTTCATTGACGATCTCGAACCGGTCCTGCGCAAGAAGGGATGGTGGGGACGCCAGACCATGGTCGACCCCAAGACGGGCAAAACCCGCATGGTCCAGCTCGGATCGGTCCACCGTCTCCGCCTCATCTTCGACGCCAACATGCGCTCGGCCACGGCACGCGGCCACTGGGAGCGCATCGAACGCCTCAAGGATCGCATGCCCTTCCTGCGCTACGTCTCCGTGCTCGATCAGCGCACCCGGCCCGACCACATGACCTGGCATGGCACCATCCTGCCCGTCGATCATCCGTTCTGGACAACCCACTACCCGCCCAACGGCTGGCGGTGCCGCTGCATTGTCCAGCAGCTGTCCCAGGACGATCTCGACCGCTTCGGGTATCAGCCGAACAACGGCCCGCCACCCGGGTCCGGTCAGACTCGGCCATGGACCAACAAGAGGACTGGCGAGACCGTCCAGGTTCCCGTCGGCATCGACCCCGGCTGGCAGCACAACGCTGGCCTCGTCGATCCCCTGCGCGGCCCGATGCCCGATCTCGCAGACGCCGCCGCCAAGGGCGAGCCCATGTCCTTCGTTCTCGCCGGGCGCGACATCCGCCGCCGCCTGCTGCGCGCCTCGGGTTTCGACCCCGCCGATACGGCGTTCGACCCCATGGACCCCGGCCTCGCCGACGCGCTGCGCGGGGCCCTGCGCAAGGACCTCGCCGACCAGGGCATCGTCACCGGCAACACCGCACCCGCGCTCGCGACCGCGTCGAGAGCCAAAGCCGACATGAATGCCCGCAACGCCGTCGACGCCGCCGCTCGCGACCTGCCCGATACCTGGATCGTCGCCGCCACCGCGGCCGACAAGGTCAGGGTCGGCAGTACGCCGGCGGGGACACGCGTCCTGGGCATCTACAGGCCAAGGATCAAGGGCAAGGGCAAAACGCCAGAGATTGAGACGAACGCCACGCCGTCCAACGCGCTCCATGAGTACGTCCATCACATCCAGGCGGTCATGCCAGACCTCGACCGCCTGTTCCAGAACCTTCACAAGCGCCGCAACGACGGTGTCGCTCCCGCGTCTCTGGGCGGCTACGGAGGTCTCGGCCGCAAAGACGAATACATCGACGCCTACTTCGGCCGCGAGTACGACGCCACCAATCTCAAGAAACTGGGCTACGACACGGGCCGCCCCGCCCTTGAGGTCATCACCCGCGCGTTCCAGATCACATTCCACCAGATCACCAGGACGCGGCCTGATGGCACCACAGAGACCCTCGACATCGCCTCGCTCGCCCACGACGATCCCGAACTAATGGATCTGGTCCTCGGCGTCCTGTTCCACTATAATCCCTGACATGGCCATCCACACCATCATGCTGCCCGACCGGCGGTTCGGGCGCGCCATGCGGACCATCCTGTGGGACGATGTCGCCGGAACCTTCGACGGCGATCACGGCGATGTGCCTTGGCTCAACGAGCAGGTCGACGGACGCGAGCCGGGATGGCTCGCCAAGGATGAGCTCCAGGTCTGGCTCCAGGACCCGGCCCACAGCCCAGGTGACCTCATCTGGCTGCTGGGCTTCATATGGGGCGGCGTCCATACACCGAACGAGATCTTCCAGGGTATCGCCATTGAGCTGCCCCCGATCTTCGACGGCGGCGAGACCGAACCCGAACACCTCTCGCCCCTGTTCACCTTCCCCGACGGACACAAGGCCCGGGCACCCGCCTATCTGATCGACGAGAACGGCGACAAGATCGGCTTCCCGCCGCCCAACGCCGAATACACCCTCACCGACGAAAGCGGACCGGACGGAATCGGAGAACGTACCGTCGAAGGCCCGATCGTCATGTTCTGCCTCGCCTGAACCCGCTCCGATCGACCGCCGCCCGGCGCCCCCCGACGGCCTCTGTTTCCACGCCATCGTGCGGTCCCGAAAGCGCCCGGAAAATCCCGCCGTTCCAGACCCTAGAAAACGCCCGGAAAACGACCCTGCAAGGCCGTTTCAACGGACGATTCTGAAAGACTTTTCAGCAACCCCGAATCCACCCCTAACCCCTTGATCCATCACGCATAGTCACGCCTCATCACGCATAGTCACGATTCCCAAAGACTTCCCGCCCCCCACAACGTTGCCGCCTCGGGATTGAGCGATCCGCCGGGCGCATAGTCCTCCGGCTCGGCGTCCATCAGGCGCAGGATGAAACGCTCGTCTATCAGCCCCTTGGCATCGTAGCGGCCGTTCGAATTGAAGCCGTAGCCGATAACCGGCCTGCCGTCGCGCATAATGTCGGTGACCACGGCCACCACACTCACCATCATCTTCGAAAAGTCGATGTAGGCGTTGGCGATCTCCGACGCGATTGGTGCGGTGGCGTTGCGGATGTCGACGATCTTCATGTTCTCTTCCAAGGACAAGGGCCTGCCCCGTTGCCAGGGCAGGCCCTTGTCGTAACAAAAACGCAGGGCGGTCAGAACTTGCGATAAGCTCGGTAGAGGTCCCGCATGGGATGCCGGTCCGACATCTGGAACTTGACCAGAAGCTCACGCGCGATCATGTCGCGGTCCTGCTGGTTGTTCGGCAGCTTCACGGACTTCGGAATGCGAATCCAGCCGTTGGCGTTGCGATCGAACACCGCGGCGTTGCCTTCCTCGTAACCCATGTGGACGTCCTCAAGCCAGTTGAGGTCGTCCCAGCCCATCATCTCGATGTACTTCGCCAGAAACGGCGTCAGCCGATCGTAGTCGGGCACCAGGTTCACGTCGTAGCGGTAGCCGATGTGCTGGCCGATTTCCTTCTCGCGCGACGTGTCGAGGCCGTCGGACTTGAGGAAGTAATCGACGTCGCTGGCCTTGGCCTTCGACTTGCGCGCCGCCTTCTTCGGGGTAGCCTTCTTCTTGGCTGCCGCCTTGAGTGAGGTCACATTTTTTGAAGCCGGCTTCTTGGCTGCCGCCTTCTTCGTGGCGGCTTTCTTGGTTGCTCGTGCCATCTTGTCTCACCCGATCAGAGGTGGTGGTAGTCGTCGACGCCAACCGTATGGTTGGTGCCGGCGAGCGGAACGCCTGCCATGGCCGAAGCCTCCATGGTGAGAGCCGAAAGATCCTCGGGCTCCAGGCTGTGCACGTTGGTTTTGCCGCAGGCACGGGCCATCATCTGACACTCGATCGCGAGCGTGTGGAGGATGTTGTAGACGCGCTCGGCGGCATCGTCTGGATTGAGACGCTTCCTGAGCTCCGGATCCTGCGTCGCCACGCCAACGGGGCAACGGCCTGTGTGGCAGTGGTAGCAGTAACCGGCGGGCACCCCGATTGTGCCTTCGTAGTCGGCCTCGGGGATGTCCTTGTTGCAGTTCAGCGCCATCATCGCGGTGGTGCCGATGGCGACTGCGTCCGCACCCAGCGCGAGCGCCTTGGCGAGGTCGCCGCCGTTGCGCACCGCACCGGCGTAGATCAGCGTGATCTCGCCGCGCTTGCCCAGATCGTCGATCGCCCGGCGGGCCTGGCGGATCGCCGCAATGCCCGGAACACCCGTCTCCTCGGTGGCGAGATGCGGGCCAGCACCAGTCGAACCTTCCATGCCGTCGATGTAGATCGAGTCGGGATCGCACTTCACCGCCATGCGGACGTCGTCATAGACTCGCGCCGCACCCAGCTTGAGCTGGATCGGGATCTGGTAGTCGGTCGACTCCCGGATTTCCTGGATCTTGAGCGCCAGATCGTCCGGCCCCAGCCAGTCGGGGTGACGGGCCGGCGAACGCTGGTCGATGCCCGCGGGCAGCGAACGCATCTCGGCGACCTGGTCGGTGACCTTCTGGCCCATGAGATGACCGCCCAAACCAACCTTGCAGCCCTGACCGATGAAGAACTCACAGGCGTCAGCGAGACGCAGGTGGTGCGGGTTGAAGCCATAGCGCGACTGGATGCACTGGTAGAGCCACTTCTCCGAATAACGCCGCTCATCGGGGATCATGCCGCCTTCGCCCGAGCACGTTGCCGTGCCGGCCATGGTGGCGCCGCGCGCGAGCGCGGTCTTGGCCTCGAACGACAGCGCGCCGAAGCTCATGCCGGTGACATAGACCGGGATATCGAGCTCAAGCGGACGCTTGGCGCGGGGGCCGATCACCGTCTTGGTCTCGCATTTCTCGCGATAACCTTCGATGACGAAACGGGTCAGCGTGCCCGGCATGAAGGTCAGGTCGTCCCAGGTTGGGATCTTCTTGAACAGCGCCATGCCACGCATTCGGTAACGGCCGAGCTCGGCCTTGATGTGGATGTCGTCGATCACACGCGGTGAGAACATGAAGTTCTCGCCGAGAACCTCCTTATTCCGGCCGTCGGGCGCACGATCGAAGATGTCTTTTTTCTTGGTAGCCATTGTTCTGTCTTTCCTCCGTGGGCCTAGAGAACGATCTTCTTCTCGGAAGGCTCGAGGTTGTCGTAGTTCCAGAGCTGCTTGCCTGCGACGATCTTGGTCATGTTCTTGATGCTGTTGGGTGCCTTCAGCCCAAACTGCTTGAGCTTGCGCTCGAGCCAGGCGCAGTCGAGTTCGGTCATCTCCGAGGTTACCGCGTCGACGCCGAGGCTCTCGATCTTGCCGCCGATATAGATCGTGCCGTCGTACATCGAGTCGCCCAGGTTCTTGCCGGCGTCACCCAGCACGACCATGCGGCCGCGCTGCATCATGAAGCCCGAGAACGCACCCGTCCGGCCGCCGACGATGATCGTGCCGCCCTTCTGGTCGATGCCCGTGCGCGAACCGACGTCGCCCATGCAGACGAGGTCGCCGCCACGGATCGCCGCACCGAAGGTCGAGCCCGCGTTCTTTTCGACGATCACGGTGCCGGCCATCATGTTCTCGGCGCAGGACCAGCCTACGCGGCCGGTGATGCGGACGTTCGGGCCGTCGATCAGGCCAACGCCAAAGTAGCCCAGACTGCCCTCGAAGGTCAGGTTCAGCCGCTGCAGGATGCCGACGCCGAGCGAGTGGCGGGCGAGCGGATTCTTGATCACGATCGAGCCGTAACCCTTCGACATCAGGTCACGGATCTTGAGGTTGACATCGGTCGTGTCCATGTCCGCGGCGTTGAACGCCTTGCGCTTGTTGAAGTCGACATCGAAGGCTTCCGGATAGAGGAAGTTCTCCTCTTCGGTGATGTCGAAGAAGCGCTGCTGCGTGCGCCCGGTGAGCTGCTCGCTGTGCAGCCCCATATCGTGCGAACGATGCTCTTCCTTTAGCTGCGCCATACCCGAACCTCCCGGTCGTAGGGGTCAAACGTGTCGATTTCCTGAGGCAGGATCTCGCGGATTGCGACCTCTTCGGAGGCCATTGCCACGAGGTCGTCGCTCTCGTAGATCACCATCGGCTTGGCGGCCATGTCGTCCTTGGCCATCCCGAGGCTGTCCGACGTCGCCACAAGATAGGTGAAGACGCCGTCGAGCTCGTCGACCGACTGCTTCATCGCATCCTCAAGCTCCATGCCTTCCTGCAGCTTGTCAGCGATGTAGACCGCGATCAGCTCGGAGTCGCAGTTCGACATGAAGCGGAAGTCCTTGCGCTCCATCTCGCGCCGCATGATCCAGTAGTTGGTCAGCTGGCCGTTATGGACCACCGAGATGTCGTGATACGGGTAGGCCCAGTAGGGATGCGCCGAGCGGATGTCGACGTCGGACTCGGTCGCCATGCGGGTGTGGCCGATGGCGTGCGTACCCTTGAAGCCCTTGAGCGAATACTGGTCGGACACCGTGTTGGCGTCGCCCAGGTCCTTGATCAGCTCCAGACCCGTGCCGAGCGAGAGGATCTCCGTCGAGGCCACGTCCTCAATGTAGTCCGCCAGCTTGCGCATGTTGCCCTTGAACTTGATGCGATAGCGGTAGGCGTACTCCGTCGCGTCCTCGGCCTTGATCATCTTCACGCCCAGCTCCGCCAGACGGCGATCGACCTCGGCACGACGGTCCTTGACCTGCTTGTGAATGTCGTAGCCCTTGGCGACGTCTTCCTGCTCGGCGACCTTGAAGCGCAGAACGTACTCGTTCTTGCTCGGGACGCCGTAGATCGCGAAGCCGGTCGAGTCCGGTCCGCGGTGCTTGAGTGACTGCAGCATTGCGGTCATTTCCGACCCGACGTCCGCGGCCTTCTTGCGGTGGATGATACCTGCGATGCCACACATGGCGGTTGTCCTCCTCAGGTTTCAAAGACAGATACGGCGGCAGCCGTTACCGGCCACCGCCGCGTTCCTAACGTCCTGCTTAGGGCAGGCAATCCCAGTAGGTGTCCATGTCCCACTCGGTGACGGTGGCCATGAAGGTCTCCCACTCGTTCGACTTGTAGTGCTTGAAGACCTTGTACATGTCGCCGGGCATGGCGGCCTTGATGACCTCGTCGTTCTCGAGACGATCGAGCGCGTCGCCGAGCGACATCGGCAGCTTCTTGACCTTCTTTCCCTCTTCCATGGCCTGATAAATGTTGCGTTCTTCGGGTTCGCCCGGATCGAGCTTGTTGGCGATACCGTCGTCGAACGCCTGGATGATGGCGTTGGCCATCAGATAGGGGTTCACCATCGAGTCCACGGCGCGGTACTCGAAACGGCCCGGCGCGGAAACGCGCATGCCGGTGGTGCGGTTCTGGTAGCCCCAGTCGGCGAAGACAGGCGCCCAGAAGCCCGTGTCCCACAGACGACGGTACGAGTTGACGGTCGAGCAACCGATCGCGGTCAGCGCACCGAGATGCGCCATCACACCGCCGATCGCCTGCAGGCCGACCTTGCCCGGCTTCCGCGGATCCTTGCCGTCAGGCATGAACGTGTTCTTGCCGCCCTTCTTGTACATGAAGTTCTCTGGCATGCCGGCTGGGTTCTCTTGGCCGAGCGTGTTCATCTCGTCCTTGCCGCCCTTCCACAGCGAGACGTTGTGGTGGCAACCCGACGCGGAGACGCCCATGAATGGCTTCGACATGAAACAGGCGATCAGGTTGTTTTCGCGTGCGACCTGGGCGCAGATCTGGCGATAGGTCGTTAGCCGGTCGGCGGTGCGCAGGGCGTCGTCGAACTGGAAGTTGAGCTCAAGCTGGCCCGGTGCGTCCTCGTGGTCTCCCTGGATCATGTCGAGACCCATGGCACGGCTGTACTCGATCGCCTTCATGAAGACCGGGCGCAGGCTCTCGAACTGGTCGATGTGGTAGCAGTTGGGCTTCGAGAAGCCGCCATCGGGCAGGCCGTTCTCACCCTTCTTCAGCCACATCATCTCGGGCTCCGTGCCGTGTCGCATATGGAGGCCCTTGTGCTTCTTCTGGAAGGCGTCGTGGGCCCGGCGCAGGTTGCCGCGGCAGTCGCCGGTGAAGAAGCCGCCAGGGTTCTCCGGCTCCTCGCGATTGCGGAAGCAGGTGCAGTAGACGCGGGCGACGCGCTTGTCCCAGGGCAGCTGGACGAAGGTCTCGGGATCGGGGATGCCGACCAGTTCCGAAGACTCAGGGCCGTAACCGATGTAGTCGCCGTAGCGGTCGACGTAGAGGTTGGCGACCGAACCGTAGACCAGCTGGAAGCCCCGCTCAGCGATGGTCTCCCAGTGGTCGGCCGGGACGCCCTTGCCGACGATGCGGCCAGTGACTGAAATGAACTGATAGTAGATGTAGTCGATCTTCAGTTCGTTGATCTTCTTGCGAACGTCTTTGACGAGTTTTGCGCGGCCAGGTTGTTCAACGTAGCCTTCAATATCCATCGGCATGGATCGTGTCCCTCCTCGGAGCTTCCCAATTTGTTTCGGTCCTCCGGAGGAGGCCCCCGCCGCCTCCATCGACCTTGTACTGAGAGTGGCGCGCGCGTCGTGACAGAGTCAACGTGCGCCCGTGGCTCAGCTCCACGGAAACGGGCTATTCGAAACCGGATGCATCCTGCCTTCGGCGTAACGCGAGAAGCGGAACGGCTCGAGCAGCGCGCTGGTCTCGCCGACACACTCGCTGGCGACCAGCTTGCCGACGCCGATCATCTTGTAGCCGTGGTTCGAGTCGGCGATGAACTGGACGTTCTCGCAGAAGGTGTCGAACACAGGGAAGCTGTCGGGCGTGAAGCAACCCAGGCCGCCCGAAGGCTCCTTCTTCCACTTGCCAATCTTGCCGGAGAAGCGCTCCTGGCAGTGCGCCAGCGCCGAGCACCACATATGCGCGAAGTCGTCGCCGACGATGAAGTCGGGCGAGTTCGGGCCGTAGGGATCAAGCGCGACCCGGTCGACCGGCGTCTTGACCTCATAGGGCATGGCCCCGCCCTGGATGCCGGCAAAGTTGAAATCGGGTTTGTAGTAGATGCCCCACATCTCTTCGGTGATGACCGAGCCGTCGACGTCCGACATCAGCGGTGCGTTGGTGTCAACATGAATCACCGGCGGCATGCCGCCGTCGTTGAGTTTCTGCAGGTTCGGATCGACGCCGAGCGTGCCTTCCTCAAGGCACCAGTAGCGCCAGGTGTCGATGCCCTCGTGCATGGTGCCGTCGCTGCCCTTGATTGAGACCGTCTTGGGCAGGTCCAGCATGTTCCAGACCTGGCTGGCCCAAGGGCCGACCGCAACCACAACCATGTCGGTCCTGATGTCGCCCTTGTCGGTCAGGACCTTCGAGACGGCCTCGCCCGACTTCTCGAAGCCGGTGACGTGGCAACCGGTGATGATGCGGACACCCTCGTCCTCGGCCTTGCCGGCGAGGCCGTAGATCGAGGCGGTATTGTTGGCGAAGCCACCCTTCTTTTCGTGCAGCACCGAAGTGATGCCCTGGGCACGCCAGTCCGAGAACAACTCCTTCATGTAGGCGGTGCAGGCATCGGCCCCTTCGATGAAGTCCGACTTGTAGCCGATTGCCTTCTGCTGCTCGTAGATTGACGCGACGTCCTCATGCATCGATTCGCACGAGATCTGCATGTAGCCGACCGGGTGGTAGCTGTAGGCCTCGGGGTCGCTCTCCCAGACCTCGACGCATTGGGCCATCAGCTCGCGCATGGCGGGCTGGTAGTAGTTGTTACGCACCACGCCGCAGGCAATGCCGCTGGCACCGGCCGCGATGCCGGTCTTGTCGAGAACCAGGATGTCGTCGCCGGTGCCCTTGCCGCGCGCCTTGAGCTCCAGCGCAAGATGATAGGCGGTCGAAAGGCCGTGAATGCCGGCCCCGATGATCACGTACTTGGAATGGGTGGGGAAGGCCATGGCGGTGCGTCTCTCCTCCTTGAACGGCTTGGCCGAGTCGGGCGCGGTCTGGATTGGTCTAGGTGCCTGAAAGGCTGGAAATCCTTGCCGAGCTTGACTTGGCCCGTATTTGGTCCGACGATGTTCTGTGCCAATTGTGGCCCAATCGAACCAATTCGCGGGTAGCTAAGTCCCGTGTGACAACGATGTCAAGCAAAAGCGCGGAAGTGCCGATGGCCGGATCGCCTGAACACAGCGACACCTTGCGGAAGCTGCCTCTGCCGAACGCCAAGAGCGCAGCTGCGATCGCTGCCCAGCTGCGCCAGGCGATCCTCGACGGCGTGTATGTCGATGGCGAACGGCTGCCGGCCGAACGGCAGCTTGCGACCGCCTTGTCGAGCTCGCGCACGACGGTGCGCGAGGCGCTGCGCATCCTGGAGCACAACCATCTGGTCAGCCGCCGGGTCGGCAGCGGCACCTTCGTGACCTTCCGGCCCGAGGCCGGCGAGGATGACGTCGCCGAGGTCACCAGCCCGATCGAGCTGGTCGAAGTCCGGATCGCCGTCGAGCCCCACATGGTCCGGCTTGCCACACTGCACGCCACGCTGCGCGATCTTCACCGCATTGCCGAGGCGCTTAAGGCGCTGGAAGCCGACGGGCTCTGGGCGGAGGGGTTCACACGTCACGACCGCACCTTCCATCAGTCGATTGCGGATGCCACGCGCAACCCACTGATGGTCTCGCTTTATAGGCAGATCAATCACGTGCGTGGCCACCGCCAGTGGAACGCTATGAAGGACAAGGTCCTGACGCCCGAGAGCATGGAGGCCTATAACCGCGAGCATCGGGCGCTCTACGATGCGCTCCGGGCGCGTGACGCCGAGCTTGCGGTCGAGATCGTCTTGCGCCATCTCGACGCTGCCCGGCAGCAGCTTTCCGCCGCCTGAACGCCGGCGTCTAGCCTCGCCCGGAGGCTATAATAGAAGCTGTGGACAAGTCTGTCGAAAAGGTCGGCCAGCAACGGCCCAGAGCGCGGAAATCCGCCATGTCACACAGAACTGCCCTTTTTTTGCAGTTTCGTTAACCCTATGACTTTTCGAGTTTTCCGGTGACGGCGTGTGACATGACTGCGATGGTTTCGAGAACCGGATCTTGACAACCCCTCTGCCGGTCGACCCGGGAGCGGCTGTGCACAAATCAGGCTTCCGGAGGCGTGCTCGGGCGCGGATTCCGACGATTCCGGACTGTTTTTCGCGTCGATGGGCCGAAGTAGGGAAGGACTCCGCCCGCACCGCGATTCGTCAACGCTTTGCTTGCGTCCGAGCGATCTCGACGCCGGCCGCTTCGGCATCCTCGATGGCGTCGGGTTTGCGTGCACGGACCGTCACCTTGATGACCCGGGTATCCTTAAGGCAGGCCGAAGCCAGACGTTCGACGAATGTCTCGACGAGTTCTATATGGCCGCTCGCCACGAGACTGCGGGCATGGTCGGCGGCAACCCGGTAGTCGATTACGGAACAGAGGTCGTTCTCGTCGGGCGCACCGGTGTTGACCTCCATGGTGATATCGACGATGAGCGGTTGGCGACGGCCATGCTCGTGGTCAAGCACGCCGATCTCGGCCTCAAGCAGGAGTCCCTCCAGAAAGACCTTGCCCCAACTCATGACTTGCCCGTCTGAAGCGGATAGCCGCCCTCGGGATGGAGCCAGCCGAGATGCTGACCGCCGTCGAGGTGCAGGGTCTGGCCAGTGACGGCAGGCGCATTCAGCAGATACCGGACGGCATCGCAGATCTCTTCGGGCGAGGTGCCGCGACGCAGCGGATAACCGTCGGTCCAGCGTTTCATCTCGGTGCCGTCGTCGCCCGGGTCGGGCAGAGCCATGCCGGGGCCAATAGCGTTGACCCGGATAGCGGGCGCAAGCTCGAGCGCCCAAGTACGCGTCAGCACGGCGAGGGCGGCCTTCGAGGCCGTGTAGCTCATGTAGTTCGGCGTCGGGTTGGCGATGCGCTGGTCGAGGATGTTGATGACGTTGCCGTGGGAATCCCAGGGAAGCTGCGCCGCGAAGGCCTGGGTCAGCAACACCGGTGCCATAAGGTTGACGTCGAGGTTGGCGGCCATGCTGGTCGGCGTCGCGCTGCGTACGTGGTCGGGCACGAAGACGCCGGCGTTGTTGACCAGCAGGGTCAACGGTTCGAGCGCGTCCGATGCCGCATCGACGAGGTTCGAGGTGGCGGCCGGATCAGAGAGGTCGGCCGACAGGGCGACGGCCGTGCCGCCCGCATCGTTGATGGCCGCAACGGCCGTCTCTGCGACGCCCAGCGACGACCAAGCATGGAACGCCACGGCCCAACCGTCTGCGGCAAGCGCATTCGTGATCGCGAGACCCAGGCGCTTGCCCGCACCCGTGACCAGAGCAGCACCGGACAAGTTCCTCACGGCCCCTTCCGCTTCCTGATCTTACGTTTGGCATTGCGTTCCATCGCGGCGTCCTGGGGTTTCTCGCGGACGCCGATGTCGAGGACCTCAAGGCGGCGGATCTCGTCGCGCATGCGGGCTGCGTCTTCGAACTCGAGGTCGGCGGAGGCTTCGCGCATGCGCTTTTCGAGATCGGCGATGCGCTCCTCAAGGGTCATGTCGCCGGCGCTGTCTTCTCCTGCGATACCGAGGTCGACGGTCACATAGTCGGCATCGTAGACACTCTGCAGCACATCGGAGACGCCGCGGCGGATCGACTCCGGCGTGATGCCATGCTCGACGTTGTAGGCCTCCTGCTTGGCCCGGCGCCGGCTGGTCTCGGCAATCGCCTTCTCGAGCGATTCGGTCATGTGGTCGGCATAGAGCAGGACGCGGCCGTCGACGTTGCGCGCGGCCCGACCGATGGTCTGGACCAGCGAGGTCTCGCTCCTCAGAAAACCTTCCTTGTCTGCATCCAGGATCGCGACCAGCGCACACTCGGGGATGTCGAGGCCCTCGCGTAGCAGGTTGATGCCGACCAGCACGTCGAACACGCCGAGCCGGAGATCCCTGATGATTTCGATGCGCTCCAGCGTATCAATGTCGGAATGCAGGTAACGCACCCGCAGCCCGGCCTCAGTAAGGTATTCGGTGAGCGCTTCGGCCATGCGCTTGGTCAGCGTGGTGACGAGCACGCGCTGACCCTTGGCGGCGACTTCCCTGCACTCGCCGATCAGGTCGTCGACCTGGGTCGAGGCCGGCCGGATGATGCAGGGCGGATCGACCAGCCCGGTCGGCCGGATGATCTGTTCGGTGAAGACACCGCCAGTGCGCTGCAGCTCCCAGTCGCCCGGGGTTGCCGAGACGAAGATCGACTGGGGCCGCATGGCGTCCCACTCCTCGAACTTCAGCGGTCGGTTGTCGACACAGCTCGGCAGGCGGAAGCCGAACTCGGCCAGCGTGGACTTGCGATTGAAGTCGCCCTTGAACATGCCGCCCACTTGGGGAACCGCGACATGGCTCTCGTCGACAAAGATGATGGCGTTGTCGGGCAGATACTCCATCAGCGTCGGTGGCGGTTCGCCGGGCGACCGGCCGGTCAGGAAGCGCGAGTAGTTCTCGATGCCGGCGCACATGCCGGTCGCTTCCATCATCTCGATGTCGAAGGTGCAGCGCTGATCGAGACGCTCGGCCTCCAGATACTTGCCCTGGCCGCGGAAGTGATCGAGCCGCTCTTTGAGTTCAACCTTGATGTGCTTGATTGCCTGATGAAGCGTCGGCTTGGGCACGATGTAGTGGCTGTTGGCGTAGACCACGACCTGCTTCATCTCGCCCATGCGCTCGCCAGTCAGCGGGTCGAACTCGACAATCTCCTCGATCTCGTCGCCGAACATGGCGATGCGCCAGGCGCCGTCCTCCAGATGGCTCGGGAAGATCTCGACCGAGTCGCCGCGCACGCGGAAGGTGCCGCGCTGGAAGGCGGTGTCGTTGCGCCGGTACTGCAGGTCGACTAGCCAGCGCAGGATGTCGTCGCGTTCGATCATCATGCCGGACTCGAGCGCCAGCGTCATGGCCGAGTAGCTCTCGACGTCGCCTATGCCATAGATGCAGGAAACGCTGGCGATGATGATCGTGTCGTCGCGCTCCAGGATCGCGCGCGTCGCCGAATGGCGCATGCGGTCGATCTGCTCGTTCCGGGTCGACTCCTTCTCGATGTAGGTGTCGGTGCGCGGAACGTAGGCCTCGGGCTGGTAGTAGTCGTAGTAACTGACGAAGTATTCGACGGCGTTGTCCGGGAAGAAACTCTTGAATTCGCCGTAGAGCTGGGCGGCCAGCGTCTTGTTGGGTGCCAGCACCAGGGCCGGACGCCCAAGGCGCTGGATGACCTGAGCCATGGTGAAGGTCTTGCCCGAGCCGGTGACTCCGAGCAGCACCTGGTCACGATCGCCCTGGGTCAGCGCGTCGCACAGCTCCGCGATCGCGGCAGGCTGGTCGCCCTGCGGTTCGAACTCGGATGTTAGATTGAAAGGCGAGGGTTCGACCGGTGCGAAGGGATCGTTCCGAAGGGGGTGCGCAAGCGTCATGGTCGTCCCAATGTAAGGATTGTGGGAAGTGTTCGCCAGTTTGCGGAAGCGTTTGGTCGAACAGGTTCGGGGGGACGCGCAAAAGGCTCATGGCCTGAACGATGGAACGGACTGGGATTCGAAAGGTGGTCGGCAAAGCCAAGGGCTCGATCATCGCAGCGGGGCTGTTTCTCCGCCTCCCCCCGGCGCTTGCGACGTTGGGCGGTTCCTGGCTTCTCCAGACGGAGTCCTGAACCTGGGCCGATGATCTCGGGCGGTCGCCCTATGCCATGCAGGTCTTTGGCAGCAAGGGAAGCGAGCGAAACTTTTCCGACACCATCACCAACATCTTCGACTACGAGAGGCCGCAGGAGCGCGTGATCGCCATCTCCGGCAACCGCGACACCGCGTGGTTCCGAGACCAGCTCAGTCTCAAGGGTGAGCTGATGTTACGCCAACCACTTCGACCGCGAGAGCTATCACGAGTTCGGCCTCGCGTTTTACGGGCGCTGGCAGGATTTCCCTTGGAACGAGTATGTCGTCACCATGGCGGCGGGCCGCTTGGAGCCGAGCGACACGACGATCTCTCCGACCGTTCCCGTCTGCTGAACCGGTTCAACCTGGAGCTGACCGGCGCGATGCCGCACCATCCCGACACTTCTCTGATGGTACGGCTGCAGCATCGGTCCGGCATCTTCGGCCTGATCAACGGCGTGACTGATGCCTCCAACTTCCTGCCCTTCGGCGTGCGCCACGAGCTCTGAGTTCTGATTGAGGCTGCGACCCTGCTTGCGGGCGCAGGCCTGAGCCTCTATCTAGCGCGCGCCTGCCTGAGAGCCCTGCCATGCAGTTCTCCCTGACCGAAGAACAGACGCTGATCATCGACACTGTGCGCCGGTTCGTCGGCGAGGAACTTGTGCCCTACGAGGACGAGGTCGAACGCGACAACCATGTCCGGCCCGAGCTGATCGAGCATATCCACGCCCGTGCGATCGAGACCGGTCTCTACGCCGCCAACATGCCCGAGGAGTTGGGTGGCGGCGGGCTTGATGCGCTGACCATCGCGCTGATGGAGATCGAACTCGGTCGTACGTCGTTTGCCCTGCAGCACGCGGTGGCGCGGCCGTCGAACATCCTGCGCGCCTGCAGGGGCGACCAGATCGAGCAGTACCTGCTGCCCACCATTCGTGGCGAGCGGGTCGAGTGCCTGGCGATGACCGAGCCACAGGCCGGCTCCGACCTGCGCTCAATGAAGACCAAGGCGGTGCGTGACGGCGACCACCACGTCGTCAACGGCACCAAACACTTTATCAGCTATGCCGACGTGGCCGACTACGCGATCCTCTTCGCATCGTCGGGCGTGCAGGACACGCCGCGCGGTCCGCGCAGCCTGATCACCAGCTTCCTGGTCGATAAGGGCACGCCGGGTTTCGAGGTGGTGATGGGCCCGGAGAGCGTGTCGCATCGTGGCTTCCATCACTGCGAACTCGTTTTCACCGACTGCCGTCTGCACGAAAGCCAGATTCTGGGCGAGGAGCACAAGGGTTTCGAGGTCGCCAACACCTGGCTCGGCGCGACCCGGCTCACGGTCTCCGCCCAGTGCATCGGCCGCGCACGGCGGGTGATCGACATGGCCGCCGAATGGGCCGCCAGCCGCAAGCAGTTCGGCCAGACGATCGGCAAGTTCCAGGGCACATCCTTCAAGCTCGCCGACATGGCGACCGAGATTGAGGCGGCCGAACTCTTGGTGCTGCGCGCAGCCGACAAGGAAGCCCGCGGCGAAGCCCAGGACCAGGACTTCGCTATGGCCAAGCTCTTCGCGACCGAAATGCTCGCGCGGGTGACCGACAACGCGCTGCAGATCTACGGCGGTATGGGCCTGATGAAGGAACTTCCCATCGAGCGCTTCTGGCGCGATGCCCGTGTTGAGCGCATCTGGGACGGCACCAGCGAAGTCCAGCGCCACATCATTTCACGGTCGGTTTTGCGGCCGTACGAAAACTAGAAAGAGGCCCTTACTCTCCCATGGCGCAAGCTATGGGAGGGTGGCCATCCGACGATAACAGGAAGGAGCATGACATGAGCGACATGGTGAAGATCACGAAGGACGGGTTTGTCTGGGAGATCGTGTTCCACCGGCCCAAGGCCAATGCGATCAGCGTGGCCGCGAGCAAGGCGCTCGGCGATGCCTTCTGCGCTTTCCGTGACGATCCGACCGCCTCGGTCGCGATCGTCACCGGCGGCGGCGAGAAGTTCTTCTCGGCGGGCTGGGACCTCAAGGCGGCTGCGGCCGGTGAAGAGGAGACCGACAGCGCGGCCGCGACCGAGGGCGGTTTCGCCGGCCTGACCGAACTCTGGAGCATGGACAAGCCCGTCATTGCCGCGGTCAACGGCTATGCCGCGGGCGGCGGGTTCGAGCTGGTGCTGGCGTCCGACATCATCATTGCCGCCGAGAACGCCCAGTTCTGGCTGCCCGAGGCGCAGCTCGGTATCCTGCCCGACGGCGGTGGCGTGATCCGCTTGCAGCGCCGCATCCCCAAGGCCGTTGCCGTCGAGATGATGATGACAGGCCGCCGCATGAGCCCGGAAGAGGGCGTGCGCTGGGGCCTGATCAGTCGGGTGGTTCCCCAGGCCGAACTGATGGCGACCGCGCGTGAGGTGGCCCATGCCATGGCGAAGTCGGCGCCGCTCTCGCTCAGGGCCGTGAAGGCTGTGGTCAACGAGACCGAGGGCATGTCGGTCAAGCAGGCCTATGCCCACATGCGCTCGGGCGCGATCCCGCAGTACCGCGCCTGCCTCGATTCCGAGGACGCCAAGGAAGGTCCCGCGAGCTTCGCCGAAGGCCGCGAGCCGGTCTGGAAGGGCCGTTAGAGCATATCCCTATCAGATTGAATCAATCTGATAGAGTGAAGATGCTTTAACTTGTCGAAGTAGATCGGACCGCCGGCGGGCGGACCAATATTGGCCCGACCCTGCAGCATGAATCCGATCACCAGGCTGGACTGGCACTTCAGCTTCATGCCGTCGTGGCTGGTAACGAACCCGACGCGTTCGTAGAATACCCAGGTTCGGTCGCGGTTCTTGTTCATCGTGATCTGGACCATGCCGCAGCCACATTCACGGCAGTGCTCGATCGCCCAGTTCAGCAGGACACCGCCGAGACCCTCGCTACGCCGGTTGCTGGCGATGTGCATACCCTCGATCTGATCGCGCCGCATGCCGCCCAGACTGAACCCGGGCAGAAAGGACAGCTGCAGGCAGCCGGTGACCACGCCGTCGCAATCCGGAATGATCATCATGTGGTTCAGGTCCGCTGCGGTATCGTCGAACGCCTCCCTGTAGCCGGCTTCACAGGAGCCTTCCGTGCTCTCGCTGGTGGCGCCGATGACGCCGCAGATCGTCGGGCCAGGCTTCACGGACGTGAACAGCGTCGTGTTGGGACATGGTCGTCCTTCGGTTCGAAATTCGATGTCGGGGACAAGTTCTTCCTCCACCTCGGGGCATGAAGGAAGTAGGGTATAGTGTCGATTCTCCAGACCATGAGGGTAGCACCATGTCGATCCTTGCCAGCCGTCTCGATCGTATCAAGCCGTCGCCGACCATTGCGGTGAGCCAGAAGGCGCGCGACTTGAAAGCCGAGGGCATGGACGTCATCGGTCTCGGTGCCGGCGAGCCCGATTTCGACACGCCCGAACACATCATCGAGGCCGCCTACAAGGCCATGAAGGACGGCAAGACCCGCTACACGCCGGTGCCGGGCGTGCCGGAGCTGCGCGAGGCGATCAGCGCGAAGATGAAGCGCGACAACGACCTCGACTACACGCCCGATCAGATCCAGGTTGGCTGCGGCGGCAAGCAGGTGCTCTACAACGCGATGACCGCGACGCTGGAAGACGGCGACGAGGTCATCATCCCCGCACCCTACTGGGTGAGCTACACAGACATTGTGCTGCTGTGCGGCGGTACGCCGGTTGTCGTGCCGTGTGCGGCCGAGAACGGTTTCAAGATGACTGCCGCTGATCTCGAGGCCGCGATCACGCCGAAGACCAAGTGGCTGATGCTGAACTCACCGTCGAACCCGACCGGAGCGGGTTATTCGTGGGACGACATGAAAGCGCTGACCGATGTGCTTGTGCGCCACCCGCATGTCTGGATCATGCCCGACGATATGTACGAGCACATCACCTACGACGACTTCACCTTCTGCACGCCAGCCCAAGTCGAGCCCTCGCTACGGGATCGCACGCTGACCACCAATGGCGTCTCCAAGACCTACTGCATGACGGGCTGGCGCGTCGGCTTCGCCTGCGGGCCGGACGTTCTGATCAAGGCCATGAACAAGGTGCAGTCGCAGTCGACCACGCACACGAGTTCGGTCAGCCAGTACGCCGCCGTCGCTGCGCTCAACGGTCCCCAGGACTTCATTGCCGAGCACAACAAGGTCTTCAAGGATCGCCGCGACCTCGTGGTCGCGATGCTGAACCAGTCCAACGGCTTGACCTGCGGCACACCTGAAGGCGCGTTCTACGTCTATCCGTCCTGCGAGGGGTTGATCGGCAAGACGACGCCCGACGGCAACACGCTCGGGTCCGACGAGGATGTTGTGACCTATCTGCTGGAATCCGAAGGCGTTGCGGTGGTGCAGGGTTCGGCGTTCGGCCATTCGCCATTCTTCCGCATCTCCTACGCGACCTCGACCGAGGCACTGGAGGATGCCTGCCAGCGCATCCAACGGGCCTGCGCTTCTGTCTCCTGACGCGGGTCTCACGCCCGTTTGACTTGTGATCTCGCGGCAAACCGCCAATTGTCGCCAGAGAGGACATCTGTTGGACGGGAGTGCCACATGCTGATCAGGTCACCGCGCGGCTGGGAGCTCAAGGAGAGCCTGGCGACGCCTGAGTCTGTTTATCTGAACCGCCGCCAGCTCGCCAAGGCGATCGCAGCAGGACCGATCGTGGCTGCTGCGGGGACAATGCTGTTCGGCTGCGCTGAGGCGTCCGATGGCGTCGTCGAGATCGCCAATGCCCAGGCCGCCGCCGATCCGACCAACGACCTCTATCCCGCCCCGCTCAACAACGCCTATGCCGACGCCGGCCGCATGGTGACGCCCGAGGCGGACAATCTGACTTACAACAACTTCTATGAGTTCGGCAGCCACAAGCAGATCTGGCAGCGTGCCGAGGACCTGCAGCGCCGCCCCTGGGCGATCACCTTCGACGGGCTGGTCGAGGAGGAGAAGACGGTCGACATCGACACGCTGATCCGCGCCATGGCACTGGAGGAGCGGGTCATCCGACATCGCTGCGTCGAGGCCTGGTCGATGGTGGTGCCCTGGACCGGTTTCCCGATGCGCGATCTCGTTGCCTACGCCAAACCGCTGGGTTCGGCGAAGTATGTTGTCATGCAGACCTTCGAGGACGTCGACTGGGCGCCGGGCCTGGGCCAGTTCTGGTATCCTTGGCCCTACACCGAGGGCGTGACGATCGAAGAAGCCGACAACGAACTTGCCTTCATGGTCACCGGTGCCTACGGCAAGCCGATGGCCAACCAGTTCGGTGCCCCACTCCGGCTTCACCTGCCGTGGAAGTACGGCTTCAAGTCGGTCAAGTCGATTGTCCGCGTGACCCTCACCGAGGAACGTCCGACCACCTTCTGGGAAGAGCTCGTACCGTCGGAGTACGGCTTCTGGGCGAATGTGAACCCCGAGGTCGACCATCCCCGCTGGAGCCAGGCCGACGAGCGTGTGCTCGGCAGCAACGAGCGCGTCCCGACGCTGCTCTACAACGGCTACGGCGAGCAGGTCGCCCATCTCTATGCCCACATGGAGGGTGAGCGTCTCTTCATGTAGAGCGCGGAGATACAGGCGGCAAAAAGAAAAGAAGAGGCCGGGTCTTGCGACCCGGCCTCAAGTCTATAGGGGAGGCTTCACGTCTGGGAGACGTTGGGACCCTGAGGTCCCGTTCCAGGTCGAAACCTGGTTGACACGTATCGATCGGGGGGCATCCGTCGAGGGAGGCCGCGATATGTTGCAGCTTCCGTGTCAGAGGGGGAAATAGGGCTTTCCCTTCGTTCTCACCATGGGCGCTTTCACAACCCAGCCATGCATGGGGCGCATAACTCGTAATGTGTTATGACAAATTCTTAAAATCGGGTCGCGGCGACCTTTTCCAGAAGAAAATCGCGGAACGCGGTAATTCGCGCGGAGTTACGCTGCTCCTCAGGATAGACGAAGTATGACTCGGCTGTCGGGAGCGGAGCATCAATGTCGAGCTTCACCTTCCTGTCTGACCCTTCGATGACATAGTCCGGCAGGATAGCTATCCCCAGGCCGCTCTCGACAGCCCGCCGCATGCCCAGCATGGAGTTGACCGTCAACGCCGGGCGGCGCTGCGGACGGTCGTCGCCGAACGCACGCGGCAGCCACTCCGGGCTAACGACGTTCTTGAGCGGACCGTGGTCGTACATGATCATCCGATGTTTCTCGAGGTCTTCCAGCGTCTTCGGCGTGCCCCAGGCCTTGAGGTAGTGGGGCGAGGCGAAGAAGTGGAAGTGAATCCTCATCAGGTGGCGCTGTATCAGGTCCGGCTGGGTCGGCCGGCTCAGCCGGATGCCGACGTCGGCCTCGCGCATTGAAAGGTCGAGCTCGCCGTCCTCGATGCGCAGGCTCATCGAGATCTCGGGATAACGATCCATGAAGTCGACCATGCGCGGCATCAGCCAGATGATCGAGAAACCGGTTGTCGCGGTGACCGTGAGGTGGCCGTCGGGCCGCTGCTTGCTGTCGGTCAACTTGGCCTCGGCCATGGCGATCTTGCCGTAGACCTCGCGTGCCGTGCGATAGAGCAGGTCGCCCTGTTCGGTGACAAGAAGTCCGCGCGCGTGGCGATGGAAGAGACTGGCACCGAGGTTTTCCTCAAGGGCGCTGATCTGGCGGCTGACCGCCGACTGGCTGAGGTTCAGCAGGTCGCCCGCCTTGGTGAAGCTTCCTGCCTCGGCGACGTGATAGAAGACGCGCAGGCGGTCCCAATCCATGTTCTCTCTTGGTGCGCTCCCGGCCTACTCGGCTGCAACGCGCTCCTCACTCTCCAGCGCAGCGATGAACTTCTCGGCCTCGAGCGCGGCCATGCAGCCGGTGCCAGCCGCCGTGACAGCCTGGCGGTAGATCTTGTCCTGCACATCGCCCGCGGCGAAGACGCCGGGTATGTTGGTGGCCGTGCTGTCGTGGGCGGTGATGAGGTAGCCCTCGTCGCCCATCTCCAGCACACCCTTGAAGATCTCCGTGTTGGGCCGATGGCCGATCGCGATGAAGACGCCGTCGACAGCGAACTCCGACTCGGCACCAGTCTTGACGTTGCGCACGCGCACCCCGTTCACCGAGGGCGGCTCCTTCGAACCCACGACTTCGTCGAGCACGGTGTCCCAGAGGATATCGATCTTGGGGTGCTTGAACAGCCGGTCCTGCAGTATCTTCTCGGCACGCAGCTCGTCGCGCCGGTGGATCAGCGTCACCTTGGCGGCGTGATTGGTAAGATAGAGCGCTTCCTCGACGGCAGTATTGCCGCCGCCGACGACACAAACCTCCTTATCACGGAAGAAGAAGCCATCGCAGGTCGCGCAGGCCGAGACGCCGAAGCCCTGGAAGGCCTGCTCGCTGTCCAGCCCGAGCCACCTGGCTTGGGCGCCGGTTGAAATGATGATGGCGTCGGCCGTGTAGACGGCGCCCGAATCGCCGATGGCGCGGAACGGGCGGACGGAGAAATTGACCTCGGTAACGATGTCGTAGAGCATCGTGGTGCCGACCTTTTCGGCCTGCTCGGTCATCTGCTCCATCAGCCAAGGGCCCTGGATGACGTCGGCGAAGCCGGGGTAGTTCTCGACATCGGTCGTGATCGTCATCTGGCCGCCGGGCTGAATGCCGTGCACCAGCGTCGGCTTGAGGCTCGCACGCGCCGTGTAGACGGCGGCCGTCAGACCCGCCGGTCCCGAACCCAGAATGAGAACCTGGCTGTGACGGGTTTCGGCCATGGCGTTCGCGCTCCTGCAATCTTGTGGCTGGGACGGTCACACCACCCCCTGAACAACGAAGAGCACCTTGGGTGCCCTACTCTTATAGCAGATAGGTGGATGGAGGAAGAGGAAGAATAGGCTGGGGGCCAACCATCATCGAAAAATGATGAGGATTCACGGACCTCCTGTGATCAGCAATTCCTGCGCAGGCCGCCGCACGCGATAGTTGAAAGTATAAGCACTGCGAACAACCTCTATCTCTGCCCAAGCAAACAGCCGCCGCACCTCAGGGTGCTCATTGATCGAGAGGATGAACCGCCCCTTGATGCTGTGCAGCACCTCTGCCAGCCAGCCGCGCGCAAAGAGATCGCGTCCATAGTCTGCCTCGTGCCCCCAATAGGGCGGGTCGATGTAGAACAGCGTGAAAGGGCGGTCATAGCGCGGGATGAACACCGCCCATGCCGGCGCAGGGTTCCGGCCGGCGCAGTCGGGGTGATTTGTGGTGCAATTGGGTGTGCGAGGGGTTGACAAAGGGGGTGTCTTCCACGAACATGACCTCACCACGAGCGCGGGAGCGAGACGGTACCGAATCGGGCGAATGGAGGATTTGATCTTGGATCATATCGTTTGGCCGGAAGACGTTCTCACATACCATCTTGGGTTCAGCCCGGAGGAGTTAGGATTTGACCTTGGGTCGGAGTGTCATTCCGACCACGTACATATCGAGGTGCGCGGTCTGTCTGACGACGCGAGGGAGTGCCTTCGTGCTCTACATCATTCGTGGGTGGGTTGAACAATGGCTCTGGTGAACATAGCTTTAGGCATCCTCATCGTCTCGATGGGGTTGACGTTCCTCGGCCTTGGTGACTACGCTTTCGTCAGTCCCATAGTCGTGTGGGTCTTCTGGTACATTTTGGAAGGGGTGAAAATCGCCGAACGATGGAGAGAAATAGAACGACACGAGGGCTGGCGGTGATGCTTGCTCGGTTGTTTCGAAGGCACAGGGATGACCAAACTTAGGCATGAAACAGTTGCTCCAGTGGTGGGGAACCAGCGCAAAGTGAACTGACAAACGTGGAGGTCAAAATGGCCATAAGAGTTACCATTGCCAAAAACCCTGTCGTGGTATTGTGTTCTGCGGCTTTGTGCCTGCTCGCCTCCGCATTTCATGCAGAGGCTCAGCACATAACTGTAAATAGTACTGCATTTTGTAAGGAAATCGTTGCAAACAACTGCGAAGGCCTTATCCCCTCTGGCGAGGTGGTTGAGATGTCCCACCTGGCTATGAAAGATGGAAAAAGAGTTATTTATTTTTGGGGGAGCATTAAAGTTCCGCCAAGCAACGGCCCTGAAGACATCCCTATTGCGTTCAACTTCGCAAGGGAAGGGTAGTGCTATAAAGAATCAGATTCTGTTAAATTGAGTGATGATAAGGCACTTGTAAATAAGCTGCTCAATATATCGTTGTCAGCATTCAATTTTCTTAAGTCGCTTGGCATCGCAGAATTGAAGTTCGGCAACATCAAACTCAACCTTGTTTTGACACAACCCTCCAAGGCGTTTAGAGTTAGTGATTATCGGGATGTACTTGATTGCGGAGGAACATTCACAGCAAGGCTCATTAATAGCGATGGAAATCCGATCCTTGGCAATAATGAAGTCAAGACCATTTCCATTGTTAAGTAATTAGGAGAGAGTCGGAGTTTCAGCAGCCATAGGTACTGCTTTCCCGTTATTTATCAATTCTCCTCACAGATTGCTTGCCAGGTAGTGAGGAATCTTGCGCCCTCTTCTTTGGAGTGACAGCGGTCATTGGAGGAAAGAGCCAGACCGAGAAAGGGGTGGAAAGGGACCTGCCACGGCTTGGTCTCGGCCATGGCCTCTGCTAAACTGAATTGATGATGGAATCGCTGCACACATCCGAAGCTGCGCCAGTCCGTACGGCCAAATTCCGTATCGGGGACGTCGTGCACCACAGGCACTATCCCTTCCGGGGCGTGATCTTCGACGTCGATCCGGTCTTCGCGAATACCGAAGAATGGTGGCTTTCGATCCCCGAGGACGTCCGTCCGACCAAGGATCAGCCCTATTACCATTTGCTGGCGGAGAACGAGCAGACGACCTACATCGCCTATGTCTCGGAGCAGAACCTGCTGCTCGATGAGACCGGCGATTCGGTCTCGCACCCCGAGATGGCGACACTGTTCGCCGGTGTCGAGGACGGCCGCTACGTGCCGATCACGATCCAGTGCAACTGAGTTTCGCTTCAAGCAATTCTCTGACGCGGTCCGCGACGACGCCTGTGTCGTCGAGCGGTTCGGGTATCCAGTCGAGGTCGACGCCGGTCCCAAACCGTCGCGTGTGACCGCTGCGTTCCATAAGCGCGTGAAAGGCTTCGAACTTGCGCGACGATCCCTTCAAGTGGGCGACATGCACAGGGTGTCCGGTGGCGCAGGCCTCGGTCGTCATGTTGACGGAATCGGAGGTCACCACCACGGCGTCGGCGAGGCCGAGCCAGCCGCAATAGGGGTTGTCGCCGCTGCCATCCCAGATGCGCGTTCGCGCAGGATCGAGTTCTGCCGTCAGTGCCTCTGCAACAGCGCCGGTTGTGCGGCGGGACATCGTCACAAGCAGGCTTCCGGGCAGGGCGCACAGCCGCCGCCCGAGATCGCGGGCGTCGTCCCGGGTGAAGTCGTAGACCTTGTTCGGTCCGCCGATGGTCGCAAAGACCAGCGGACGCTGCAGGTCGGTGCGCCAGCGGTCGGCCTCCCGATTGAGCACGTCGCGGGTCAGGCCGTGGACCGATCCCTTGGTTACGATCACGTTGGGGCCCGTGAGTTGGTCGTGGGCCGGCGCCACGACGAGATCGAACCGGTCGGTCCTGATGCCCGGTTTCTGGATCTGGACACAGATCGTTCGCTCGCCTGACAGCTGCCGGATGGCGGCCGCCGGTGCGACCGACTTACGGCCGCTGGCGATCAGAAGAGCGGGCCAGGGTTGCCGAAGCGGATCGCTGTCGGAGGTGAGTGCCCTGAGCGGCGCGAGCCAGAGACCCGGCGGCAGGCTCTGCCAAGGCTGGCGTATGCGGATCGTCTTGACGATCGGCTCGACGCCGAGGCGCGAGGCGAGCCCGGCGCACTGGTTGACGGTCCCGGCCGCGCCGTCGGTGACAACCCAGGTCGTCAGGTCAGTGAGGTCTCGGGGGCTTGCCATGGGCCGCTCCTGCGCCCCGCGGGGCGGGACGTCAAGAAGCGGCGGTCGCGTAGGATTGCAGCGGGGCGACGTCAAGGCCGCCGTTGCGCATGGCCGCGATCGCCTCGATGGTTGCGCGCGCACCTGCGATCGTCGTGGCGTAGGGCACCTTCTTGACCAGCGCCGTGCGGCGCAGGCTGAAGCTGTCGGTGATCGATTTCGCGCCTTCGGTCGTGTTGATCACGAGGTCGATGCGGTCGTCCGACAGGGCATCGACGATGTGGGGCGAACCTTCCAGAACCTTGTTGATCGACTCGACCTCAAGGCCGGCCGCACGCATGTCGCGCGCCGTGCCGCGGGTGGCGACGAGCGAGAAACCGAGCTCGACCAGCCGGTGGCCGAGCTCAATGGCGGGCACCTTGTCGCGGTCGCGCACAGAGATGAAGACCCGGCCCGACTGCGGCAGCGTGCCGCCGGTGGCCAGCTGCGCCTTGGCAAAAGCGTGGCCGAAATCGCGGTCGAGGCCAATGACCTCGCCAGTCGACTTCATTTCTGGACCCAGGATGATGTCGACATTGGGGAAGCGGGCAAAGGGAAAGACCGCTTCCTTGACTGCGATGTGGTCATAGACGGGTTCCTTCAGGCCGAAGCTCGCCAGCGTCTCGCCGGCCATGATGCGGGCGGCGATCTTGGCGATCGGGATACCGATGGTCTTGGCGACAAAGGGCACCGTGCGGCTGGCGCGCGGATTCACCTCCAGCACGTAGATGTCGTCATCCTTCACCGCGAACTGCACGTTCATCAGCCCGACCACACCGAGCTCCAGTGCCATGGCCTCGGTCTGGCGGCGCAGCTCCGCAATAACCCTGGGCGAGAGCGAGTAGGGAGGCAGCGAACAGGCGGAGTCGCCAGAGTGAATGCCGGCTTCCTCAATGTGCTCCATGATGCCGGCAACAAAGACGTCAGTGCCGTCGCACAGCGCATCGACATCGACCTCGACCGCGTCCTGCAGGAAATAGTCGATCAGGATCGGGTTGCCTTCCGAGGCCTCGACCGACTTCTCGAGATAGGTCTCGAGACCGTCGTCCGAGTGGACGATCTCCATCGCACGGCCGCCGAGCACATAGCTCGGCCGCACGACGACGGGATAACCGATGCGGTCGGTGATGGCGCGCGCCTCGTCGAGCGAGTGGCAGGTGCCGTTCTCGGGCTGGCGAAGGCCAAGCTGGTGTAGCAGCTCCTGGAAGCGCTTGCGGTCCTCGGCGCGGTCGATGGCGTCGGGCGAGGTGCCGATGATCGGAATGCCGTCGGCCTCCAGTGCACGGGCCAGCTTGAGCGGCGTCTGGCCGCCGAACTGCACGATGATGCCAACGAGCGTGCCCTTCGTCATCTCCGCACGCGCGATGGCGATGACGTCCTCGGCCGTGAGCGGCTCGAAGTAGAGCCGGTCGGAGGTGTCGTAGTCGGTCGAGACAGTCTCGGGATTGCAGTTGACCATGATGGTCTCGATCCCGGCGTCCTGCAGGCCGAAGCAGGCGTGCACACAGCAGTAGTCGAACTCGATACCCTGGCCGATCCGGTTGGGACCGCCGCCTAGGATCATGACCTTCCTGGCGTCGGAGACCTCGGCTTCGTCCTCCGGTTCGTTGACGCCGTCGCCCTCGTAGCAGCCGTACATGTAGGACGTGCTCGACGGGTACTCGGCCGCGCAGGTGTCGATGCGCTTGTAGACCGGCGTGACGCCTAGCGCCTGGCGCTTCTGGCGCACCGTGTCCTCGTTGATGCCGACAAGTTCGCTCAGGCGGCGGTCGGAGAAGCCAAGCTTCTTGAGCCGCAGCAAGGTGTGGCGCTCGGTCGGCAGGCCGTTCTCGCGGACCTCGTTCTCGGCATCGACGATGGCGCGGATCTGTTCGAGGAACCACGGGTCGAACTTCGTGATGTCGTGAACTTCCTCGTCGCTGAGCCCGTGGCGTATGGCTTGGGCAATGGCGAGGATGCGGTCGGGTGCTTGCTTGACCAGGCGTGCGGTGATGCCGTCCTCGCTGGTGTCGTCGAACTTCACCGGGTTGAGCCCGGTGAGCCCGGTCTCCATCGAGCGCATGGCTTTCTGAAGCGATTCGGCGAAAGTGCGGCCGATCGACATCGCCTCGCCGACCGACTTCATCGAGGTTGTGAGCGACGGTTCGGTGCCGGGGAACTTCTCGAAGGTGAAGCGCGGCATCTTGGTGACCACGTAGTCGATCGACGGCTCGAAGCTCGCCGGTATCATCTTGGTGATGTCGTTCTGGATCTCGTCGAGCGTGTAGCCGACGGCGAGCTTAGCCGCAACCCTGGCTATCGGGAAGCCGGTCGCCTTCGACGCCAGGGCCGAGGAACGCGAGACGCGCGGGTTCATCTCGATCACGATCATGCGCCCGTCTTCGGGATTGATGGCGAACTGCACGTTCGAGCCGCCCGTGTCGACGCCGATCTCGCGCAGCACCGCCAGCGAGGCGTTGCGCATGATCTGGTATTCCCTGTCGGTCAGCGTCAGCGCCGGTGCGACGGTGACCGAATCGCCCGTGTGGACACCCATAGGGTCGATATTCTCAATCGAGCAGACGATAATGCAGTTGTCGGCGCGGTCGCGCACGACCTCCATCTCGTATTCCTTCCAGCCGAGCACCGATTCCTCTACCAGAACCTCAGTGGTCGGGCTGGCATCGAGCCCGCGTCGGACGATGTCCTTGTATTGCTGCTTGTTGAAAGCGATTCCGCCGCCGGTGCCGCCCAGGGTGAAGCTCGGCCGTATGATGGCCGGCAGGCCGATCACCTCGAGTGCTGCCTGGGCGTCGGTCATGGTGTGCGCGAGTTCGCTGCAGGCGCACTTGAGGCCGATCTTCTCCATGGCGTCGCGGAAGAGCTCGCGGTCCTCGGCCTTGTCGATTGCCTCGCGGCTCGCACCGATCAGTTCGGTGCCGCAGGCCTCCAGGACGCCCATCTTGGCGAGCGAGAGCGCAGTGTTGAGGCCGGTCTGCCCGCCCATGGTGGGCAGCAGCGCATCGGGCCGCTCCTTCTCAATCACCTTGGCGACCATCTCCGGCGTGATCGGCTCGACATAGGTCGCATCCGCCGTCTCCGGATCGGTCATGATCGTCGCAGGGTTCGAGTTTACCAGGATAACCCGGTAACCCTCTTCCTTCAGCGCCTTCAGCGCCTGGGTGCCGGAGTAATCGAACTCGCAGGCCTGGCCGATGATGATCGGCCCGGCACCGATGATCATGATCGATTCGAGGTCGGTGCGTTTCGGCATGGTCAGGCCGCTTCCATCGCCTTGACAAAATCCTCGAAGAGGTAGCGACTATCCTGGGGACCGGGGCTGGCTTCGGGATGGTACTGCACGGAGAAGATCGGTTTGCCGTCGACCCGGATGCCTGCGAGCGTGCCATCGAACAGGCTGACATGGGTGGCGCTGACACCTGCGGGCAGGCTGTCGGCATCGACCACGAAGCCGTGGTTCTGGCTGGTGATCTCGACACGGCCGGTGTCGAGGTTCTTGATCGGGTGGTTCGCGCCGCGGTGGCCATTGGCCATCTTTGTGGTGTCGGCACACAGCGCCAAGGCGAGCATCTGGTGGCCCAGGCAGATGCCAAAGACGGGCTTGCCGCTTGCGACGAGATCGCGGATCACCGGCACGGCGTATTCGCCCGTGGCGGCGGGATCGCCTGGGCCGTTCGACAGGAAGATGCCGTCGGGTTCGTGGCGCATGATCTCGTCGGTCGTGGCGTTGGCCGGGACCACGGTGACGGCACAGCCAAGTGAGGCCAGGCAGCGCAGGATGTTCTTCTTCACGCCATAGTCGATCGCAACGACACGGTGTTTCGCGCCGCTCAGGGTGCCGTAGCCGGTGCCGAGCTCCCAGTCGGTCTGGTTCCAAGTGTAGGTCTGGCGGCAGGTCACGTCCTTGGCGAGATCCATGCCCTCAAGGCCCGGCCAGGCGCCGACCTCGGTGCCGAGGCCTTCGGGATCGATCAGGCCGTGATCGATGCCGGCGGTCTGGAACCCCTCGTCGCGAATGCGCCGGGTCAGGCGGCGGGTGTCAATACCCGCAATGCCAACCAGATTGTTCGATTTCAGCCAGATATCGAGGTGCTGAATGGCGCGGAAGTTCGAGGGCTCGGTGACATCGGCGCGCAACACCAGGCCGCGCACGGCGGGCACGTCCGATTCGATATCCTCGGCATTGGTGCCGACATTGCCGATGTGCGGGAAGGTGAAAGTTATAATCTGGCCTGCATAGGAGGGATCGGTGAGGATCTCCTGGTAGCCGGTCATCGATGTGTTGAAGCAGATTTCGCCGATGGCGCGGCCTTGGGCGCCCAATCCACGACCCCAAAATGCCGTTCCGTCCGCGAGAACGAGACTCGCCGAGGCCCAAGGCACCGGCGCGGGAACGGATGAAGCCATACGGAATCACATGTAAGATTGATCCCGCGGAGCATAGGAAATCGGGCATGCCCGGTCAAGCGACTGAAGTGCACTGTAAAGCCAAGGAATTTCACGTGGTTGGATTCTATCCACCGATGGGCTGTTGGTGCGTTGTTGATAAGGGCTGTTCTGATTGGACTCGTCATCCCGGCCGATCTGGTATAGTCCGCGCCACGTCCGAGCAAACAGGTACGCAGCATGTCAATCCGTCAGCAAATCCAAGACACGCTCAAAGAAGCGCTCAAAGCCCAGGATAGGTGCACCACCTCGACCCTGAGGCTGGTGTGCGCGGCTTTGAAAGACCGGGATATTGCCTTGCGCAGCAACGGTGCGGGCCAGCCGCCGGCGGGCGACGATCAGACTCTCGATTTGCTCGCCAAGATGGTCTGCCAGCGCGAAGAAGCCGCCGAACAGTACCGTGCCGGCGACCGACCGGAACTGGCTGAGAAGGAAGAGGCCGAGATCGAGGTGATCCGCCGCTTCATGCCGCGCCGCATGTCAGCCGATGAGGTCGAGGCCGTGGTCGACCACGTGATCTCCGAGATTGAAGCCACGGGCCTCAAGGACATGGGCCGGGTCATGGCCGCTCTGAAGCAGGGTTATCCCGGCCAGATCGACGGTGCGGCGGCGAGCGCGCTGGTCAAACAGCGCTTGGGCTGACAGGGGTGGAGTGCACCTGACGCATGGCGTTCTCTCCCGCCTTTCTGGACGAGATCCGGACGCGGGTTCCGCTTTCCGATATTGTGGGCAAACAGGTCCGGCTGCAGCGCAACGGTCCTGAGTTCAAGGGGCTGTGCCCCTTCCACCGCGAGAAGACCCCGTCCTTCACGGTCTCCGAGCAGAAGGGTTTCTATCACTGCTTCGGCTGCGGCGCACATGGCGACGTCATTGGCTTCGTTATGCGGACCGAGAACCTCAGTTTCCCCGAGGCAGTTGAGCGGCTGGCTGGTCTCGCCGGCGTTGAGATGCCGCGCCAGACACCGGACGAGCGGGAGCGCGAGCGGCGGGCGGCTACCCTGCACGATGTGCTGGACGAAGCCTGCCGCTGGTTCGAGGAACAGCTCATGGGGCCGGACGGTGCAAAGACCCGCGCCTATCTCGACCGTCGCGGCGTCACCCGCGAGACCGGTGAGCGGTTTCGGCTGGGTTTCGCGCCAGACGGCCGCAACCGGCTGATCCGGCACCTTCGCGGCAAGGGTGTCCCGCCGCAGCTGATCGCCGGCGCGGGGCTCTCGGCAGGCGGCGACGGCCGCGAGCCGATCGACTGCTTCCGTCACCGCCTTATCTTCCCGATCGCCGACCGCGGCGGGCGCATCATCGCCTTCGGCGGCCGCACCATGGGCGACCATCCGGCCAAGTACATTAACTCGCCCGAAACCGACCTCTTCCACAAGGGAATGGTGCTCTACGGCTATGCCCAGGCACGCAAGCCAGCACATGAGGCCGGCACGGTCATTGTCGCCGAGGGCTACATGGACGTCATCGCCCTGGCACAGGCCGGTTTCTGCAATGCCGTCGCACCGCTCGGCACGGCGCTCACCGAAGGCCAGCTCGCCCTGCTCTGGCGCATCGCCGACGAACCGGTGCTTTGCTTCGATGGCGATGCGGCGGGGCAGCGTGCTGCCGTGCGCGCCCTCGAGCGCGCCCTTCTTGGCTTGGAGCCGGGCCGGTCGCTCAACTTCGCCATGCTGCCCGACGGGCTTGATCCCGATGGCCTGATCAAGGCGCGCGGACTGTCGGGCATGAAGCAGGTGCTCGACCGCGCCATCCCGCTGCTCGACATGCTGTGGCGCAGCCGGGTCGAGGGTGGGCGGTTCGACACCCCGGAACGGCGTGCGGCGCTCGACAAGGAACTGCATGACTGTGTTGCGCGGATCGGGAACCCGAACGTGCGGCACCACTACAAGCAGGCGGTGCGCGATCGGCTGCGCGAGAGCTTCGGTCCCGCTCGGTTCGGCCGGCCGACCGACCGCCGCGACACCCACAACCGCCCAGGTCGGCGGACCAGCGCCTACCGGATGGAAATGGAGCGCAAACCCAGCCGTTTGCCCGATCCCGTCGGCGATCACGATCGTTCGCTGCGGCTTCTGCTAGGCCTTCCACTGGTCGCGCCGGGCCTGCTGGAACGCATCGCCGAGCGCCTCGTTGAGGTCACCTTCAACGATCCGCGCCACGACCGCCTGCGCGACAGCATGCTTGATGCGCTCTCGGCCGAGGAAATTCTTGACTCCGAGAGCCTCCATCGCCACCTCACAGCGCACGGATTGACCGAATTGCTGGGGGACCTCACCGGAGGGGCCGTTGGTGGTTCGGCCGATCCTTCATTGTGTGTGGCAACGGTCGATGAGGCCGAGTTGCTCTGGCACCACGCCTTCGAACTCCTGCAGCAGCATCGTCTGAAGGAGGAGATTGAGGCCGATGCCGTGGCTTGGGCCGAGGATGCAAGCAACCGGGACTGGCGGCGCCTGCAGGCAAAGCAGGAGATGCACCAGGCCTCGGAGAAGAGGGTGGTGTCGCTGAACGACTGAAACGACGGCGGCGAATGAGATTTCTGAACCGGAACCCGGGAGCACCGGGCGTGGTTCAGGGGATCGAGGAGTAGAACTGCATGGCAACCAAACCCGCTGAGGTCAAGACCACCGACGACGACGGCATCGACGATCCCCTTCTCGATACTGCCAATGCCGCCATCAAGAAGATGCTGGCCCGTGGCAAGGAGCGCGGCTACGTCACGGTCGACGAGATCAGCGATGCCATGCCCCAGGACGAGGTGACCTCCGAGCAGATCGAGGACACCATGGCGATGCTCTCTGAAATGGGCATCAACGTCATCGAGAGCGAGGAATCCGAAGAGCCGGTCGATGAGAAGACCAAGGCCGCGCCCGCCGAGAAGCCAGCAGCGACGACCACCACCTCGACCACCGAGATGGGCTACACCGACGACCCCGTGCGCATGTACCTGCGCGAGATGGGCCGTGTCGAGCTACTATCCCGTGAAGGCGAGATCGCCATCGCCAAGCGCATTGAGGCCGGCCGTGACCGCATGATCCGCGGCATCTGCGAGAGCCCGCTGACCCTGCGCGCGATTGTCGCCTGGCGCGACATGCTGCAGGAGAACCGCGTTCTGCTGCGCGACATCATCGACCTTGAGGGTACCTATGGCGGTGGCCCTGACCCGTCGAACAATAACAACGGCAACGGCGCGGCCAAGCCCGCCTCCGAGAAGGTGCGCAAGGGCAATGGTTCGGATGCTGAAGCCTCGGGCGAGAACGGCGAAACAGGCAGAAACGACGATGCCGACGATGAGGCGAACCTCTCGCTCTCGGCCATGGAACAGGCGCTTCTGCCGGAGGTCATGGGGACCTTCGACAAGATCGCGCGCGCCTACAATCGCCTGCTGAAGGTTCAGGACGACTACCTCGGCGCCAAGCTGGAGGGCCAGGAGCCCGCGCCGGCCACACGCCGCCGTTACGACAAGATCAACCGTGAGAGCTACGCGCTCGTCAGCACGGTCAAGCTCCACAACAATCGCATCGAGGCGATGGTCGACGAGCTCTACGGGCTCAACAGACGGATCATCGGGCTGGAGAGTGCGCTGCTGAAGCTGGCCAGCCGCCGCGGCGTGAAGCGTAACGAGTTTCTCGAGGAGCACGTCGGCAACGAACTTGACCCCGATTGGCTCGAGCGTATAGCCGGTCTTTCCGGCCGTGGCTGGAAGGCCTTCGCGGATCGCGACGCCTGCAAGATCATTGAGGTGCGTGCCGAGATCGCGAAGATTTCGGTCAATTCCGGTCTCGACATCGCCGAGTTCAAGCGCATCGTGCACGTCGTCCAGAAGGGCGAGAAGGAAGCCGGCCAGGCGAAGAAGGAGATGGTCGAGGCAAACCTGCGTCTCGTGATCTCGATCGCCAAGAAATACACGAACCGCGGCCTGCAGTTCCTGGACCTGATCCAGGAGGGCAACATCGGCCTGATGAAGGCGGTCGACAAGTTCGAGTACCGCCGCGGCTACAAGTTCTCGACTTATGCCACGTGGTGGATCCGCCAGGCGATCACCCGCTCGATCGCCGATCAGGCTCGTACCATCCGTATTCCGGTGCACATGATCGAGACCATCAACAAGCTGGTGCGCACATCCCGCCAGATGCTGCACGAGATCGGCCGCGAGCCGACGCCCGAGGAGCTTGCCGAGAAGCTCGGCATGCCGCTCGAGAAGGTGCGCAAGGTGCTGAAGATCGCCAAGGAGCCGATCAGCTTGGAGACGCCGATCGGCGACGACGAGGACAGCCACCTGGGTGACTTCATCGAGGACAAGAACGCAGTCCTGCCCGTGGATGCTGCGATTCACGGCAACCTGCGGGAATCGACCACGAAGGTTCTGGCGACGCTCACGCCGCGCGAGGAACGCGTGCTGCGCATGCGCTTCGGCATCGGCATGAACACTGACCACACCCTCGAAGAGGTTGGCCAGCAGTTCTCGGTCACCCGCGAACGTATCCGCCAGATCGAGGCCAAGGCGCTCAGGAAGCTCAAGCACCCGAATCGCAGCCGCAAGCTTCGCAGCTTCCTCGATAACTAGTTCGTCCGTGGAGCCAACCGGGTTCTCCAACCTCCAGAGACCGATTCACGGTTCAGGTCAAAGCGACCTGAGCCGATCGGGCAATAGCGGCAGATGATCCTGATGGGGTCAGCTGCCCGGGATCGATGCGGGAATGGACATCGAATCTCTCCGCTCACGCCCGAGTAGCCCTCCGCTCCCTCGATGACGGCGAGTGCCAGTTCGTGAGGACGGTGATCAGAGTTGTGATAGATTTGATCGGGTATTTCCTGGGCATACCTGGTGAAGATCGTCCTGTCGTCTGTCACGGCACTGTCTGCGCGATCAGTACGGTCATGTCGGCATTCATGAGGCCTGCACCGGTCCACGTCTCCTGGAAGCGGCCGATGGCCGGATTGATGTCGTCGCCATCGGCATGCCTCCAGTGTCGATCTCAGCGAGACTGCGATATTCCATGGTCTTGCCGTCGTAGCTGATGCGGGCGACGCCGCTCAAGCGGGACGCCGGCAGCGCCTCGCGGCGGGACTTGACATCGTCACTTGCCGGCATCACCTCGCACCCGGGAAACTGAGGACGGAACCTGAATCATGAACACCCGCGGAGGACTCGAAAGTCTGAGGCAGCGCCAGTCGCCGGGAAAGCTCAGCGAGCGAGATATCGATTTGCTGTTGTGCGCTGAGCTTCATGCAGCAAGCCCACTTCGTACTAGAATGGCGGCCATATGGAAGGACCGGCGTCCGACCTTCGAGAAGGCGTGGATTAACCATACGGAGTTCGACGGCGAGTCAGACCTCGTTATATGGTTCCGCGGCGATCAGGGCGACTTGGTCCTTCTCGTCGAAAACAAGATCACGGCAGAATTCCAGCCCGACCAAGCCGAGAGGTACCGGGCCCGGGCCGAGCGTTCGAGCAAAGACAACGATGCCGATGTTCGGACCGTGCTCGTGTGTCCGAAAAAATATCTGTCCCGACACTTGACCGAGGCCGAGCGCTTCGATGAGTTGCTGACATACGAGGACATTATCGACGACCTGGCGAGCTCGACCGACGCCCGGTCCCGGTTCCTCGCCGAGGTGCTCAAGGACGGCATCGAGGCCAATCGACAAGGTTACACTCCGGTTCCCAACAAACTGGTCACCAAAATCTGGGACACCATCTGGAAAATCGCAGTCTCCGAGACCCCCAATCTGAACATGAGGGAACCCGGAGAGAAGCCGGGGAATGCTACCTGGATCGATTTTCCTGACGCAGAAGGTTTCAGCGCTGCGGATCGAAAAGGCTTGAAATTATCTCTTATTCTGAAGGCAGAGCACGGACAGGCGGACCTGCAATTCGGGGAAATGTGCCCTGAAAAACTCAAAAGCATCCTTAACGAACTTCTTGAGCCTGGCATGAGTGTGGAAAAGGCTAAGAAATCTGCGAGTGTGCGGATCTCTGTTGAAAAAATTGACTTTGGGCGCACCCCAGAGGAGCAGGAGAAGGCAATTCGAAAGGACCTTCGCCAAGTGGAACGCCTCCGAGCCTTTTATGTGGAGAACCGGATTGGTGACAGGGTACGTGAACGCCTGTGACGTCACCGTGGTGGACACCTGCGCACAGACCTGACGCTACGAGGGTGGTTATGAATCCCACCGCATCGACCTTACCGTCGATCAGGACGGCACCGTGCAGCAGTCGGCATCGTCGACGAACATTCCGATCCCATAAGCCGCCGCCGACGGTGCGACCGACGTCAAGGTGGAGGGCTGGACGATCTACCAGAACCTTCGTGCCGTGGTTCAGGTTAAGGCCCGAAATGGCGCCTGTCGTGGTTGCCCGTACCGGCGGCCGGGCCGAGGTGGAGGGCTACATCCTCACACTCTTCTCCAGTCTATCCGTTCCCTCGGTGGTTGAGAGCAAGCAGGCCGACGATCCCGACCGGTGAGTTCACCGACGACGGCTGCGAAATCCTTCGCAGCATCAAGGTGCTCAACGTCACCGAGCAGCGCGAGTTCCTTGAGGACCTCGTGGAAGCCCAGATCGTGGTCCAGGGCCGTAAGGTCGGCATCGACATCACGGAGGTCCGTTTCGGCAATCTGGACATTTTACCTTAGCTCCTGGTGGCCCGCAAGCGCGAACAGCTCGCCGAGCAGATGCGCGCCGTCTTCGAGGAAGAACAGCGGGCGCCGCTTACCCGCGTGAAGGTCGAGCGAACCAGCACGACGGCCGACCAGCATCGCGGTTACACACTTGCCCGCAGAACACAGGTCGATCGCACCGCCGCGGGTGATTGGGCGCGCCTGAAACTTCTTGGTATCGAAGGCTTCGATGGTGTCCGCGACCTCTTGAAGCCGGTCCGAATGGATCCCGGCGTCCGCCTCGTTTTGTTACTGTCGCGTTCCCTAAGGCGTCTGGAGACACCCAGAGCCAGTGTCCTGGACTGCCACATCTTCAGGGAAGCTGGATATGAGCCGCTATGACCTGATCAACAACGCCGGCATTCTGACCTTCAATCACATCGTTGATCTCTCGTTGGATGATTGGAACCACGTTCTGGGTGTCAACCTGACCGGGTTCTTTACTCGTGTCGCGCGTCGTGGCCCGCCGCATGATCACGCAGGGCACGTCCGCTTCGATCGGGTCGACCGCTTCGATCTCCGGCAAGTAGGGCAACGCCAGGTCTGGCCCAGTATACCGCCTCGAAGTTCGGTGTCGTCGGCTTCACCCAAGCCCTGGCCCACAGGCTTGCATCTCACAGCATTCTCGTGAACGCGGTGTGCCTCGGCATCGTAGACACGCCCATGATCCACGCGTTGGCCGACACGGCCGGCATCGCAGTCACCGAACATGTCGATGACCAGCTCATCAAGGAGCCCCAGATTCCCGAGCAGATCGCCTATGCCCAAGCCTATATCCACACCTCGTGTGCCATGACCGGCCAGGCGATCAACATCAATGGCGGCACGCTGTTACACTGAAGAAACGAAAAGGGCCCCGCCGGTGTGGCGGAGCCCTGATCTGGTGGAGCCGAGGGGAGTCGAACCCCTGACCTCTTGAATGCCATTCAAGCGCTCTCCCAACTGAGCTACGGCCCCGAATCCCTTTGCTGCGCCGGTTGGGCGGTGCGGGTAGCGAAGCTATGCGCGGCCTGGTTCGCGTTCAAGCCTCAATCGCGGAATGCGATCAGGTCTCTTGTTCGTCCTCGTCCGAGGGTTTGCCGCGGCCGACATCGCCAATGCCGTCATCGTCTTCTTCCTCGTCATCGGGCAGGAGATCCTCATCGGGATCGTCATCGATCTCCTCGACCTCATCCTCGTCTGCGATCTCGTCGTTCTTGGCCTTCTTCCTTTCAGCCTTTTTCTCTTCGGCAACCGGACGCGTCTTGCGCTTGGTTTCGATCTCGATCACGGCACCACAGGACGGACATGTCGGCGGGCACTGCAGCATGTCGTAGAACTTTGCGCCACAGCTCTTGCAGATGTGCTTGGCGCCCCATTCGGCCTTGGGCAAGGTCATGTCCTCCGGTCGAGGTCTCGTTTCGGGTGGGCCGCGCGAATATCGTTTCACCGCGTCAGTGTCAAAAGGATTTCGCACCGCAGCGAACATGCATGGCGATACCGTCGCGCCGTCTGGAATCGCATGATAGAAGGCGCGCCATGAATAGCCCCCACGCCTCCGGTTCCGACCGTTCGCTCAGTGCGATGCCTTGCGAGACCCTTGCGGGAACCCTGCGCGTTCCCGGTGACAAGTCGGTGTCGCACCGGTCGCTCATCTTCGGTGCGCTGGCTGTGGGCGAGACGGTTGTCGATGGTCTTCTCGAAGGAGAGGACGTGCTCGCCACCACCTCGGCGATGCGCGCCTATGGTGCCGAAATCGTGAAGGACCAGGACGGGCTCTGGCGCATTCACGGGTGTGGTGTTGGTGGACTGGGTGAACCGGATCGGATGCTCGACATGGGCAACGCGGGAACGGGCGTGCGTCTCGTGATGGGTGTTGCCGCCGGTCATGCCTTCACATCGTTCTTCTGTGGCGATGCCTCCTTGAGCAAGCGCCCGATGGGTCGTGTGATGGACCCACTTCGGAAGATGGGTGCGGCGTTTCATGCGCGCGGCGACGGACGGCTGCCGCTCGCTGTCTCCGGCTCGGCCGGTCTGATCCCGGTCGAGTACCGATTGCCGATGCCGTCAGCCCAGGTGAAATCGGCGGTGCTTCTTGCCGGGCTCCATGCACCGGGTGTGACGACGGTGATCGAGACCGAGGCCACGCGCGACCACACCGAGAGGATGCTGCGGGGCTTTGGCGCCACCGTCGATGTCGTGGAAGCCGGGAACGGCGAGCGCGCAATCTCCCTCGCCGGTCATCAGGAGCTGCGGCCCGCGACGATTCGTGTACCCGGTGATCCGTCCTCTGCGGCATTTCCGGTCGTAGCGGCGGCGTGTCTTCCGAGTGCGGCGATCCGCGTCGAAGGTGTCGGAACAAATCCGCTGCGCACGGGCCTGTTCCAGACCCTGCGCGAGATGGGGGCCGAACTGCGGTTCGAGAACGAACGCGAAGAGGGCGGTGAACCCGTTGCCGACCTGGTCGTCGAAGGCCGTGACCTGCGTGGTGTGGAGGTGCCCCCCGAACGGGCGCCGACCATGATCGACGAGTATCCGGTGCTGGCCGTTGCGGCAGCCTGCGCGGAGGGACAGACAATTATGCGCGGTCTGGCCGAACTCCGGGTCAAGGAGAGCGATCGCCTTGCTGCGGTCGCCTCGGGCCTTGCCGACAACGGTGTGGCCGTCGAAGAGCTTGACGACGGACTGATCGTCAACGGTTGCGCCGGACGCCCTGCCGGCGGCGGTACCGTGGCCGCGCGCCTTGATCACCGGATCGCCATGGCCTTTCTGGTCATGGGTCTGCTCAGCGCAAAGGGGGTCATGATCGACGACGTCTCGCCGATCGAGACCAGCTTCCCCGGCTTCACCGACCTCATGGCGGGCCTTGGCGCGGAGTTTGCGCAGTGAGTGAAGCCGTTGTCATCGCCATCGACGGACCCGTCGCCGCCGGCAAGGGAACGCTGGCGCGCCGGCTGGCAGCGCATCTCGGCCTCGCGCATCTCGACAGCGGCATGATCTATCGGGCCACCGCGGCGCGATTGCTCGACCGTGACGGTGATCCCGACAACGAGGACGACGCGGCTGACGCAGCACGGAAGCTGGTGTCGGCTGATCTCGAACGCGGCGATCTGCGAGCACAGGAAACCAGCCAGGCCGCGTCACGTCTGGCGTCCCATCCCAAGGTACGGCAGGCCCTCTTCGACTTCCAGCGACGTTTCGCCGAGACGCCGTCGGGAGCGGTGATCGACGGGCGTGATATCGGGACCGTGGTCTGCCCCGATGCCAACGTAAAGCTCTATGTCACCGCCACTCTCAAGGCCCGAGCCCGACGTCGCCATGACGAGCTGTTCGCGCGTGGCATACCGGCTGACCTCGCGGCGATATCCGATGAGATTGCCGAGCGTGACCGCCGCGACATGGAGCGGCCCGTCGCACCCTTGCGCCAGGCTGAGGATGCGGTACTGCTTGATACGTCCGAGATGGACGCTGAGCAGGCCTTCGAGGCCGCTGTCGAAATCGTCCGACAGCGGTTGAACCGGTCCGTCAACGCGACTATATGAGCGCACGCTCCGGTCAAAAGAGGCCGGAAGGTTCCCGTCTCGCCCGGGCTGTCGCCGGACGAAATCCCAAACGGGACCACCGAGGAAGCGGCAGAACCGCATCCTTATGAAGAATCTGGAGACAGCATGACCGACACCAGCGTGGTGCAGGACACACCTGCGTCCGACGAGAGTTTTGAAGACCTTTTCAACGAGTTTCTGGAGCGCGTCGACATTGTCGAAGGCGCCGTCGTCGAGGGCACGATCGTGTCCATGCAGGGCGATTCCGTCCTGATCGACGTGGGCCTGAAGGCTGAGGGCCATGTTCCCCTTCGCGAGTTCACGCCACCGGGCGGTACGCCCATGGTCGGCGTCGGCGACAAGGTCGAGGTCTTCGTCGAGCGTCTCGAGAACCGCAACGGCGAGACGGTCCTGTCGCGCGAAAAGGCGCAGCGCGAGGAGGTCTGGAACCAGCTTGAGGCCGCGTTCGAGAACTCGGACCGGGTCAAGGGTTACATCTTCCAGCGCGTGAAAGGCGGTTTCACCGTCAATCTCGGCGGCGCGTTTGCGTTCCTGCCGGGTAGCCAGGTTGACATCCGGCCCGTGCGCGACGTCACCCCGCTGATGGGCGACGAGCACGAGTTCCGCATCCTCAAGATGGATCGTCGCCGCGGCAACATCGTCGTTTCGCGCCGTTCGGTGCTCGAGGACGAGCGTGCCGATCAGCGTGCCGAGTTGATCTCGGGCCTTGCCGAGGGCCAGGTGCTCGACGGTGTGGTCAAGAACATCACCGACTATGGTGCCTTCGTCGATCTGGGCGGGCTGGACGGCCTGCTCCACGTGACCGACATCTCCTGGCGCCGCATCAACCATCCCAGCGAGGCGCTGAACATCGGCCAGACCGTGCGTGTGCAGGTCATCCGCTTCAATCCGGAGACCCAGCGTATCTCGCTCGGCATGAAGCAGCTTGAGGCCGACCCCTGGGAGGGCGTCGGCGCCAAGTACCCGGTCGGCGCACGTTTCTCGGGCCGTGTTACCAACATCACCGACTACGGCGCCTTCGTGGAGCTGGAGCCCGGCATCGAAGGCTTGGTGCACGTCTCTGAGATGAGCTGGACGCGCAAGAACGTGCATCCCGGCAAGATCGTCTCGACCAGCCAAGAGGTCGATGTCGAGGTCTTGGATGTCGACTCGGACAAGCGTCGCATCAGCCTCGGCATCAAGCAGACCCAGAGCAATCCGTGGGATCACTTCCTGGCGCAGCATCCGATCGACAGCGAGGTCGAGGGCGAGGTCAAGAACATCACCGAGTTCGGTCTCTTCATCGATATCGGGGACGAACTCGACGGCATGGTCCACATGTCGGACCTCAGCTGGAGCAAGCCCGGCGAGGAGGTGATCGCCGAGTTCAAGAAGGGCGACCGCGTCAAGGCCAAGGTGCTTGATGTCGATGTCGACAAGGAGCGCATCAGCCTGGGCGTCAAGCAGCTCGAGGATGATCCGCTTGCAGATGCGCTCGACGGTATCTCGCGCGGTTCGATTGCGACCTGTTCGGTCTCGCGCATCATGGACAACGGTGTCGAGGTTCTGATCGACGGCACGGTACCCGGCTTCATCCGCAAGGCCGAACTGGCGCGCGAGCGTGGTGATCAGCGTCCCGACCGGTTCGCCGAGGGTGATCGTCTCGACGCCAAGGTGACGGCCATCGACAAAGCGACGCGCAAGCTGAGCCTCTCGGTCAAGGCGCTTGAGATCGACGAGGAGAAGAAGGCCATGCAGACCTACGGGTCGGCCGACTCCGGCGCGACGCTTGGCGATATTCTCGGCGCGGCACTCTCCGCCAAGGGCGCGGAAGCGTCCGAGGACGAGGCATCGCAGGCCAAGGAGCCGGCTGTCGAGGAGGCTGCCGCCGCTGACGGTGAGACCGAAGAGACGAGGCCCTCGTAATCGCATAGGATACGGTGGGAGAAATCGCTGATGGCCCAGGATGCGGAAGCCCTGATCGAACGTCAGCGGCTTTGCCGCCGTCTCATGCTCTGGCGATTGCTGTTTGTCGGTGCTCTGGCGCTGGCCGCGATTGTCGCCTTCGCCAAGATCGGCGATGACGAACCGACAGGGGCCTACGTCGCGGTGCTCGACGTCAACGGCGTCATCGAAACCGACCGCGACCGTGACGATGCGCTCGACCGCATCGCACGTGACGACAATGCCAAGGCGCTGCTGCTGCGCATCAACAGCTCCGGTGGCACCTTTGTCGGTGGCGAGAATCTCTATCTGAACCTTGTCCGCGTCGCCGATGCCAAGCCGGTCGTCGTGGTGATGGAGGATGTCGCGACATCGGCCGGCTATATGATCGCCATGGCCAGCGAGCGGATCTTTGTACGTCAGGGCACCATCACCGGCTCGATCGGTGTGATCTTCCCGACGACAGAGGTAGTCGACTTCTTCGACATCCTCGGCATAAGCTTCGAAAACATCAAAAGCGACCCGCTCAAGGCCAATCCGTCGCCGCTCGAGCGCACGCTGCCCGAGGCGCGCGAGTGGACACAGATCATGGTCGACGAGATGCAGGCCGTCTTCGTCTCGATCGTCGACGAAGGGCGGCCCGATCTCGATCATGCGGCCGTGGTGGCGCTGGCCGATGGTCGGGTCTTCTCCGGCGTGCGGGCTGTCGAGAACGGACTTGTCGACGAATTCGGCGGCGATCGCGAAGCACGTGACTGGCTTGCGGCTGAGCACGACATCGCCACAGATCTTCCCTTGCGCGATGTCGAGATTGAGGATGATCTCCCCTGGTATGCCGAAGTCCTGTGGGAAACCGGGAAAAGCGTTCTACCAGAACCACTTATACTTGACGGCATGCTGGCCCTCTGGCACCCTGAACTTTAGTTTTGCCGATGCGGCCGAGGGCGAAGAGGCTGCTTGGATCGACTGTCAGGATTGCCGATATGACCAAATCGGAACTGATCACGCGCCTTTCGGAGCGTTATCCTCATCTCTACCAACGCGATGTCGAACGCATCGTCAACACCGTGTTCGACGAGATCAGCGGTGCCTTGGCGACCGGTGATCGCGTCGAACTGCGTGGCTTCGGCTCGTTTTCGGTCCGCCGGCGCAATGCGCGTGTCGGGCGCAATCCACGCACCGGGGCCACCGTCAAGGTGGAAGAGAAGTTTCTGCCCTTTTTCAAGACCGGCAAGGAGCTGCGCGAGCGCCTCAACGTGAAGGATTGCGAGGACTGATCGCATGCGCGATCCGTTGAATCTCCTGAAGTGGTTCATCGGCGGACTTATCGCCCTCGCTCTTGCCGTGTTTGCGGCATCCAATAGCCAGTTCGTCGAGATGTCGTTCGCCCCCATGCCCTACAGTCGGTCCATCCCGCTGTCGGGTGTGTTTGTCGCGTTCTTTCTCCTTGGCACGCTCTTCGGTGGCCTCTTTGTCTGGATCTCTGAACGCAAGCACCGCAAGGCGTCATCACAGCGTCGGCGCCGTGCGAAGAAGCTGGAGAAGGAGCTCGAAGCGCTCAAGGCCGAGAAATCGGCTCTGCAGGCCGACTCCGCCAAACAGAGCGCCGCCTGAAATGCTCTTGCAACATCCGTTTCCAAGGAGGTGAGCCATGGCGCGCTTGGTGACAGGCGACGAGGTTCATCGTCTTCTGGACTATCCCTCCCTGGTCGAAGGCCTGAAGGCGTTTCACCTTCAGGACGTTGACGAAGCCTTTGATGTGCATCTCGCCCAGCCGGCGCCGAGCGGAACCGAGAACGTGTTCCTAGCGTTGCCGGCCTGGCAGCGGGATGAAGCCGTCGGCATCAAGCTCGTTACCGTCTTTCCTGACAACGAGTACACTGGCACCGGCCTGCCTTCGGTCCAGGGCGTCTACGCGCTGTTCGACGGCAAGAACGGTCGTCCGCTTGCGCTGATGGACGGGACGGCACTGACACTACGCAAGACCGCGGGCGATTCCGCGACCGGTGCAAGTTTCCTTGCCCGCGAGGATGCCGAGGTCCTTCTGATGGTCGGCGCTGGTGCCATGGCGCCGCACCTGATCATGGCACACACCGCAATCCGCCCCTCGATCCACCGCGTTCTCGTCTGGAACCGGAGTGGGGCGCGTGCGGCGGCGCTGGCCGATGATCTCGCTCTCGAAGGAGTCGCCATTGAGGCGATCGATGACCTTGAGAGCGCGGCGCGTCAGGCCGATGTCATCTCTTGTGCTACCATGGCGACCGAACCACTGATTCTTGGAGATTGGCTCAAGCCCGGTGCCCATCTCGACCTTGTCGGCGGCTACCAGAAACACATGCGGGAAAGCGATGACACCTGCGTTCGCCGGGCCCGGCTGTTCGCGGATTCCCGCATGTTCACGCTCGGCCGGGTCGGCGACATTTCGCAGCCGACCGAGGCGGGAATCATCAGCGATGCCGACATGTTAGGCGATCTCTTCGATCTTGCCCGCGGTACCTGTACGGGGCGGGAATCAGCCGACGAGATCACACTCTACAAGAACTCCGGCGGAGGTCATCTCGATCTCGGAACCGCGAAGTTCCTGATGTCGCGGCTCGAGGCCGAAGACGAACGCTGACGAAGGCGCAGTTCCTCTGTTATAAAGCCGCCGTCCCTGTAAGGAACATCGATCATGGATCGCAGCGATGCCGCGGCCCGCCTGCTCTGCGCCCTCGACACGACCGACCTCGACGCAGCCCGATCGCTGGCGGACCGGCTCGACGGCCATGTTGGCGCGCTGAAGCTCGGCCTGGAGTTTTTCTGTGCCCACGGACCTGCGGGCGTCGAAGCGGTGACCGGCGACAAGCACGGCCTCTTCCTTGATCTCAAGCTGCACGACATTCCCAACACCGTAGAGGGCAGTCTGCGAGGCATGGCACCTGTCGCCCCGTTCCTCACGACAATCCATGCCGCGGGCGGTTCTGCCATGATGCGAGCTGCGATGGACACGGTCGCGGAGATGGGCGGGGCGCGTCCGCGTGTCGTTGCTGTCACGGTGCTCACGAGCCTCAACGACGTCGATCTTGCTGCCGTCGGGGTGTCGAGCGGTGCCTCTGACCAGGTCTTGCGCCTGGCCGATCTCGTGCAGGAGTGCGGGGTCGACGGGGTCGTCTGTTCGGCCCTTGAGGTCGAACGGCTTCGGGGCCACTGCGGTGATGATTTCCTCCTCGTGGTGCCCGGTATCCGGCCCGCGTCGGCCACAACCGACGATCAGAAGCGTGTCATGACGCCCGGTGAGGCGATTGCGGCGGGCGCCAGCTATCTGGTTGTCGGCCGGCCGATCACCCGATCGGACGATCCGGCTGCTGCTGCGGACGCCATTGTTGACGAGATGGCGGTCTGATATGGCGATCGGCGTCAAGATCTGCGGGCTGAACGACAACGAAGGCCTGGATGCGGCGCGGCGCTACGGCGCACGTATGGTCGGCTTCAACTTCTTTCTGAAGAGCCCGCGCTTCGTGGACACCGAACAGGTTCGCCCCCTTGCCGAGCGGGTCGGACCCGATGTCGAGCGGGTCGGCGTGACGGTCGATCCCGATGACGACCTGCTGAGCCGGATTGTTCCCGCAGCGAAGCTCTCGATCGTGCAGTTCCACGGAAACGAGAGCCCGGAACGGGTTGCCGATGTGCGCGAGCGCTACAGGGTCAGGGCCCTGAAGGTCATCCGCATCTCGGAGGCTGCCGACCTGGAGCCGGTCGCCTACTACGAACACGTCGCCGATTTCATCATGTTCGACACCAAACCGCCCAAGGGCGCCACGCGGCCCGGCGGCAATGCCGTTGCCTTCGATTGGCGGTTGCTGTCAGGCCGTTCGTGGCGGCGACCGTGGCTGCTTTCGGGCGGCCTCAATCCGGACAATCTCAGGCAGGCCGTCGAACTGACGGGGGCCACGTTCGCCGATGTGGCGTCCGGTGTGGAGTCCGCACCGGGCAAGAAGGATCCCGCAATGATCCGGGCCTTCATGGACGAAGCCGCAGCGCTTTAGCGGCTGCCGCAAAGGATCGTTGCAGATACCCGGGGAACGGGGCATGTTCCGGCCGTCTGAACGCACGGAACACCATGGATTCGGTCAACACCTATCGCTCCGGCCCTGACGAACAGGGTCACTTCGGGATGTTCGGTGGCCGCTATGTCGCCGAGACCCTCATGCCGCTCATTCTGGCTCTCGAAAAGGCCTGGAACGAAGCCAAGACCGACCCTGCGTTTCAGGCCGAATTCGACCACTGGGCGAAGCACTACATCGGCCGTCCGAGTCCGATGTACTTCGCCGAACGGCTGACCGAGCACCTTGGCGGCGCGAAGATCTACTTCAAGCGCGACGAGCTCAACCACACCGGCGCCCACAAGATCAACAACACCGTCGGCCAGATCCTGCTTGCCCAGCGTATGGGCAAGCAGCGCATCATTGCCGAGACCGGTGCCGGCCAGCACGGTGTCGCCACGGCGACCGTCTGCGCCAAGGTCGGCCTACCCTGTGTCGTTTACATGGGCGCCAAGGATATTGAGCGGCAGAAACCCAATGTCTTCCGCATGCGGCTCCTGGGTGCCGAGGTTGTTCCCGTAACGTCGGGCTCCCACACGCTGAAAGATGCGCTCAACGAGGCCCTGCGCGACTGGGTCACCAACGTCGAGACGACCTTCTACATCATCGGCACTGTCGCCGGTCCACACCCCTATCCGGAGCTCGTGCGCGAATTCCAGTCGGTGATCGGGCGTGAGGCGAAGGAGCAGATGATCGAGGCCGAAGGCCGACGACCTGATACGCTCGTTGCCTGTATAGGCGGCGGTTCTAATGCCATGGGCCTGTTCCATCCCTTCCTCGACGACAAGGATGTCGCTATCTATGGCGTCGAAGCGGCCGGCCACGGCATTGGAACAGGAGAGCACGCCGCCTCGATCACCGGCGGTCGCCCCGGCGTTCTGCACGGTAACCGCACCTACCTGCTGCAGGACGACGACGGGCAGATCATCGAGCCCTATTCGATCTCGGCGGGTCTCGACTATCCGGGCATCGGGCCCGAACACGCTTGGCTCGCCGACGTCGGCCGCGTCAACTATGTCTCGGCGACCGATCAGGAGGCGCTCGACGCCTTCCAGCTCTGCACCCGGCTCGAGGGCATCACCCCGGCGCTGGAGCCCGCCCATGCGCTGGCCCATGTCATGAAGATCGCGCCGGATCTGCCGAGGGATCACATCATCTGCATGAACATGTGCGGACGGGGCGACAAGGACGTCTTCCTGGTCTCTGAAACGCTGGGAGTGGAGATTTGAGCGAGACCCGCATCGACAGGCGCTTTGCCGCACTAAAGGACGAAGGCCGCGCGGCGCTCGTCGCCTACATCATGGCGGGCGATCCCGATTTCGATCTCTCGCTCGACATCGTCAAGGGTCTCCCTGCCGCCGGTGCCGACATTATCGAGCTCGGCATGCCCTTCACCGATCCGATGGCCGACGGGCCGACCATTCAGGTCGCCGCCCAGCGCGCGCTCCGGACCGGCATGACCCTGCGCCGCACGATCGAGATGGTGCGGGAGTTCCGAAAGGACGATCAGGACACGCCGATCGTGCTGATGGGTTACTACAATCCGATCTACTCCTACGGCAACGAAGCCTTCCTGGCCGATGCCAAGGAGGCGGGCATCGACGGCCTGATCCTCGTCGACATGCCGAGCGAGGAGGACAACGAACTCTGTCTTCCGGCGATCGAAGCAGGCTTCAACTGGATCCGGCTCGCAACGCCGACGACCGATGCCAGGCGCCTGCCGGCCGTGCTCTTGAACGCTTCGGGTTTCGTCTACTATGTCTCGATCACCGGGATTACCGGCACCCGATCGGCCGATCCCGCCGTCGTGGGCGATGCAGTTGCACGCATCAAGGCGGCGACCGACCTGCCGGTGGCCGTCGGTTTCGGCATCAAGACCGCCGAGCACGCCGAGGCGATCGCACGGGTGGCGGATGGCATCGCCGTCGGGACCGTCTTCTGTCAGGCGGTCGCCCACGGGCTTGACGCCGACGGCAAGGGCACGCGCGCATGTGTCGAGAATGTCTTGAACATCGCCCGCGATCTTTCCTCGGGAATCAAGAGTGCGATGGCATGAGCTGGCTCTCCGATCTGGCGCTTCCCAAGATCCGGGATCTGGTTCGCAAGACCCAGACGGCGGAGACGCTCTGGGACAAATGCCCGAACTGCGAGCAGATGATCTTTCACCGCGATCTCGAAGCCGCGATGAACGTCTGCCCGCATTGCGGCTTCCATATGCGTATCGCGCCTGATGTCAGACTACGGTCCCTGTTCGACGACGGCAAGTTCGATCGCATCGAACTTCCCAAGGTCGCCGCCGACCCGCTGCGCTTCCGCGACCGCAAGCGTTACTCCGATCGCGTGAAGGAAGCCCAGACGAAGACCGGCGAGAAAGACGCCATGGTCGTGGCCCATGGCGAAGTCGGGGAACGCCCTGTTGTCTGCGCCATCTTTAACTTCGATTTCATGGGCGGTTCGATGGGCACCGCTGTCGGCGAGGCAATCGTCACGGCGGCGCGGCTGGCCAGGCTTCAGGATGCCGCATTGATCATCTTTTCGGCGTCGGGCGGCGCGCGCATGCAAGAGGGCATCCTATCGCTGATGCAGATGGCCCGCACGACGGTCGCCATCACCGAGCTGAAGGAGGCCAGTCTGCCCTACATCAGCGTGATGACAAATCCGACCACGGGCGGTGTGACAGCTTCATTTGCAATGCTGGGTGACGTCTCGATCGCCGAACCCGGTGCCATCATCGGTTTCGCCGGCGCGCGCGTGATCGAAGAGACGATCCGCGAGAAGCTGCCCGAAGGTTTCCAGCGTGCCGAGTATCTGCTCGATCACGGCATGCTGGACATGGTGGTGCGTCGGCCCGAGCTGCGTGACCGGCTGGTCATCCTGCTCGATCACCTGATGTCGGGCCGCCCGCAGGAAGACGAGCTTCTGCAGATCCCGGCGAACGATGCCGAAGAAGCGGCGCCTGCGTGAGCAAACTGTCAAGTGATGTTCTGCTCGAACGTTTGATGGGGCTTCATCCGAAGCTGATCGACCTGTCGCTCGACCGCATGTACGCGATCCTTGAGCGGCTCGGACAGCCATACACGAAGCTCCCGCCCGTGGTCCACATTGCAGGCACCAACGGCAAGGGTTCGATCGTCGCCTACATGCGCGCCGTTCTGCGCGCTGCCGGCTACCGCGTCCACAGCTACACCTCGCCGCACCTGGTCCGGTTTCACGAACGCATCGAGATCGACGGTGCGGCGATCGACGAAGATGCCCTGGCCGACCTGCTCGACGAATGCGAACGAGCGAACGGCGGCGAAGCCATCACGTTCTTTGAAGTCACGACCGCAGCCGCATTCCTAGCGTTTTCGCGCGAGCCGGCCGATATTCTCTTGATGGAAACCGGTCTGGGCGGTCGTCTTGATGCGACCAATGTTGTCGACCGGCCGCTGATCTCGATCATAACGCCGATCTCCTACGACCACCAACAATTTCTCGGCGACACATTGTCCAAGATCGCCGGTGAGAAGGCCGGGATCATCAAGACCGGTGTGCCGGTCGTGATCGGTCCGCAGGAGATCGACGCGCGCGACGTCCTGCTTGAGAAGGCCGATGCGCTGGGGGCGCCGGCTTGGCTCGCGGGGCGTGACTTCGAAGCGACCGAGATCGGCGCCGATGGCTTTGTCCTGCGCGATGGCGACGAACGTCTGGCGCTTCCGACGCCGGTTCTGCTCGGACCGCATCAGCCCTTTAACGCGGCGACATCGGTGGCCGCCCTACGTCGTCTCAAGGGTTTCTCGATCAACGACGACCACATGGCAGAGGGGCTTCGAACCGCACGATGGCCTGCACGTCTCCAGAAGCTGGAGGGTGGTGCGCTCAACCGCCTCGTCGGCGATGATGTCGAGCTCTGGCTCGACGGCGGCCACAATCCCGCTGCAGGCGAGGTGCTCGCCGGCATGGCCTCGAACTGGGCCGAACGTCCGCTCGATCTTGTCGTAGGCATGATGAACACCAAGGATCCCCGCGGCTTCATCGCGCCGCTTGCACGGCATGTCAGGCGCGCTGTTGCCGTCAGTATCCCCGGCGAAAAGAACACCCTGCCTGCCGAAGACACGGAAGCCCTGTTACGGGAAACCGGGATCAATGCCTCCCGGGCCGACAGCTTCGAGAACGCCTTGGTCGATCTCGCGGGCCGCTCCGGGGAAGCCAGCCGGATCCTGATGTGTGGATCGCTCTATCTCGCCGGCCGGGTCCTGGCGGCGCAGGACGGTTAGATCAGCGTCAACAGACGCTCGTACTCAAGATTCGAGATGTGGTCGTTGAACTCGTGGAACTCGGCCCACTTGAGCTTGCTGTGGATGTCCCACCACGTCGCACCGAAGTAGTCGGGCAGAACCTTCGCATTATCCGACGCACGCAGAGCGTCAACCCAGATCGCGGGCAGCGTCGGGGCGACCTTTTCGGCTGCGTTGCCCGTTATCGGAGCGCCGGGATCGATCGCATTCGTGATGCCGTGGTGCACACCCGCCAGGATCGCGGCCGCGACCAGATAGGGATTGGCGTCGGCGCCGGCCGGTCGGTGCTCGATGCGCCGCGCCGCTGAAGGCCCGCCCGGCACCCTGAGCGAGACCGTTCGGTTGTTGTAGCCCCAGGTCGGCGCCATCGGTACCCAGCCCGTCGGTGTGATCCTGCGGAACGAGTTGGCGTTGGGCGCCCAGATCGGCATGGCCTCGGCCATGGTCGCCACCAAGCCCCCGATCGCATGACGGAAGAGCTCGCTGCCCTGAGGTCCACCGTCGTCGAACACGTTCCGTCCCTGGTCATCGAGCAACGAAATATGGATATGCGTGCCGCTTGTGGAGAACTGGCGGAAAGGCCGGGCCATGAAGGTTGCTGTCAGGTCCTTGGCTGCGGCAACACCCTTGATGGCGCGCTTCTGCAGCATGGCGTGATCGCAGGCCGCGACGGGATCGTCCGTGTGGTGCAGGTTGATCTCGAACTGACCCGGCGCGTACTCGATGGTTGCGACGTCGGTGGGGATACCCTGGGACCGACAGGTCGCGACGATGTCGTTGAGCACCGGCGCATAGGCATCGAGCTCGTCCATCAGATAAACTTGGGTTTCCGACGGCTTGCGGCCCGTCACCGGCGAGCGGGCCGGCATCGGCCTGCCGTCCTCGTCGGCGTCGTTCTCGAGCAGATAGAACTCCAGCTCGATCGCCACGACCGGCGTGAAGCCGAGCGCACCCACCTGATCGGCGATCCGACGCACGATATGACGCGGGTCGAGCCACCAGGGTTTGCCGTTCTGATCGCTCATGCTCATCAGGACCTGGGCGTGCTCAGGCCCCTGCCACGGCACAGCCGTCAGCGTTCCGGGAACGGCATGACAGGGATAGTCGGGATCGCCATCGGCCGGCCCCATGCCGGTGCTGTCGACATTGTTGCCCAGCATGTCGAGCGCATAGGTCGATCCCGGCAGAACGAGGCCCGTGGTGTAGAGCTTCCCGAGAGCCGAAACGTCGAGTCGCTTCCCCCGGGGAATGCCGCAGATATCGGGTATCATCGCGTCGACCCAGCGCACCTCAGGGTGCTGCGCCAGGAACGCTCCAGCCTCGTCGGTCGCCGAGTCGTGGTTTGTTGAGGGACCGGTCACGACAGGACCGTCCCGGCCGGATCGTGGCGCGGCCACGTGTGCACGCTCAAAGAAGTCATTGGGCTTGAACTTCGCCTTCGGTCGCCTCGACGATGCGCTGCATGATCTCGGCGCGGGGCAGAAGCTTGCCCGAGACATACCGACTCATCGCCGCTTCGGTGAAGTTTACCGTTCTGGCAAGGTCCCGTACGGAGAATCCCGAGGTGGTCAGATAGTCGCCCAGCTTCACCGGGCGATTATGATGCCAAGCGGTAGCGGCACCAAGGTTGCGGCGCTCGCAGAACCTTCACATTGTCGCGAGAAGCGCGGCGCCGGCGGTCACCCGCTGGCGCAAGATCTCACATCGCGCCGTCGACCCACTCGTAGAGTTTGCTCTTGGGCAGGGCGCCGACCTTCACGGCGGCGACTTCGCCGCCCTTGAACATCATCATCGTCGGGACGCCGCGCACGCCGTACTTCGACGGGGTGCCGGGATTCTCGTCGATGTTGACCTTCACGACCTGGACCTTGTCGCCGTAGTCCTGGGACAGGCCCTCGAGCGCGGGCGCAATCTGCTTGCAGGGTCCGCACCACTCGGCCCAGAAATCGACCAGCACGGGGCCATCTGCGTTGAGGACATCCTGTTCGAACGAATCATCGGTCGTATGCTGGATGCTCATGGTCCTCGTCTCTCCTGATTTGTTGCTCCCGGTCTCGCTGGCAGGCAGGCCATGATCCCGAGTGGACGACGTATTTAGGAAGGCCCCGCCAAGGCGTCAAGCGGTGCAAGCCTGCCATGACGGCAGTCTGTGGGTATCCAGAAGAGAACTCGGGATCTCCACCAGTGAAGGTATATCAGTCCAAAGTAAAGAACAGGATATTGATCGATCCTTGTAGATCAGGCGCACAAGTTCGCGATAGCCAGCAAGTTGTTTGAGATAGGCGACTGGAGTCTTGTCCGCGACGTCAGGAGCATTCCGTCCGGTCTTGAAGTCGATGATCGCGACCTTCTCATGCGACACGGCCAGACGGTCGATCTGGCCTGCTACAACCATCTCGCCCAGCACACCCGACACCGCCACTTCGGCACGACTTCCCGGCCCGAACACGAAGGCGTAGGCAGGGTCGTCCAAAAGAGCGAGCACGCGGTCCGCGATGTCCCGTTGTTCCGTGTCGGAAAGTTCGGGAGCGTGTGACGTAATGAGTCGTCCGGCTGCCGCTGTTCGCCTGTCGAGCGGAACCGGTGGCAACAACTCCAGCAGGCGATGCACCAGGCGGCCGCGTTTCAGTGCGGCGCCGTCATCCCGTTCGCCGAGCGGTGAGCGCGGTAACGCCTCGGCCCCGGTCAGACGTGACGGACTGATCGGCCGGTCGATGGCTCTTTCGGCGGGCAGGTCCATCGTTGCTTCGGACGGTAGATTCACGATCGCGACGTCACGGTCCGGACCGACCGGCTGCAGGTCGACCGGCCGGACCTGCGGGCACGTCAGACGCCAGGCCTCGCCGTCGAACGGCACCGCGACCGATGCACGGCCATCGAGTCCGGAGAGCGCCTTGGCAATCATGTCGTGCCATGTTCCGAGTTTCTCGTTGCTGCCCTTCTGCGCCGCACAGACATAGAGACGGTCCCTGGGCCGTGTCAGGGCGACGTAAAGCAGGCGGCGTTCCTCTTCGGCGGCCTTGCGGCTGCGTGCGTCGGAGAGACTGTCGCCCCACGTCGTTCGGACCGCCGCAGCGCCGACCCACAACGGCAGCAAGACCCGGGGATCCCAGTGGATCGACGGACCCGATCGGTCACGTCCCATGTCGTCGACGAGAAAGACGACGGGTGCCTGAAGGCCCTTGCAGCCATGCACGGTCATGATGCGCACTGTGTCGCCCGCTGTCTCAGCCTCGCGCTTGACCTCGGCGGTGCCGCTGGAGATCCACCACACGAATCCCTGCAGCGAGGGGGCATGATCGCGCTCGTAAGCCAGTGCGAGGTTGAGGAATTCGTCGAGCGGGTCCTGGGCTTCCAGCCCGAGGCGATGGATCAGCGCCTTGCGGCCGTTGAATCCCTCGGCGCTGGCACACGGCAGAGTCAGTAACCGGTCGAAAAAATCGAACGGTGCGGCAAGATCCGTCATGCTGAGGAGGCTTTCGATCCATGATGCGGCACGATCGAAGGCCGGCGCCTCGTTGCGGCGCTGGCGCAGCGTTTGCCAGAGCGTTGTGTCGTCCTGCCGGTTCGTTGCGAGCTGGAAGAGCAGATCGTCGTCGAAACCCACGAAGGGGCCCTTGAGCACGCTGGCGAGGGACAGGTCGTCTTCGGGAAGCAGGCAGAGTCGTCCCAGAGCGAGGAGATCGCGCACGACGATTTCGCCCGTCAGATCCATGCGGTCGACGCCGGCCACGGCCACCCCAGCGCGACGCAGTTCGCGCACCAGGGCGGTCACAAAGTCGCTCCGGCGACGCACCAGAACCAGAACATCGCCGGCCCTCACGGTGTCACCGCGCGACGCGAGAATCTCTCCGGGCCCGCCGTCGGCGCCTGTCAGTTCGGCGATGCGCTGCGCCATGGCGGCGGCGAGTCGTGTGTTGTGGTCGCGCGGTTGGGAGCTGTCGAGACAGCGTGTCCAGGGATCGCCGAGCTCCGGCGTCTCAGCATGCAGTACGGGCCAGACCTCGACCATGCCGCCGTCCTCCTTGCGAAAGGACTCGTGGCGAATGGTCTCGCCGCGGAAAACGACGCCCGATGAGGCCTCGGGACTGTCGAACACAGCGTCGACCAGATTGAGGATGGCGGGCACCGAGCGGAACGAAAGGTCCAGGCTGTCGGCCAGCCAGGTACCGGGGGCAGCGCGCTCCTCCAGAGTCCGGCGCACCGCCTGGAAGGCGTCCAGATCGGCGCCCTGAAAGCTGAAGATCGACTGCTTCTCGTCACCGACAACGAAGATCGTGCGCGGCCGCTCCCGGTCGCCCGCTCCGTCAAAGAACTCCTCGGTCAGCTTCAGGATCACGTCCCACTGGGCGGAATTGGTGTCCTGGGCTTCGTCGACGAGAACATGGTCGATACCGCCGTCGAGCTTGAACAGAACCCAGGGCGCGATATCGGGCTTCGACAGCAGTGCACGCGCGTGTTCGATCATGTCATCATAGTCGAGCATGGCCATGGCTGCCTTCATCCGCCGGAAATCGGTCAGGATATCCGCACCCAGCACAAGCACGGCCCGCGTTCGCTCGAAGGTCTCGAACGCCTTCAGCCGCTCGAAGACCAGGGCAAGGCGCTCGCGTTCCCCATCGAGTGCCTCGGCGAGATCGGGATGGCTTTCGCGTACGGCCTTGCTGCCGACCGGTCGCGAGCCGGGGGTCCAATCCCTCTTGAGGAAGGCACTGGCGTAGGTGTGGAAGAAATCCGGGCGATCGGCTTCGGCTGCTGCCAGGAACGGAGCGATTGCATCGGCCGCCTCGATGTCTGTCTTGCCGCCACCCGACAGGGCTTCGGCGGCACGCCGCAGAGCGTCGCCGTCCATCTCCCGGTCGCGGCAGGCCTTGGCGACGACATCCCGGTCGGTCTGGTCGGGATCGATCTGGAGGCCCATCGCCAAGGCGCGCAAAGCCTCGTCGAGGGTACCGTAGCGCCGCAGCATGTGGTCGAACGCGGCGGCGCTGTCGCAGATCTCCTGCAGCAGCGCGCTGGCCCGACCTTCTCCGGCCTCCAGCAAGAGCCTGTCGAGCGCGGAGCGAAGCGCCGGCGCACGCCCTGCCGCGATGCGGCCGATGACGCTGTCGCGTGCCGCCTGCAGGAGCTCGGAACGGGCGCGATCCTCGATCAGCCCGAAATGGGGGGCGATACCAGCCTCGAGTGGAAAGCGTCCCAGGAGTGACTGGCAGAAGCTGTGGATCGTGGCAATCTGCAGGCCGCCCGGCGCGTCGAGCGTGGCCGCGAACAGGATGCGCGCGCGTGCCATCACGTCGTCATCGGGCTCCGATCCGGTCAGCGCGGTGAGATCGGTACGGAGGTCGGTGTTGTCCATGGCCGACCAGCCGGCCAGCTCCTGGCGGATGCGGTTGGCCATCTCTGCCGCGGCGGCGCGTGTGAACGTCAGGCAGAGGATGCGTGAGGGTGGGTTGCCGTCGAGCAGAAGACGCAGCACGCGGTCGGTCAGCACCTTGGTCTTTCCGGTGCCGGCCGAGGCCGCCACCCAGACCGACATGTTCGGGTCCGACATGGCCTGTTGCCGCGGGTCGGATGCCCGAGGGCGAGGCGTCCCGCTCTCCGGCACGTCGACGAACGCAACATCGTCCAGCGGTTGGCCCCAGCCCAGGCGCCATTCGTTGGTGCGAGCGACATCGAGGTAGGGGTCGAACCGATGAACGGGCTCGCCCGCAGGATGGTCCAGATAAGCCGTCTCCGGTCGGGCGAAGATCGACACGAGGCGTTGCAGGCCGTCCCGTGCGTCCCGTGCGATCTGGTCGGTCTCATCCGCGATCGTAGTGATCTTGCCACCGATATGACCGCCGGTCAGCTTCCAGTGCTCGAGGCTCGCGACCGATGCCTGCTCCAGATCCTCGAATCCGCCAGCCTCGACCATGGCAGCCTCGAGCGGCAGCTGCGGGGCCATCCCGCTGATTACATCCTTCCTGGTCGGCGGTGCGCCAGTCTTGTAGTCGACCACGGCGATGCGGCCGTCATCGCCTATTTCAAGCCTGTCCGCCTTCGCCGTCAGCCGGAACCGTCCGCCCGAACCGTCGTCGATCTCGAGCGATCCGCTTGTCTCAGCCACGATTCTGGTGATGCGGTCGCGTCGCCGTCGTTCCTCCTCCACGAACCAGCCCGCGATATGCTCGAAGCGCTGCCACCAGAAGGCTGCGACCACCGGGCGCTCCAGCATCGGACCGAGGATGTTGCGCCCATGATCCAGCAGGCGATCCAGCGCATCGGATGGCAGGTTGTCGGGAAACTCCGTGACGAAACGTTCCAGGGCCTCGTGGATGAAGCTGCCGCGCATGGCGGCGTCGGCGTCTTCGTCGATCTCGTCGAGCGGCCTGAGACCAAGGACATGGCGCGCGTAGATCGCATAGGGGTTACGTTGCCAGAGCGCAATCTGGGTGACGGACAGATTTCGGGGACGGTCCTCGATCGGGGGGCGCGGCTGCGGCTGCTCGACAGGTTCGACCAGCGGCGGACGGTCCAGGACCGTCTGCCAGCGCCGCCAGAGCGTGGCACCGGCCAATGTCTCGCGTGCGAGACCGCAGGCATCAAGCCGGGCGCGCAGGCGTACGAGCCAACGCGCCGGAACCGTCGGTGCGCCGTCCGCGCGTTCGGAGTAAAGCAGCAGCACGTTGGCGGCCGAAGCGGCCTGAACAAAATCGTGCGCGGCGAGGCCGATGCGTTGCTCCGGGGTGTCCAGGCCGAAGCGCCTGCGCATCGGTCGGCTGAGCCAGGGGTCGTGGGGCGGTTCAGGTGGCCAGTTGCCTTCGACCAGGCCGGACAGGATGACGCAGTCGGCGTGCTGCATGCGGGCCTCGAGCGGCCCCCAGATGAAGGCACGGGGGTGTTTGCCGAAGCGCGGCCTGACGACGCGCTGCGCCATCAGGGTGTCGAGCAGGGCGGGGTAGGCTTCGGTCTGGATCAATCCGAAGGCGCCCGCATGGTCGCGCATCTCCGCGACAAAGCTGTGCAGCGCTTCTCCGTCATCGTGCTGCCAGATCGATCCGGTTGACGCGTCCGCCGGACGTGCCAATGCCTCGAACGCCCGGCCATGGGCCTCGATCAGAAGCGCGAGCGGCGCAGCCTGTGTGGCCAGTTGCTCGGCAAATCCCCCGATAGCGCTGCTGATCTCGTCAAGAAAGCCTTGGAGATCGGCATTTTCGTCGACGGCATCCCGCAGACCGTCGATCCCGGGCGCCGGGCGCGGGCCGCGCAGCGCCCTGCGTTCGAGGCGGCGAACCAGCGGACGGATCTCGGCAGGGTCGCGGCCGAGACGCAGAAACGGGTGCTTCAGCAGCGCGAGCACGGGGACGGGTGCCCAGTTCGCGGCGAGGGCGCGGGCCAGCAAGCGGAAGAACACGCCCGCCGGGGCCGCGCCAAGCGCCATACCGGCCGAGTCGTCGACATCGATGTTCCAGCGCCGCAGTTCCGATGCCACGCGACGGGCGATCGACCGGTCGCGCGTGACCAGCGCAACCGTGCGTTCCGGTTCCTCCAGCGCAATGCGCATCCGCAGCGCAGCCACCTGAGCCTCTTCCCGCGGGTTGGCGCAGGCGGCGAGTTCGAGACCGCTGATGGCGTCGGCAGTGTTCGCCACAGCCGGTCCTTCGGCCAACGGGGGGCGAAGGGCGTCGGAAAGCAGCCGGCGGCGCGCCGGACTGCCGAGCACCAGGCCGGAGTCCGGGAGCGGCCCCCAGTCCGTCACCATCTTCCGTTCGATCCCGATGTGATCGAGCAGGGTCTTGAGGCCATGCTGGGGGTGACTGGCCTCGATCGCGTCCCAAGCCGCCTCGTCGAGCTCGCGATCGAGCCCGGGAAGAACGACCGCGCCATGGGGCAGGGCGGCGATGCGTGCGAGAAGCCTGGCCGTCGATGGGATCGAGCCCGTGGAACCCGCAGCGATAACAGGGTGATGGGGAGGACGGAGGCGCCAGCGTTCGTTCAGCGTGTCCAGCAACATGCGGCGGCGACGGGCCGGATCCAGCCGCTCCTCACGGGTGCACTGCTGGTGCCAGCCATCGACAACTCGTCGCAGGAACACCAGCGTCGTTTGCCAGTGTTCGGCGAGATCGCCCTCGACCAAGGTGTCGAGCCGATCCATCGAAACCTCGGCCGTGTCGACTTCGTCGATGAAGGACGCCAGGGCCTCGGCAAGTTTGGCAGCCTGCTCGTCGCTCGTGACGCCGAATTCAGGATCGTTCCGGATCTGCCGGGCCAGGAGGAGCTGTCGGCGCAGCGGCGTGATCGCAGGAAGGATGTCGAGGCCGGTTTCATGTTCGCCGGCGAGCGAGACCGTGAGTTCGTCCTCGTCCACATCGCCGATCGGACGGATCGCGGGCAGAATCAGCGCATGCCCGTCCGACTGGCGCAGGAACGCCTCGCGCAGGCTGCGAGAGGCGCGCCGCGTGGGAACCAGGATTAACGTATCATCCAGGGCGGCGGGCTCGCCCCTGGTGTCGTGTAACACCCCTGCAGCCAGCGCATCGACGAAGGATACCCCGCTCGGAATGTTGTAGACGCCCTTCATGTCATGTCCTTCAGCCAACGCTCGGCTGCCTCGAGGTTCTCGGGCGTATCAACCGTGAAGCAGCCACCGTCGTGCTGCACACCGAACAGGCGACCGGCGGCGAGCGCCTTGTCCCAGAGCAGGTTGAAGGAGAACGGCGGTTCCGGCGCATCGCGCAGCAGCCGTGGATGAACGATCTGGAGGCTGGCATAGACGAAGGGGGCATGCGGGGCTTCGCCCCGGCGCACCGGGCGATGATCCTCATCAAGGAAGAAGTCCCCCGCACCGCGAAACCCTCCAGCCTCGGCTGTCGGCACGAGCAGCAGCAACGCGTCCATCCGGCGCTCATCCCAGGCTGCCGCCAGGATCTCCAGGGCCGGCGTGCCGCGTTCCGCAATCAGGACGTCACCGTTGGCGACGACGAAGGGATCGGCACCCAGCATGTCGAGTGCATTCAGCACGCCACCGCCGGTGTCGAGCAGGTCCGATTCCCGGCTCAGAACGACAGCGGGGTCGCCGCGTTGTTCGAGTGCGTCAGCGATCCGGCCTGCAAGATGCCAGGCATTGACCACAACGGTGCCAAAGCCGTGAAAGCGGTCCAGCATGCGGTCCAGCATCGACCGTCCGCCGATCTCGATCAGGGGTTTGGGCGTGTGATCGGAGATCGGCCGCATGCGCATGCCCCGGCCGGCAGCGAGGATCATCGCACGCGACGGCGCCATCATGCGGCCCGTGTCCGCTTCTCCGAAGGGATCCAGCGGTCGAGCCAGTCCGTTAGCGGTGCGAGCGCCGGATGCCGCAGCTCATGGGCGAGATGGCCCCAGACCCTGGGCATGTAGTCCTGGTAGCCGGGTTTGCCGTCGCGCGTGAGCAGGCGACAGAAGATGCCGGCGATCTTCAAATTCCGGTGCGCGCCCATGACCGCACAGGAGGTTTCGAAGTCGGCGCGGTCGAGCGACGGGAACGCCGCGAGATAACTCTCGATGGCCGCCTCGACCGTCTCCGGCGCGACGTCACGGCGTGCATCCTTGAGCAGGGAGACGATGTCGTAGCTGGCCGGCCCGATCACGGCGTCCTGGAAATCGAGCTGGCCGACGCGTTTGACTCCGTCCCGCTCGGGAAGCCAGAGCAGATTGTCGGCGTGGTAGTCGCGCAGGACGACGACATCGGGCAGCCGCCGCGCGAGCGGGAACAGATCGTCCCACAGCGCGACGAACTCGTCGCGCCCCTCGGCGGTCAGTTCCAGGCCTGCGAGCGGCATAAACCAGTCGGTCAGAAGCGAGAGCTCGAAGTGGAGCAGATCGTCGTCGTAGGGCGGCAGATCGTGCAGCAATGCGGCACGATGAAGGACGGCAAGCGCCTCAATGGCGGCGACGTAGAGCGTGATTTCGTTGTCGCTCCCGATCAGGACACGGGTGTAGATGCTGTCTCCGAGATCCTCAAGCAGAAGGAAGCCAGCCTCGGCATCCTCGTCCAGGATTGCCGGCGCGGCGAGACCTGTCGCAGAGAGATGGCGTGCCACCGTCACGAATGGACGAATATCCTCTTCCGGCGGCGGCGCATCCATCAGAACGGCGCGCCCGCGTGGCCCCCTGATGCGATCGTAGCGCCGGAACGAGGCATCGCCCGCCAGTGGGTGTCGTTCGGCATCGCCCCAACCACATCGGTTCAAAAACCTCCCGATGGCTTCGTCACGCGACAGGTTGTTCAGATGAGCCTCCATCGGGTAAGTCCTAGCCCCGCGGCGGTCGCGAGGAAAGCCTGGCCCTGCGGCAGGTGGTGGTTACACGGGGATAACGCATGGCACAGCGGCACGAGACCGACATCGTGGTCATCGGCGCGGGACCGGTCGGTCTCTTCCAGGTTTTCGAGGCGGGCATGCTCGACATGCGCTGCCATGTGGTCGACACGCTCGATGCGGTCGGCGGCCAATGCACGGCGCTCTACCCCGAGAAGCCGATCTACGACATTCCGGGCTATCCCGAGATCGAGGCCTCTGAATTGATCCGTCAACTCGACCAGCAGGCCGCGCCGTTCGATCCCGTCTGCCATCTCGACCAGCAGGTGGTTGCCTTGGAAGGCGAGGCCGGCGCCTTTGTCGTGCGGACGTCGGCCGACACGGAGATCGTCTGCAAGGCCATCGTCGTCGCCGCCGGTTGCGGTGCCTTCGGGCCCAACCGTCCGCCTCTGTCCGGTATCGAGACTTACGAGGAGACCGGTTCGGTCGCCTACCTCGTGACCCGCAAGGAGGACCATCGCGGCAAGAAGGTCGTGATCGCGGGCGGCGGCGATTCCGCGCTGGACTGGGCTCTCGGTCTCCACGGCATCGCCGACGAGATCATGGTTGTCCATCGTCGCGATCGATTCCGTGCTGCACCCGACAGCGTCAAGCGCATGCAGGCGCTGGTCGAGTCGGGTGAGGTCGAATTGGTCGTGCCGTACCATCTACACGGGCTCGACGGTGAAGGCGGACAACTCTCGGCCGTGATCGTGGCCGACCTTGACGGCAACGAGCGCCGCCTCGACGCCGATCTGCTCTTGCCCTTCTATGGTCTGCGTATGGAGCTCGGCCCGATCGCCGCCTGGGGTCTCAATCTGGAAAAGAACCTCATCACCACCGATCCCGCCACGGCGCAGACCAGCACGCCCGGCATCTATGGCGTCGGCGACATTGTGACCTATCCCGGCAAGCTGAAGCTCATTCTCTCCGGCTTCTCCGAAACGGCGATGGCAGCCCATGCCATCCATGATCTCGTCTATCCGGACAAACCGCTTCACTTCCAGTACTCGACCACCCGAGGTGTCCCGGGGGCCTGAAACGGCCGTGCGAGCGACCTGTTTCGGCCACGCTTCGTCGTTCTCCTGCACGCGGATGGGAGAACGCGATGCTTGGATTTCGACGTCTGTCGTGGCGTCTGCGGCTTGGTGTGACCGGAGCGGTCTTCGCCGCGCTTCTGGTTGACCGCTCTGCAGCAAGGAGGGCTGCGGATCCCTGAAAGCTGGTGGTTGTCGCCCATTGATCTTGCAGCGGAACCGCACAGGCTGACGCGCCTCCCGCTCAACAGCCTGGCCGCCGATCCCGAGGCCTGCCACGCCGCGCTCGACCGCGCGCCGCTTTCCTGCCTGAGGACTGTCGAGCGACCCATCACCAACGGCTGCGGCCTGTTCAACGTCGTTCCGGGTCCCGCGTACAACGAGGCCCATGACGACCACGTCCATCTCGACATGGGCCACCTGCGATCCTGCCGCTGAACGAAAGAGGGCCGGAGTATTCGCTCCGGCCCCCGTCGATCACACTGTCGCGAGTAATCAGTAACGGTATTCGTGCGGCTTGAACGGACCGTTCCGGTCGACGCCGATGTAGTCGGCCTGATGATCGGTCAGCTTGGTGAGCGTCGCGCCGACCTTCTCCAGGTGCAGCATGGCGACCTGCTCATCAAGGTGCTTGGGCAGCACGTAGACCTCGTCACGCTTGTAGGTGCCCTTGTCCTTGTGGCTCCAGAGTTCGATCTGGGCCAGCACCTGGTTGGTGAAGCTGGCGCTCATCACGAAGCTCGGATGGCCCGTCGCGCAGCCCAGGTTCACCAGGCGACCCTCGGCCAGAAGGATGATCTTCTTGCCGTCGGGGAACTCGATCTCGTCGACCTGCGGCTTGATGTTTTTCCACTTGAAGTTCCTGGTCGCCTCGACCTGAATCTCGTTGTCGAAGTGGCCGATGTTGCAGACGATCGCACGGTCCTTCATGGCCCGCATGTGGTCGACCGTGATGACATCCGTGTTGCCGGTGGCGGTAACGAAGATGTCGGCCCTGGACGCGGCATCGTCCATGGTGACGACCTCATAGCCGTCCATGGCGGCCTGGAGCGCGCAGATCGGGTCGATTTCGGTCACCATCACACGGGCGCCCGCACCCTGCAGCGACTGCGCCGAACCCTTGCCGACACCGCCGTAACCCGCGACCACGGCGACCTTGCCCGCCATCATGACGTCGGTGGCGCGGCGAATGCCGTCGGTGAGGCTCTCGCGGCAGCCGTAAACATTGTCGAACTTCGACTTCGTCACGGAATCGTTGACGTTGAAGGCGGGAACCAGAAGTTCGCCCTTCTTGGCCATCTGGTAAAGACGTGCCACGCCGGTGGTAGTCTCCTCGCTGACGCCGTGCACGTCCTTGAGAAGCTCGGGGTACCTGTCGTGCATGATCGCGGTGAGGTCACCGCCGTCGTCCAGCAGCATGTTCGGCACCCAGCCGTCGGGGCCGTGGATCGTCTGCTCAATGCACCAGACGTACTCTTCTTCGGTCTCGCTCTTCCAGGCAAAGACCGGGATTCCGGCCGCAGCAATTGCTGCGGCCGCCTGATCCTGGGTCGAGAAGATGTTGCACGACGACCAGCGGATTTCGGCGCCGAGATGGGCCAGAGTCTCAATCAGCACGGCGGTCTGTATGGTCATATGCAGGCAGCCGGTGATGCGCGCGCCGGCCAGCGGCTTGTCCTTGCCGTAACCCTCGCGGATCGCCATCAGGCCGGGCATTTCGACCTCGGCAATCTCGATCTCTTTGCGGCCCCACTCGGCCAAGCCTATGTCGGCAACCTTGTAGTCTGTGAATTCGCTCATCTCAGCGTCCGTTTCTGCAATCTGTCGGGTAATTTCGGGTAATCAATGGCCCTGCCGGGCGGGACGCACCGCTTAACAAATACGTGCTGGGGCGTCCAGCGGATGCGGGGTTCAGGCCAACGCGTTGAAGTCGTCGAGCAGGGCCGCGACCATCCCGGAATCGGTCTGTTCCATGATCGTCTGAGCCCGTCGCATCGCCTCGTTGGTGTCGAGCGTCCTGACGCGCTGTTTGACCCGCGGCACGGCGGCCGAGGCCATCGAAAGATCGCGGATGCCCAGACCCAGCAGGATCGCGGTCATGCGCTCGTCACCCGCCATCTCGCCGCAGACGTTGATCGGAATGCGTGCGCGCAGGGCGGCTGCTGTCGTGAACTGGATCAGCCGCAGCACGGCGGGGTGCAGCGGGCTGTAGAGATGCGCCACCTGCTCGTCGCCGCGGTCGATGGCGAGCGTATACATTGTCAGATCGTTGGTCCCGATCGAGAAGAACTCGCAGTCCCGCGCCAGGCCGTCAGCGGCGAGCGCCGCGCCCGGAATCTCGATCATCGCGCCGATTGGCGGCAGGGGATCGGCGAACTTCTGCCGGCGGCGGCGCAGCCGGATCGCGACCTTCTTGAGCGCCTGGCGGACCTGTCGGACCTCGGACGGCGTCGAGATCATCGGCAGCAGGATGCGCACGGGGCCGTGGGCGCCGGCCCGCAGGATGGCCGAAAGCTGGTTCTCCAGCAGTTCCTCGACCTTGAGCGACAGACGGATTGCACGCAGGCCCATCGCCGGGTTAGCGCTCACCGTCAGGTGCTCACCCAAGGAATAGGGCAGCTTGTCGTTGCCGACATCGAGCGTGCGTACGGTGACCGGGCGGCCTTCCATGGCTTCAACGATGTTGCGCAAATGGGCGTACTGCTCGTCCTCGGTCGGCACATCATCGCGGTTCAGGAAGAGGTATTCAGTGCGGTAAAGCCCGATGCCCTCTGCGCCGTGCTCCAGGGCAGGGCCGATCTCGCTGGCAAGGTCGATGTTGGCCTGCAGGCCGATACGGATGTCGTCGCGTGTATTGGCGGGCACATTGCGCAGCCGCTCGAGCTTGCGCGCCTGACGCTTCAACTCTGTCTGGAGATCCTGATAACGCTTCAGAACGTCATCTGTCGGATTGACGATGACCGTGCCGACCTGACCATCAAGAATGACCATATCGCCGGTGCGGACGTTCTGGAGAAGATCGGACGTGCCGACGACGGCGGGCAGACCGAGCGAGCGGGCCAGGATGCCGGTGTGGTCCTGAGCGCCGCCGATCGCCGTGACGAAGCCCGCGATGCGCGCCGGGTCAAGCAGTGCCGTATCGGCCGGCGTCAGCTCGTCGGCGACCACGACGGTTCCGGCCGCCAGTTCGGTCAGGGCGCGATAGGGCTTGGCCATGAGGTTGCGAATCAGCCGCTGGCCCACGTCATGGACGTCCTTGCTGCGCTCCGCGAGATAACTGTCTTCCATCTGCGCGAAGGCCTGGGCGATTTCACCCACCTCCTGCCAGACTGCGGCCTCGGCGTTGATCGTCTGTTCGCGGATACGGGTCTCGACACCGCGCACGAGGCGGGAACCGTCGAGCATCTGGCCGTGTGCCGTGAGCAGGTACTCGAGCTCCTCAGCGGCGCTCGCCGGCAGGGACTGCGCCTTGGCGGTCAGCTTCGTGATCTGGGATTTTGACTTCTCGATTGCCTTGCCGAAGCGGACGATCTCGTCATCGACCGCATCGGCCTTGATGGCAAAGCTCGGCACATCGAGCGAGCCGTGTTCTGTCACGAACGCCGGACCGATGGCGATGCCCTGCGAAACACCGAGACCTGCCAGAGTGTTGTCGGTCATGGTGCCCGGCCTACTCGTCGAACCGATTCTCGACCAGGGTCGTGATCGCGTTGACCGCGGCCTCGGCGTCGGCGCCCCTGGCATCGACCGCGATGGTGGTTCCCGGCGCGGCCGCGAGCATCATCAGCCCCATGATAGAGCGTCCCGACACCCGCACACCGTCCTTCTCGACGTCAACCTCGGCCTCGAAGTCGGTGAGGGTCGCGACGAATCTGGCGGCCGCGCGTGCGTGCAGGCCACGCTCGTTGACAATCACGAGGCGCCGACTCACGACTTCCGCCGATCCGTCCGGGTTCGCCATGTCCGTTTTAGCCCTTGGACTTGAGCAGGCTGCTTGCCACGTTGATGTACTTGCGCCCCGATTCCTGGGCAGCGTGAACCGCATTGTCGATCGAGGCGGTCTCCCGCACGGAAGCAAGCTTGATCAGCATCGGAAGGTTGATGCCGGCGATGACCTCGATGTTGCCCGCTTCCATCACCGAGATGGCGAGATTCGACGGTGTGCCGCCGAACATGTCGGTCAGCACGATCACCCCGGCACCCGAGTCGACCTGCTTGACGGCCTCGACAATGTCGTCGCGGCGCTTCTCCATGTCGTCGTCGGGGCCGATGCAGATGGCCCGCACGGCCGTTTGCTCGCCCACGACGTGCTCGGTGGCGGCAACAAACTCCTCGGCCAGGCGGCCGTGGGTGACCAATACCAATCCGATCATGGCTCGCTGCGTCTGCTGGTGCGATCAGGCAGGCCCTTGGCGGCCTGTTATGACGTTAGTTCACGATGCTGCAATGCAACACGACGTCCGCCCTCGCTTAACAGAGGGGCGAGCCGTTCGGCAACAAAAACCGACCGATGGCGCCCGCCGGTGCAGCCGATGGCAATGGTCAGATAGCGCTTCCCCTCGGCTGTGTAGGCGGGCAGCAAATCGCTGATCAGGCCGCCGAATCGGTCGAAAAAGTCCGCGAATCGGTCGTCGGATTCGATGAAACGGGCGACCTCGGCGTCCTTGCCGGTCTTGTGCCTGAGTTCGTCGACGTAGTGCGGGTTCGACAGAAAGCGCACGTCGAAGACGAGGTCGGCGTTGCCGGGAATGCCCATGCGATAGGAAAACGACATCACAAAGACAGAAAGCCTCGGTGTCGGATCGAAACGAAGGTGTTCGCCGACATGGCGCCGCAGCGCAGCGCTGTTCATCGCGCTGGTATCGACCACCAGATCGGCGAGCGCCATGACGGGTTTCATCAGAGCCTGCTCGGTTTCGATGCCGTCGGCCACGGTGCCGTTGCCGGCCAGCGGGTGAGGGCGCCGGGTCTCGGTGAAACGGCGCTGCAGGCCGTCGCTGTCGCAGGTGAGAAACACGACGGTTACGCTGAGCCGCGGACGCGTGCGCAAACGATCGCTCATGGCGAGAAACGCATCGACATCGAAGCTGCGCTGCCGCACGTCGACCACAATCGCGAGCCGGACGTTGTCGGTCTCATCGAGCAGCATCTCCACCAGGTGCAGGGGAAGGTTGTCAATCGCGTCGTAGCCTTCGTCCTCCAACGCTTTCAACGCGGTGCTGCGCCCTGCTCCCGAGAGCCCGGTCAGAAGGACCAGATGCCGGTCGTTCGTTTCCTCAGTCATCGCCTGTCCGCCTGTGGCCGGTGAAGGGCCAGCGCCGCGCGAACCTTGGCCGTTGCAGAGGGTTCGTGAGCGCAGAGGTGAAGGGCGGGGAGTTCGACCCCGGCAAGCATCTCCCGGCGCGGTTCGGGCAGACGCTCGATCTCTTCAGGCGCACAGAGATCGGCGATCAGGGCAAGTCTTGCCGAAGCGGCGTGGTCGACCGGGACGATTCCCACGCCGCGCACTTCCATGAGGCCTGCGAGCCGCTCCAGGGCGCGTGCTATCAATCGCTGGTCATGGCTTTCGAGGTCGACCTGGTCGTCGGCCACCAACTGCGCGCCGCAGCTGTCAATCAACCGCAGGGCAAGGTCGCTCTTTCCGCTACCCGATGGACCTCGGAACAGGATGCCGACACCGTCGAGTTCGATACAGGTGCCGTGGACCAGCATGACTGCCTCAGTCCGCTTTACTGGCTTCGGTCAGAAGGGCGTAGATTGCTTCCGCCCCGTTGGCACCGCGCAGCTTCTCGCAGACGTCCTGATTGCGCAGAAGGCGCGAGACCTTGGCGAGCGCCTTGAGGTGGTCGGCACCGGCGCTTTCCGGGGCCAGCAACAGAAACATGAGGTCGACGGGCTGTTCGTCGATCGCGTCGAAATCAATCGCGGCATCGGCGCGCGCAAACAGGCCATGCAGCCTCTCAAGACCCGTCAGCTTGGCATGTGGAATGGCGATGCCGAGGCCGACTCCGGTCGAACCCAGGCGCTCCCGTTCCAGCAAGGCATCGAAAACGAGCCGTTCGTTGATGCCCGAGATCGTCTCCGCCTGGCACGCGAGTTCCTGCAAGGCCTGTTTCTTGCTGGCGGCGCGCAGCCGGGGCACGATGCTTTGGAGCGTCAACAGCTCAGAAATCTCCATATCCTCACTCCGATCCGGCACCACACGCGCGGGCCGATCGATCCGTTCAATGGTGTTCGCGCAGCTTCCTCTTGCTGCGGCGGAGCTGCTTTTCGACATGCTCCTCTGCCAGACGGAAGCTGGCATAGGCGTCGTCGCTGCTGCCCCGGCCTTCGGCATGGATGTCATGGCCGACATGAACCGAGATGTGAGCGTGGAAGTCGTTGCCTTCTCGCGAGAAGGTCACGTGCGCTTCCATGGAATCGGCGAAGTACTTGCTCACGCCGTTTTCCAGCGTTTCGGTCACAAAACTGCGCAACGCGTCGCCAACGTCAACCTGATGCCCTGTCACGGCAATCTTCATGGTCTTCCCATCGATCATCTGCATGGTTCAACGGCCGGCGCCCAAGGATCCGGCGGCAGATCGCCCGTCTCGATGGGGGCGTGGCCCTCTCAGAGGCACGCACATATATCGCCAGACTGCCGCCGAGACAAGCAGTCCTCGCGCACCATCCAAAAGCTTCGAATCAGGGTTTGGGAGCTCTGTCGAGACGCAGTTCGCGGCGGCGCTGAACCGATGACGGAATGCGCATGGCTTCGCGATACTTGGCCACCGTGCGGCGCGCGATGCTGATCCCCTCGTCGGCGAGTGCGGAGACAATACCGTCGTCGGACATCACTTTCGCTGCGGTCTCGGCCTCCACAAGCGCTTTGATGCGGTGCCGCACGGCCTCTGCCGAATGGGCGGGGCCGCCGTCGGTATTGCCGAGCGAGGCGGTGAAGAAATACTTCAGTTCGAAAATGCCCCGCGGCGTCAGCATGAACTTGTTGCTGGTCACCCGGCTGACCGTGCTTTCGTGCAGTTCCAGGGCATCGGCAATGTCCCGAAGAACCAGAGGTTTCAGATGTTCCACACCCTTGACGAGGAACATGTCCTGCTGGCGCACGATCTCCTGTGCGACACGCAGAATGGTCCGCGCCCGCTGATCGAGCGCCTTCAGCAGCCAGTTGGCCGATGTCCATTGCTCGGTGACGAAAGCCTTGTCCTCGTCGGTCCTGGCATTGCGTTGAACCTCGGCGAAGTAACACTCGTTCGCCAGGATGCGCGGAAGGCTGTCGGTGTTGAGCTGGACATGCCAGCCGCCGGCCTGGCTGGCGCGCACGATCACGTCGGGGGCGATAGCCTGGATCGGACCGGCGTCGAAACGCAGACCAGGCTTGGGATCGAGCGCCTTGAGTTCGTTGAGGACATCGAGAATGTCCTGGTTCGAGCAGTTGCCGATCTTTCTCAGGGTGTTGAAGTCGCGCTTGGCGACAAGGTCGAGATTGTCGAGCATGGCGCCGCTCACCGGATCCAGCCGGTTCCGGTCCTCGAGCTGGATGCGCAGGCATTCCCTGAGGTCGCGGGCGAAGACGCCGGGCGGATCGAGTCGCTGGAGCTTTTGCAACACCGCTTCGAACGCCTCCTGTGTGTATCCGAGTTGCGCCAGGGTCTGTTCGCGATCGGCCGTGAGATATCCGGCCTGATCGAGGGTGCCGAGGAGGTGGAGCGCGATCAGCCGTTCGGTTCCGTCGAGCTCCATATGGATCTGCTGCGCCATGTACTCCTGCAGCGAGAAATCGCGTGCGACCGTGCTCTCAACGCCGTTGAGACCACCGCCCGCGTTGCTGCCTCGTCCCACCGGGCCCCCGGTACTCCAGGGCATCGATCCCGCCGCATCGAGATTGACGTTCTCCGCATCGTCGCGCCGGTCGCTTGCCTCGCTTTCTGTCTCCAACGCCTGACGGTTGCGATCCTCGGCCTCGGGCTGGGTCGTTTCGGCGGCAGAGTCGCGCTCGAGCAGCGGATTCCGCTCGAGTTCTTCTGCGACGTAGGAGGTCAGCTCGATGTTGGAGAGCTGCAGCAGCTTGACCGCCTGTTGCAGCTGCGGCGTCATCACCATGGACTGGGTCTGCCGCAGGTCGAGACATGGAGCCAGGCTCATTGTCCTGAAACCACGCTAGAGGCGGAAGCGCTCACCGAGATAGACTCGGCGCACGCCCTCGTGCGCCACGATCTCGTCAGGCGTGCCCTCCATCAGAACCCGGCCCTCGTGCAGGATGTAGGCCCGGTCGATGATGTCGAGTGTCTCGCGCACGTTGTGATCGGTGATCAGCACGCCCAGGCCGCGGTCCTTGAGATGGGTGACGAGATCACGAATGTCGCCGACCGCGATCGGATCGATGCCTGCCAGCGGCTCGTCGAGCAACATGAAGCTCGGGCGCGAGGCCAGCGCACGGGCGATCTCGACCCTGCGGCGCTCACCGCCGGACAGTGCCAGAGCCGGCGTGCGGCGCAGATGCGAGATCGAAAACTCTGCGAGCAGCTCGTCGAGCATGGCCTCGCGCACGTCGCGGTCCTTCTCCACCACTTCCAGAACGGCGCGGATGTTCGCTTCGACCGTAAGGCCGCGGAAGATCGACGCTTCCTGCGGCAGATAACCGATGCCGATCCGGGCCCGCCGGTACATCGGCAGTTCGGTGACGTCATTGCCGTCGAGCGTGATGGTGCCGGAATCGGCGGTGATCAGGCCGGTGATGAGATAGAAGCAGGTCGTCTTGCCCGCGCCGTTGGGGCCCAGAAGCCCGACCGCTTCGCCGCGCTGCACACCGACATTGACGTCGCGCAGAACCGGGCGACGCCTGTAGGTCTTGCTCAGGTTCTGCGCTGCCAGTCCCGCATTGTCGGCGACAAGCGTGGGGCGGTCTGATGCCGTTACCGTGGTCAACTCAAGGATCTTCTTGTGAGCCTGCGTTATCGAAGATCACCTTAACCCGATCACTGCTGCCGGTCATCTGACTCTGGCCAGTTTCAAGGTTCATGGTTGCTTCATCGCCGCGCAGCACGTAGTTGTCGTTGGTCAGCACGACATTGCCCAACAGCGTGATCACCCCGGTGTCCACATCATAGGTGCCGCTGTCCCCCTGAGCGGTCTCCTGCGGCGTCGAGAAGAACACGTTGCCGATCACCTCGATCAGACTGATCTGGCTGTCGCTGCCCTCGCCCTCGCGGTAGTGCACGATCAGCGTGTCGGCATTGAGCGTCAGAGCACCCTGCTTGACGTCGACCGCGCCGGTGAATGTGGCGCGCTGGCTGTTCTGCTCGACCTCCATCGTGTCCGCCTCGATCTCCAGCGGCAGACTGCTGTCGTGACGGGATGAGTCGATGACCTGCGCGAGCGCCGGCACGGTCACGACAAGCGCCAGAAAAAGGCCAGGAATCAGACGATGCGCCGTCACGGTGTGGCTCCCGGGAAGATGGTGAGATGAACCCGGCCGTCGAAGAACAGCCGGTCCCCGTTGTCGGTGATACGAAAACCCTGCGCGTCGATCAGGCCGGCCGGTCCCTGGCCTCGGACCGGCAGGTGCCCTTCGGCTGTGCCGTTGTCGAGGTCTATCAGGGCATAGTCGCTGTGAAGCTCGTAACCTTCGTCGGTGAAGACGCTGACGTTCGATTCGACGACCAGAAACTGGCCGACCCGGTCGTAGACGCCGCGGTCTGACAAGATCGTCGCCCACATGCCGCTATCGAGCGTCATGTCGCCCTGAAGATCCTCAAGGTAGATCAACTCGTCGTAGCCCTGTTCCTGCCATGCGCTTGTGGCGGTCACGGTATAGGAGTCGCCATCTTTGTCCGTACCCAGGAAACGCGCATTGGTCATGGTCGGCTGGGCGCCGAGGATACCAACGTCGCGAGCGAGCATGTTGATGTCGATAGTCGTTCGCGTGCCGGTGACATTAAAGTAGGGCCACACGATGACCGACGTCGCCAGCAAAAGTGCGCTGACGGGAAGGAGCCAGCGCATCAGGCCGACGAAGCGGGTGTAGCGCCAGTCGATCTTGACGCGTCCGCGTCCGGCCGTCGCGCGACCTTGCGACGCTGCCGCGACCGGGTTCGCTGTCGGGGAGTGGTCTTGCAACACGCCGTATGCGTCTCCGATTGCCGACTCAGTGCTGGAAGATGTCGGGATCGTCCCAGCCTGAGAGATCAAGCACCGCCCGGTGGGGAAGGAAATCGAACAGCGCGCGCGCGAGGTCGCTGCGACCTTCCCGTTCGAGCCTGCGGTCGAGCTCTTCCCTTAAACGATGCAGGTGCAGGACGTCCGACGCGGCATACTTCAGCTGATCATTGGAGAGTTCCGGCGCGCCCCAGTCGCTGCTCTGCTGCTGCTTCGAGATGTCGACGTTGATCAGGTCCTTGCAGAGATCCTTCAGGCCGTGCCTGTCGGTAAATGTCCGCACCAGTTTCGAAGCGATCTTGGTGCAGTAGGCTGGCACCACGACGGCGTCGAGACAGCGTCGCAGCACAGCGACGTCGAACCGGGCGAAATGGAAGATCTTCAGAATGTCCGGGTTCTCGAGAAGCGCCTTCAGAACGGGCGCTTCGGTCTGCCCCTTTGCGATCTGCACAAGATGGGCGTTGCCGTCCCCCGACGACAGCTGCACCAGGCACAACCGATCACGGGCCGGATTGAGCCCCATGGTTTCCGTGTCAACGGCGACCACGGTCCCGAGATCGAGATCGTCGGGGAGATCGCCCTGATAGAGAATGTTGGCCATGCTGCCAGCCAGGCCCGCTACGAACGCTCGGCAACCTAGGCGCAGCATGCCTGCGGCGCAAGCTGCGGTGCCTTCGGCGCATCAATGCGAAACATCTTATCTGATGATGGTGCCCAAGAGAAGACTCGAACTTCCACGGGATTTCTCCCACAGGTACCTGAAACCTGCGCGTCTACCAATTCCGCCACCTGGGCTCGGCGCTTCAAGTATTGTCGCGCCGATGCGGTGTCAAGGCCGTGCACGCTTGTCCGGCCGCAGACGGTGACTAAGATGTGCCGCGCCACAGCGGAGGATTGATGATGGCGCAGCGCGATATCGTGGTGTTTGGCGGTTCGGGCTTCCTCGGGCGCTACCTCGTCCGGCGGCTGGCCGACGACGGCTGGCGCGTGATCGTGGCCGTGCGCGACACCGAGCGCGCCAAGTTTCTGCAGCCGTTGGGGGATGTCGGACAGATCGTTTCGGTGCGCGCCGATATCGCCGATCCCGAGCAGGTCTCTGCTCTGGTCGACGGCACCGATTCCGTCGTCAACCTGGTCGGCATTCTCTACGAGCGTGGCAAGAGAACGTTCCGTCGCATCCATGTCGAGGGTGCCCGCAACATCGCCGAGGCGGCGGCTCGGTCGGGATGCCGCCACATGGTGCAGGTCTCCTCCATCGGGGCGATGCTCCAGTCGCCCTCGGCCTACGCACGCTCCAAGGCCGCGGCTGAGCAGGCGGTTCTGGAGACAATGCCCCAGGCCGCGATCGTGCGGCCCAGCATCGTCTTCGGCGCGGAGGACGGTTTCTTCAATCTCTTCGGTCAGATGGCGACATGGTCACCGGTCATCCCGCTGTTCGGTGGCGGTACGACGCGATTCCAGCCCGTCTATGTCGACGATGTCGCCGCTGCGATCGTCGCCTGCCTCAACGATCGTTCGACGGCCGGCCGGACCTTCGAACTTGGCGGTCCGTCGACCTATTCGTTCCGCCAGCTCATGGAGGTCGTCCGGCGCGAAACGCAACGTGGCGTCCTGCTTGTGCCGATGCCCTTCCTGGTCGCCCAGATCCAGGCGCTGTTCCTGCAGCTGCCGCCGAAGCCGATTCTGACACCCGACCAGGTCCGACTCCTGAAGATCGACAACGTGGCCGCCCGGTCCATGCCCGGGCTGGGCGATCTCGGCATCACGCCGACCACCGTCGAGGTCGTCGTGCCGAGTTATCTCGCGCTCTATCGGCGGGGCGGATTGCGGGGCCCGGCCCGGTTCGGCTAGAGCGTCTTCCCCTCGCGGTCGCGCTGCCCTTTGCGCTCGCCGGACTCGCTGCCGGGCAACAGCGTCTGCTTGGCGTAGAGCCGCGTTTCCCCTTCATAACCGGTGCTCGCCATGGGCAGGCCGCCCATGTAGCCGCGCCGCACATCCTCGGGGCCCCAGGGGGCGATCAGCTGGTCTGGCAGCAGCGAGACGTTGCCGTCGAGCAGCTTGGCGGCATGGCGTTCGGCGGCACACTCGGCCACGGTTGACACCACGCGGGCAAGAGTTAAGGCTTGTTTTAATCGTTTGTTAAGGAATGCTCCCCATCTTCACCATCGACCGGGGATGCCTTGATTGGCACGGCGGGCATACCGGGCTTGACCCCGGAACAGGTTTGACGCAGAAAACCCTGAGGAGGGATTGGTCATGATAGGTATTGCGAACTACGCGGCGAGCAAGCTGTCCCGTTTCCGTAAGGACGAGGAAGGCGTGACTGCCATTGAATACGGCCTCATCGCCGGCGCCATCGCCGTTGCGATCATCGCCGTCCTGCTGATCCTGGGCGAAGACATCAACTCTCTCTTCGAGTCGACCTCGGAGGCCATGCAGCAGGATTCGGGCAACTAAGACAAGTTCGGAGCCGGTTTCGGCCGGCTCGCCTGTCGCGAGGGTGCGTGGCTTTCACGTGCCCTCGCTTTCGTTTGAGGACCGCGCAAGATCGCGCAAGATAAGGAGACCGCGTGACCGACTTCGAACCGGCCAGGGTCGCGACGGCGCTCCTCCTGCTCGGTTTCCCGATCCTGCTCGCGGTCGCCGCTGCCAGCGATGTCGCGCGTTACAGGATCGGCAACCGGCTGAACCTTGCCCTTGTGTGTCTCTATCTGCCTGCGGCGTTGGTGACGGGCGCCGGGCTTGAGGAGATCGCCTAGCATCTTGGCGCTGGCCTGGCCGTTCTGGCTGTCGGTCTGGTGCTCTTTGTTCTGAACCGGCTGGGCGGCGGCGACGTCAAGCTGCTTGCGGCAGCGGCGTGCTGGACCGGCTTTGCGATACTGCCCGACTTCCTGATCGTTGTCGGACTCGCCGGCGGCGTGCTGGCGCTCGGGCTTCTCGTTATCCGTCGGCTGCTGCGCGGACGGATCGCCGAAGACTCGCCCCTGGCTCGACTTCTCGGTCAGACACGTGACGTGCCCTACGGAATCGCCATCGCCGCAGGCGGCATCGTCGTCTGGCCCAAAATGGACCTTGTGACACGATTCCTGATTAACTGAACAATATTGGGTGATGTAAAGAGTTATCCGATTTGGTTAATGAAATTTTTCAATAGGAAAAGTAAGACCTTGAGAGATTACGATAAATCTCTTTACTTGCGGGATCAGGAGGTCAAACTGGAACTTAACCATGCGTGTGGTCATCATCATCCCTGATTGTGGTCGCACTGGCAACCGCCGGTGCCACTGCGTTTTTCGTCAGCCGGTTGCTGTCGAGCGTCGAAGAGGCCTCCGAAGCAACCGGTCGAGGTGCTGTTCGCCACGGCCGATCTGCCCGGAAAAACCCGGTTCTGCCCGCTCACATCATTTCATTCACGATGCCGGCGGCGAGGACGGGGATCGCGTGATCATCAATGCGATCCGCGGTTCGCGTCGCGACGATCCGCGTCAGCCCGGACACGAGCGGCGGCGGCTTCGTCCTGACGGGCGATCGTGTCGACCTGGTCGTCATCTTCGGCGTGCTCGACGTTGACGACATCTCGGGCGGAGCGACCCAGTGCGTGGTCGGCGAGACCGTGCCGCAGGGCATCCGTGTCCTGGCCGACGACCGGGAGGTCGCGACCGAGAGAAGCCGGCGTGGCGAAAAACGGTGGGTTGATGCGGGCCTATCCGGGATGTTGGCTGTTTCAACACGGTGTCGGTGCCGGATGACCAGGCGCGGCATCGGTTGTGGAAATGCGGCGCCTTCGGCATGAAGCCGTGCCGCGGGATGAAAACACCCAACGACGACTTCCCGGGAAGAGGCACGCGGTGCGATGTTCCCCGGCCTTGTCAACGGCGCTTTGGTGCCTCGTCCGCGTGGCGTTGTCGGACGATTGTGGCACGCCGGTCGGCCGCGCTCTGGTAGGCCACGGAGATCTCGGTGACGGCACGCTGCCACGACGCCGGATCGTCGTTCCCGGAAACCTCGAAGGCATCGAAGCCGCAGCGGTGCATGAACAGGAACTGGTCGCGCAGGACATTGCCCACCGCGCGCAGCTCGCCGCCATAGCCCAGCCGTTCCCGCAGCTTGCGCGCGCAAGAGTAGGCGCGTCCGTCGGTGAACCTCGGGAATTCCAGACAGATCAGGTCGAAGCGCGCGATATCGTCGGCCAGCGCGTCGGGTGCCTCGTCGCTGGCCAACACGAGACCCAGCGGCGCGTTGCGCGCCTCGAGCGCGCCGCGCTCGGCGAGCCAGCGCCTGAGCGTGATGACGACCGGCCCATCGGGCAGGGCCTGTCGGTCGTCGACGCGGACCCAGGGGTCGCTGCTGAAAGCGCCATCCTTAATGAGCGGCATAGAGCACCTCCTTGAACGGCTTCAGGCCGATCCGGCGACAGGTGTCGAGGAAACGCTCGCCCGCTTCGCGCCGGTCGAGATAGACGCCGACGATGGTTTCGACCGCATCGGTCACCGTCTCGGCCGGGAAGGCCGGGCCGACGATGTCGCCGATGGCCGCGGTCTCGGTATCGTCGCCGCCGAGCGTGATCTGGTAGTGCTCCACGCCCTTCTTGTCGACGCCGAGGATGCCGATGTGGCCGACGTGATGATGGCCGCAGGCGTTGATGCAGCCCGAGATCCTGAGCTTCAGCTCGCCGATGTCATGCTGGCGGTCGAGAGCGGCGAACCGCTTGCCGATCTCCCGGGCGACGGGGATGGAACGCGCATTGGCGAGATTGCAGTAGTCGAGGCCCGGGCAGGCGACGATATCGGTGATCAGGCCCGCGTTGGGCGTGTCGAGAGCGGCCGAGACCAGGCCCTGCCAGAGCGCAAACAGCTCCTCCTGCGCCACATCGGGCAGAACCAGGTTCTGCTCGTGGCTCACGCGGATTTCGCCGAAGCCGAACCTGTCGGCGAGATCGGCGACCGCGTCCATCCGGGCGGCGGTGGCGTCGCCGGGCACGCCGCCGATCGGCTTGAGCGCGATGGTGACGATGGCGTAGCCCGGCTGCTTGTGGGCCGAGACCGCCGTGCTGTGCCAGCGGGCGAAGGCCGGATCGGCCGCCAGCGCCTCGGTCAGCGTTGCGGGATGGTCCTCCAGCGTCCGGTAGGCCGGGGGCCGGAAGCAGGCGCGGATGCGCGCGAGTTCGCCACCGGGCAGGACCTGGGGCGTCTCCTCAGCCATCGCCTGAAACTCGTCCTCGACCAGCCGCGTGAACGCTTCGACACCGGTCTGGTGCACCAGGACCTTGATCCGCGCCTTGTAGAGATTGTCGCGCCGGCCGAGCTGGTTGTAGACCCGCAGGACGGCCTCCAGATAGGTCAGCAGCCGGGGCACCGGCAGGAAGGCGCGGACGACGTGGCCTACCATGGGCGTGCGACCCTGGCCGCCACCGACGATCACCTCGAAACCCGCCTCGCCCGCGTCGTTGCGCACCATGCGCAGGCCGATGTCGTGCACCTTCACGGCCGCCCGGTCGTTGGGCGCGCCGGTGATGGCAATCTTGAACTTGCGCGGCAGGAAGCTGAACTCCGGGTGCAGCGTGGACCACTGGCGGATGATCTCGGCGTAGATCCGGGGGTCGTCGATCTCGTCGGCCGCGACACCGGCGAACTGGTCGGCGGTGACATTGCGGATGCAGTTGCCGCTGGTCTGGATGGCGTGCATCTCGACCTCGGCCAGCTCCTCCAGGATATCCGGCACCTCTTCCAGGCGCGGCCAGTTGTACTGGATGTTCTGGCGCGTGGTGAAATGGCCGTAGCCCTTGTCGTAGACCCGCGCGATCCGCGCCAGCCGGCGCATCTGGCGCGAGGACAGCACGCCATAGGGAATGGCGACCCGCAGCATGTAGGCGTGGAGCTGCAGGTAGAGCCCGTTCATCAGGCGCAGCGGCTTGAACTCGTCCTCGGTGAGCTCGCCGGCAACGCGGCGGCGCACCTGGTCGCGGAACTGCGCGACCCGTTCGTTGACGATGGTGCGGTCGAACTCGTCGTAGCGGTACATCGGCGGGCTCCCGCGTTACCGGGCGACGGGGGAAAGCCGGGCCTGGTAGCCCAGGTCAGGCCGCACCGTAGGGCCCGCCGCACGAATGACCTCCTTGATGTGCACCGGCCGAACACCGGCGGCACCGGGCGCGACATCGATCAGATAGGGGGACACCACGAGCCGGTCGGTGACCGCACGCCCGGCCATCGCCAGCATGGCCGCACCGTCATCGGACTCGAACACGAGTGCGGCATCCAGGCACTCCGTCCAGCGCTCCTCGGGCGCCATCCACACCACCGCTCCGTCCAGCAGACGGTTCGCGGTCACGACCTTGAAAGCCATGGCACGACCCTCCAGACGACACGGCATCGCGCGAACCCATCAGGGGATCGCGGACGGTATCGTCCTTGATTGGCGGCGGTGGCGGGGATGTAGGGCTGGCGGTGGAGACGGTCAAGGAGTTTCTCGCGCAATGCCGCACGAGAACCGAAGCCTGAATGGGAACCCCGGCACGTCGAAGCCGGGATCAAGGTCATCTTTCGCATCGGGCACACTGGCGAACGCCAGCGGTAACGCCGGCGTCATGGATGTCATCGGCGGCGCCCAGCGTGCCGCGTCGAACGGCGGGCTCGATGTCTGACGGTTCATTCGGGCAGCCGATTGTGCATCATGTCCCGGTGCCAGAGCGGATCGCACCCGCCCTGCATCCAAAGACTCGGAGCCACGCCATGACCGTTCCCTTCGTCCATGAAGACAGCGTCACCTATGGTACCGCCACCGAGGTCTCGCCGCTGGTGCGGCGGGTGGTGGCGGACAACCCGTCGGGGTTCACCTATCACGGCACGGGCACCTACATCATCGGCCGGGGCGAGGTGGCGGTGGTCGATGCGGGGCCGGCGATCCCGCGCCATGTCGATGCGATCCTGGCGGCGACCGCGGGCGAGACGATCACGCACCAGCTGGTGACCCACACCCACAGCGACCATTCACCTGCCGCGGCGCTCATCAGGCAGGCGACCGGAGCCGAGACCTGGGCCTTCGGGCCGCACGGCTCGGGCCGGGCGGAAGGCGAGGTGGCGGTGGAGGAAGGCGGGGACCGCGATTTCCGGCCCGACCACAAGGTGCGCCACGGCGACGTGATCGAAGGGGCCGGCTGGACGGTGGAATGTGTCTTCACGCCGGGCCACACCTCAAACCACATGTGTTTCTGCCTTCGCGACGAGACGACCCTGTTCTCGGGCGATCATGTCATGGGCTGGTCGACCACGGTGGTCTCGCCGCCGGACGGCGATATGGCGGCTTACATGCGGAGCCTCCGGGTTCTGCTGGAGCGCGACGATACGATCTATCTGCCGACCCACGGACCCGCCATCACCGACCCCAAAACGCATGTGACGGCGCTGATCGCGCACAGGGAGGCACGCGAAGAGCAGATCGTGGCCTGTCTGGAGGACGGGATCACGACGATCCCGGAGATGGTGGAACGCATGTATGCAGCGGTCGACCGCAGTCTCCATCCCGCCGCGCGCCAGTCGGTGCTGGCGCACATCATCCACATGGTCGAGACAGAACGGCTCACGACCGAGGGTCCGCCAAGCGTGCACGGCATCTGCCGGCTCGCCCGGAGCGGAGCGCACCCAGTTGGAACCGCCCTGCATCTCAAGACCCGGAGCATCGTCACCCGTTCGGATTGATTCAATCTGAACGGGACATGCTCTGGTAACGTGTTACGTCAGCCCGAGGATCCCGAGCTGGCGGGCGATCACCTTCGTCTCGTCGTAGAGCTCAAGCGCCCGGCGGCGCCCGGCAGCACCGAAGGCGGTACGCTTGAGGGGATCGCGGATCAGGTCGTCAAGGGCGGCAGCCAGCGCCGGGATGTCGCCGACCGGGACAAGATGTCCGGTCTCGCCGGGCACCACCTCCTCACGGCTGCCGCGGATGTCGGTCGCCACGACGGGCAGACCGGTCATCATGGCCTCGATGATCGAACGCGGCATGCCCTCCCGACGGCTCGGCAGGGTGAAGAGATCGGCCGCAGCGAGGAGGTCGGGCACGTCCTCGCGTTCGCCCAGCAGATGAACCCGCCGCTTCAGCGCCGGATCGGCGTCGAGTTCGGCAAGCGCCAGGTCGATGGGATCGGCGTGATCGCTGGCAAGGCGCGCGCCCGCGACCCAAAGATGGGCATCGACCGAACCCATGGCACCGAACAGCTCGGGGTAGCCCTTTTCGGCGACCAGCCGGCCGACCATCATTACCACCGGTGCGTCCTGCGGCGTCTGGAGCGTATCGCGCACGGACGCACGCCGCTCGGCCGGGCCGGGCGTGAACCGTGCGGCATCCACGCCGTTGCCGATCGCCTCGATGACGGGGCCGGCGATCAGGCCGTGCTTGCGGGCGAAGGCGGCGTCCTCGCGCGACTGGGTCATCAGGACATCGGTCACGCGGCCCGCGATCCACTCGGCCACGACGAAGGCGTTGCGCCGGAACCGGGGCATGTGTTCGTGGAAATAGAAGCCGTGCGCGGTGTAGGCCAGCGTCGGCACAGCGGTTCGCCAGGCGGCCAGGCGGCCAACCAGGCTCGCGACCGGCGTATGGACATGGACGAGGTCGAAGCGTTCCTCGCGCAGGACCCGGGAGACGGCCTCCGAGGAGCGCAACGCCTTCAGCGGGTTCATGCTGCGGGCAATGGGGACGGGACGACAACGAACGCCTGCCTGACGCACATGCTCCAGAAGGGGCCCGTCCGAGCAGATCGCCACGACCTCATGGCCGGCGTCCTGTATCGCGGTACAGAGCGGCAGGAGCAGACGGGCCATGGTGAAATCGACGGCACAGAGCTGGCAGACCTTCACGGCAGCGCCCGCGCGCGCCGGTCGGCCCAGGCCTGAAAGGCAATCAGCGTCCAGAGCTGCCAGGATGTGTCGCGTCGTCCGGCCAGCAGATCGTCGCGCCAGCGTCCGGGCAGGTCCGGATCAATCAGGCCCTGCCGCCGCAGGCGTTCCGCATCGCAGGACGCCTTGACGAGATCGCTGAGCGGACCGGCCAGCCAGCGGTCGATGGGCAGTTCGAAGCCCTTCTTCGGACGGCGGAAGACAGCGGCGGGGACGCGTCCCGCAAACGCGCGCCGAAGGATCGCCTTGCCCGCGCCGCGCCGGATCTTGAAGGCGCCGGGCATGGCATTGGCGCAATCCACCACGCTCGCGTCGAGAAAGGGCGATCGCACCTCGAGCGAATTGGCCATCGAGGTGCGGTCGACCTTCGCCAGCATGTCGCCGGGCAGAATCGTTCGCTGGTCGCCCATCAGCATCGCGGTCAGGGGATCGGCACCGGTTTTCGGCCGCGCGGCCGCGAAGAGAACCTCGACTGTGGGCGTGTGGCCGGACGGGTGCACCAGGAGCCGGTCGAGTTCATCCTCCTCCAGCAGCCGGGCCAGACCGGCACGGCGCGCAATGGCCTGTTTGCCGGCGTGATCCAGAAACCGCCGCGCGCGGCGCGAGAGCTCAGCCAACCGGCCACCCTTGGCGTCGGGCAGATGCCGCGCGGCGGGTTCGATGGCCGACGAACGCAGCCAGCCGGGCAGGCGCCGGTAGGCCTCGGCGTAGAGCTCGGCCCGATAGAGCCGGTAGCCGCCGAACACCTCATCGCCGCCGTCGCCCGAGAGTGCCACGGTGACATGCCGCCGGGTCTCACGCGCGAGCACGAAGCTCGGCAGGGCGGAGGAATCGGCGAAGGGTTCGTCGAGCCCGTCGAACAGCGGCCCGACGGCGGCCAGCGCATCGTCGGCGCCAAGTTCGATCTCGGTGTGCTCGGTGCCCAGATGGTCGGCGACCGCACGCGCCTGGGGCCGCTCCTCGTAATAGGCCGGCACATCGGCAAAGCCGACGGTGCAGGTGCGAACCGTCGAGGCGTTGCGCACCATGGCGGCGACCACCAGCGCCGAATCGATTCCGCCCGAGAGATAGGCGCCGACCGGCACGTCGGCGACCATGCGTCTTGCCACGGCCGCATCGAAGCGTCCGACGAGATCGGCCGCGGCGGTCTCCTCATCGGTGTAGGTCTCCAGCGTTTCGGGCTCGACGAAGGAGCGCATGGCCATGCCGTCGCGATCGAACCGCGCGACATGGCCGGGTGCCAGGTGCCGGACGCCGGCGGCGATCGACCAGGGCTCCGGCAGCCAGCGCAGGGCAAAGAGCAGGCGCAGGGCGGCGGGGTCGACGTCGCGCCGGGTGCCCTCGACCGCCTCGAGCGCGACGAGGTCCGAAGCGAAGGCAAGCCGGGTGCCGGTCCGGGCGAACAGCAGCGGCTTCTTGCCGAAACGGTCACGGGCCAGGAAAAGCGCCTTCCGGGCGGTATCCCAGAGTGCGAAGGCGAACATGCCGTTGAGCCGGTTGAGCACGCCCTCACCCCAGCGTTCCCAGGCGCGGATCAGGACCTCGGTGTCGGAGTGTCCTTCGAAGACGGTGCCGGCCTCCTCCAACTCGGCGCGGAGTTCGGCGTGGTTGTAGATCTCACCGTTGTAGGCAAGCGCCAGGCTGCCACGCACCATGGGCTGGCGGCCGGCTGCCGAGAGATCGACGATGGCGAGGCGGGTATGGCCCAGAGCGGCATGACCGTCAAACCACATACCGTTGTCGTCGGGGCCGCGCGGGTGCAGCCGTCGCACGGCCCGCTCCAGGCCCGGCACCGCAGCGTCACGATCAAGGCCGTTGCGGTCGACAAGGCCCGCGAGCCCGCACATCTCAGGCCCCGGCCGCCGCACGCCGCAGGTGACTGCGCTGCAGTACGGCGCGGAACAGACGCGAGAACAGCGCGTCGGGCAGCACCCGGTGGGCGGCGTAGAATGCCAGAAGCTGCCATGTCGCATGCGCCCTGGGCCGGCCCGACCAGGCGCGCATATGGCCCAGGAGGCCGCTGAGGCTGTAACTTTCCGGGTGCTTCTGCTGGATGATGCGCCAGAGCTGGCCGTGCCTCTGATGCGACATCGCCTGCAGCATACCGCTGGCGGCAACGCGGTAGTGAAAGACCGCCTCGGGCAGGCAGAGGGCCTCGGCACCCACGAGACCGAGGCGAATGTTGAAGTCCCAGTCTTCGTAGCCCAGACGCATGGATTCGTCGTAGCCGCCCACGCGCTGCCACAGCGTCTTGGGGATCAGCATGCAATAGGGCATCTGATTGCTGACCAGCTGCTCGAACAGGTTCCAATGCTTTTCCAGCACGGCCTCATGCTGGCCGAAGGCGTCGATCCAGGGATGGACGAAGGCGTCGTCGCGCCCTGCGATCAGCGCCAGCGCCTTTTCGGCATAGCCGGGCTCGATCCAGTCGTCGCAGTCGAGCGGCAGGACGTAACGACCTCTTGCCTCCTCGAACCCGCGATTGCGCGCACCTCCGAGGCCCCGGTTCTCCTGATGAACGAGCCTGACATCGGCCGGCAGGGCCGCGAGCGCGGCCGCGGTTTCGGGCGCGGTCGAACCGTCGTCGATGACGATGATCTCCCTGGCGGCCAGCGTCTGCGCACGCGCACTGGCGACCGCCTCGTCCAGGAAGACATGGGCGTTGTAGCAGGGCAGGACGATCGAGACGTCAACCATCGGCCGGCTTGCAGGCAGCCCAGATCTCGCCCCACACGGTGCGCAGCTCGACAATCATGAGGCCCGAGGCCTCCACCTCGCTGCGAAACGCCTCGATCGTGTGTTCGATGACGTGCGTACGGTCCGAGAAGTAACCCATGCCCAGTTCCCTGCGCATGGGAATGTGCCAGTGGCGTTCGAAGGCCGGCACGCGGATCAGAACATCGGCGGGCTGCTGCGCGGCGAGAAGATCGCGCAGGAAACCGACGCGATCCTCCAGATGTTCGAGGATGTTCGACAGCACCACCGTCGTCCATGGTCCGTCGGGCAGGCTGCGGGTGGCATCGGCACAGACGAACGAGAGGTTGGCAGGATTGTCGCCCGCTTCGGCCTGGCGGATCAGACTCTCCTCGATCTCGACCCCCATCACGGTCACGCCCGGCCGTGCACGGGCGATCCCACGCGCCACCTCGCCATAGCCGCAGCCGATGTCCAGCACCCGCGCCGAATCGCCGATGCGGTCGATGAAGTAGTCGTGATAGCGGGTCAGGCGGTGCTTGGGATGGATACCCTTGCCATAGGCGGTCGCGCGCTCGGCCAGCAGCAGTTCGAGATCGTCCTGGGTCCGGTAGAGCTGGCGCAGGGCGTCGGCCGGGCTGCCGATGCGCGATTCGAGAACCAGCAGGGCAAAGACAAGGCGGGACCGGAGCCCACGCGGCACCAGGCCGGCGACAAATCCGGTGGCGCGGACCACACCCAGGGCAAGCGCTTTCATGCTCATGGGCGATCCGCCAGCAGGGCTTCGAACACGGCACGATGGCGACCGATCCAATGGCCGATGTCGTAACGCGCAACAGCACGGTCGCGGGCCGCCTCAACCTTGTCCCCAAAGGCATCCGCCGCCTCGGCCATCGCCGAGGCCAGATCGTCGATCGACGGCCAGACCATGCGTTCGAACGACTCCTCGCAGGCCAGTGGCCAACCGGCGTCCTCACCCACCAGTTCCGGCACGCCGCCGGTGGCCGAGTAGACCACCGGCAGGCCGCAGGCGAGCGCCTCCAGCACCGTGTTCGGGCAGGGATCGCTGGGCTTTGTCAAGAGGTAGACATCCGCGCTGCGGTACATGTCCGGAGCATCCTGCTGGCTGTAGGGCCCGGTCCATGTTGCGGCATCCTCCAGGGAGAGCCGGGCGACATCGCCGCGAAACGCAGACTCGGACCGGGCGTCGAGAGAGCCGGCGATACGCAGCACAATGTTCCGCCCGTCATGACGCAGGCGAGCGACGGCCTCAAGCGCATCGCCGATCCGGGGGTAGAGATGATGTTCGATCTTGCCGGCGACAAGGAACGTGACCGGCCGCTCCGGCCGCCTGGCCGCCGGTGCGAAACGCCCGGTGTCGACGGCGTTGAACAGCACCTCGCCCGCGCCATCGCGTTCGCCGAGAAAGCGCTGGGCGCAGCGCCGGCAGAAGTCGCTCTGCCAGAAGACGTGGTCGGCCAGATGATAGGCGGCGGCCATCTCCCGGTTCTTCGCCCGCCAGTCGCCGTCGAACCATGCCTCGTGGAACACGCCGTTCTGGTTCAGCACCACAGGCACCTTGCGACGCCGGAGCGTGGTCAGCGAACCTCGGTCGAGATAAGGTGCATTGCTCAGCAGATAGACCAGATTGTAGGAGCCGCGTGCCTCGGGAAAGTGCTCGCGCAATCGGGCAACCTTGACCAGCGGTCCGCCGCCCGAGCCCGAACGCGCACCGGCATACCAGACACGCGGCGCACCGCGCCGTCGGCGTGCGGTCAGGGCCGTCTCGGCGGCCAGCGCCGTGCGGTAGCCGGTGCGCAGCGCGCGCTTGAGCAGGGGGTCGCGCTTGCCCGCCATCAGAGGCCCAGCTCGTCCATCAGTGGCCGATAGACCTGCTTCCAGTGGCTGTCGGCCACCACCTTCCAGTCGCAGCCGAGAACCCGTTCGCGCGCCGCCGCCAGCACCCGCTGCGGCTCGGGACGATCGAGCGCGCCAAGCGCCACCGCGGCGATCGCTGTGGCATCGATCGGGGTGAGCCAGCCGGTTTCGCCGTCATCGATCAGGTCCGGAGCCATGCCGACCGGGGTCGAGACGACCGGCACGTGACTGGCCATGCTCTCCATCAGGGCCATCGGCCCGCCCTCCTCGCGGGATGTCATGAGATAGATATCGAGCGCATGGTAGGCGCTGGTCAGTTCGGCGTAGTCGGCGAGATAGTCATGGGTGAACGGAATGTCGCGCCGGGCGAGTCCGGCCTTCACGTAGCCGCGCGCGGGGCCGGTCAGGATGACGTGGACCTTGCACTGTTTCGCCATGGCGGCCACCGCCTCAACCAGGATGTCGGGCCCCTTGATCAGCTTGGGCTCCATACCGGCACCCCAGCCGATGCCGTCCTTCTGAAAACTGCCGATGGCGACAGCATCGGCGGGCACACCCCATCTCTGCCGGGCAGCGCGGCGCCGGTCGGGCGTCGGCGGCTGGAACAGGGCGGTGTCCGTGCCGATGGGAATCCGGACCAGCTTGTCGGCCGGCACACCCCATCCCGAAAGACGGTCCATCAGCAGGCTGTTCGAGGCCACGACGCGACTGAGACGCGGCACGCTCGCAAGGAAGCGGTCGATGTGGCGCGCAATGTCTGGCCCGTCCTCCGGCTTGCCGTGGAAGAACGACGTGACATAGCGGTTCGACGACGGCAGGAAGCGCTGCCAAGCCTCCCACATGTATTGCGAACCGTAGTGGACCACCTTGCGTTCGGCGCCCACCGCGTTGAGCACCAGGGCGACCTTGCCGGGATGATGCCGTTCGACACCGTCGCGCACGCCGGTGCCGACCCGACGGGTCGCCCAGTCCTGCTTCTCGATGACGAAGTGGACCGGTGCGGGATCCCTGCGCCGCATACCGGTGCGCGTTGCCGCGAGACCGGCACAGGCCATCCCGCCGCGCACGACGGGCCGCAAAACCTGCTTGAGACGACCCATCATGCTGGCTGCACGGACTCATGTTCGGCGGCGACACCGCCGATATTGCCGAAGCAATCGGAGCAGCAGGCGTTGCAGAAGCGGATCGAGCCGCCGACGATGCGCATGGTCTCCAGCATGTTGAGTGTCCCGAGTGCGATGCTCCGGAGCGTCCCGGCGGGTTTGTCGATGCGATGAATGACAACCGCCTCGGGCCGTCTGCGCAGGTAACGCAGGCAGGCCGCGGCAGCGAACGAGATGTTGGGACTGCGGCTGCGCGGGTCGGTCAGGACCAGAACGTCGATATCGTCGTCACGGAGGTCGTAGACGACCCGGTCGCCACGCGCTTCGAGCCCGGCAGCCAGGGACTTGGCGAAGCGGTTGCCGCCACCCCAGGCACCGTCCTGCACGTGGTAACCGATCGCGACCTTCATGCCCCGCCCATCCGTACCGGGGATTCAAGCCCGTCATCCATACGCTTCAGCGGGAAGCCTTCGAGCGTCACCTGGCGCGCGGCCTCGCCCGGGGAAGCGGCAAGCCCTGCATCGCCCTGGATGTGTGCGACCGCTGCGGCAGTCGCCTGCGGGTCCGTGGGCGGAACCGGCAGGCAGTGCTCACCGTCCTTGCAGAGGCCGGGCGACCACAGGTCCCTGATGCCGGTCAGCACGACGGGGCCGCCGCAGACCATGGCGACATCGTTCATTGTGCAAGCCTCGTGGTGGCTTCGGCCACGGTGTCATCGACGCGCCGGCCGTACTCCAGGGTCACGACGCTGTCGCAGAGAACCATCGGCGCTTCGCGATGGGAGACGATCACCATCGTGATCGCACCGCGCAGATCCCGGAGCGTCTCGACAAGAGCCGCTTCGGTTTCCGCGTCAAGCGCCGCGGTCGCCTCGTCCAGGACCAGGAGGGTCGGCTCGCGATAGAGCGCCCGGGCGATGGCGATGCGCTGGCGCTGGCCGCCCGACGCCCGCTGGCCGCGATCACCGAGCGGCGTGTCGAAGCCCTGGGGCAGCACGGCGGCGAACTCGGAAAGACCGGCATGGTCCGCAATACGCGCCATTTTCTCCGGATCGAGCGGAAGACCGAAAGCAATGTTGGTGCCGAGCGTATCGTCGGTGAAGAACGGCTGCTGGGGCACGTAGCCGACGTGATGCAGCCAGTCCTGACCGATCTCCGACACCGCGACATTCCCGACCAGAACCTTCCCGCTGTCGGGCGTGAGCAGGCCAAGCAGGACGTCGATGAACGTGCTCTTGCCCGCGCCCGAGGCGCCTTTGATGCCGATGCATGCGCCGCGCGGAATCTCGATATTGATGTCGTGGAGCGCTGCCCGCTCCGCCCCTTCGTAGGCGAAACTGACATCTTCGAAGCGCAGCATCTCCCAGACCGGAACGGGCACCAGGGTCTTCGGTGCAGTCTCGACCGCCCTGGCGGCGCGGGCATCGGCGAGAATACCGATCAGGCCCGCAACCCAGGTCTCGGTTTTGATCAGACTGGTGACCGAGGTCTGGAGCCGGATGACGGCCGGCGTGATACGTGCCGCAGCCAGAACGATCAGCGCCATCTGGGCCGCCATGGCACCGCCCTGCACACCCGACCACCACATGCCCATCATCACGAGCAGCATGCCTGCCTGCACGATGAGGATGATCAGCGGAGCCGGGATCATGCCGAGAATGGTGGCCCGGGCCGAGGCGCTGCGGGTGTGCCGGGTCGCCTCGGTGAAGAGATCGGTGAAGTGTTCCTGGGTGCAGTTGGCCTTGACGTCCTTGATGCCCGAGAGGATCTGGGTCGTCATCACCATCGACCGTTCCGAGGCCTCGCGAGCGATCCGGTTCCAGCGCACCATCGGCACCTTGATGATGCGCGTGGCGACCGCGGCCAGCGCACCGGCGACTGCCAGCATGGCGAGCCCGCCCAGCGGCGTGATGAAGACAACCATGATGGTGGTGCTGACCACTGTGGTCAGCAGCGAAAGGATGCGCAGGCCATTGCCGATCATGTCGCGGCTCCAGAAGGTCACGTCGTCGTGCGCCATGCGGGTCAGCGCCGCCGCGCTCTGGTGCAGGAACCAGGAGAACGGCGCATTGACCAGTTCGGTCACGAGGTCGTGCGACAGACGGACGTTCAGGCGCGCGACAAAACGCTCCAGCACGATGTTGACCGCGAGGGCACCGAGATGGCCGACCAGCAGGGCGACGAATGCACTGCCGGCCAGCATGAAGAGAAAGGCCTGACGCGAATCCGCACCGCTCATCTCATAGAGCCAGACCGTCCCGGTGCTCTTCTCCATCATGTCGGGCTGCACGATGATGCCGACGATGGGCAGCACGGCGATGATGGAGAAGAGCTGCACGAGATCGGCCACGGCGATCGCAATGGCGAGCAGAATCGCCTTGCGCCGTTCGCGCGGTGTCAGCATACCGATGCCGGCCAGCATGGTAGGCCAGAACCGGGTCTTGCCGAGACCGAGGCGCGCGTCCGACGTGCCGGGATCCTTGAGGGAAGCGTCAGACCTGCTCACAGGCCGAGTCCGTCGTGGCGGAAGGCATCGTGGTCGGATTTGGCGACACCGAAGCGGGTGCCGAGGCCGCCCGTGACAAGGACCGAGACGCTGTCGAGATCTGGCAACGGCGTGTCGAATGCGCGGGAAGACATGATGATGAGCCGACCGTGTGCGGGGTGGAGCCTGAAGCTTCCGGATACGGTGGCGGGCGGCGTCTGCCTCCAGGCTACCGCAGGGCCGGTGAATCGCCTTCACCAGCCGGGCGCATAATGTTCACCCCATGAACCCAAGGGTCAAGTTCATTTTCTGAACGCATGCCTGCCCTGCGCCGATTTGACATCGTAGAACCGGGCTCGACGAGCGGGTGGCGCATGACCCTCGGGTCGGCTGCCAGGGCAGGGACATGCCTGTAGGGCCACGGCTCATCTCCGGTCGGAATCGACGAACGGGAAGAGCAGCACCGGCTGCGTTCAGGCGGAGAGACCTCTCAAGGCATCGAGACCGATCGCCCGACCGTCGAACTCGGCCATGGCATCGGTCAGGCACTCCCACATGTAAACGATCGATGCGCTGTCGATCACCATGTCGAGGGCATAGGTCTCACCGCGATCGTTGCGGATCAGGATGGCGTTCATGCGCGCCACGCTGGTCTGGGCAATCCGGTGGTTGGCGAAGCGGTGGGGCCTCAGATCAATGCCGCACATCTTGGCCATCATCCCGGGTGCCTTCGCACCGGTGATGCCGATCCGGGCGTTGGTGTCCGAACGCGGAACCGGGTAACAGACCGCGCCCTCCATCGACCAGGCGGCCGCGAGCGTGTCCATCGTGCCCCCGTCTCCGGCGTCGTCGGCAAGCAGCAGCAGTTCGCCGCCTGAGAGGCGGCAGGCCAGCGTGCCGTCGGCCTGGACCCTTGCCGTGTTGGGCTCGCCCAGATCGACTCCCTGGCCGCCGACCCATGTCGCCATGTCCCAGCCCTTGTAACCGGCACGCGGCAGGGCGGTCAGGTCGGCGATGCCGAGCGTCGTCGCGGCGGCAGCCTCTCCGGCGGCCTCGCCGTAGTTCGCGGCGCAGGCGAAGCCGTTGACGTCGGCCCACCGGGCACCGAGGGCAGCCGAGACCCGGTAGAGATTGGAGCGGCGGATGCGGTCCGCGGGCTGAAGCGAATCAGGCATGGATCACAGCTCCTGACGGGCGTTTTCCGGATCGAAGAAGGGCAAGGGCACAACCTTGCAGTCGACGAACGAGTTGGGGTCGATCTTCACCGTTCGGCCGACCACCTGACCGGAGTCGACACGCACCTGGAAGATCGTGCCTTCCCCGGCCTGATCGGCCCCGACATAGGCGAGCCCGATGACCTTGTCGAGGGTGGGCGAGTAACTGCAGGACGTGACGCGCCCCTTGATCTCGCCGTCCTTGATGACGAGATGGCATTCCTTCGGGATCGTGCCGTTGGTCCCGCCCTGGAGCTCGAAGCCGACCAGCTTGCGCTCGACCATGTCGCGCTGGATGTCGATCGAGCGTTTGCCGATGAAGAACGGGCGCTTCCTGGCGAGCGCCCAGTCCATGTCGGCTTCCAGCGGGTTGGTCAGACCGTCCGTGTCCTGGCTGACGATGATGTGACCCTTCTCCAGGCGCAGCAGACGTTGGCACTCGACACCGAAGGGCTTGATGCCGTGCTCGGCGCCGGCCTCCACGATGGCGTCCCACAGCGCCTCGCCCGAATGCGCGGGGCAATGGATCTCGAAGCCGAGCTCGCCGACGAAGCCGACACGCAGCAGGCGGCAGGGGATGCCCGCGACCGTCGCCATGCGCACACCCATGTAGGGGAAGCCTTCGCCCGAGAGGTCCGCGTCGGTCAGCCTGGCAAGCACCTCGCGCGATTTCGGGCCTGCGATGTTCACGCCGCTGAAGGCGCCGGTCACGTTGGTGACGTCGACCTTGAGGCGCCACTGGGCGTTCCAGAACAGCATCTCCCTGTAGACGCCGTCGACGCCCGAGGTGGTCGCGGTGACGTAGTAGTGTTCGTCATGGAAGCGGCAAGCCACGCCGTCGTCGGTGATGACGCCGGTCATGTCGGTCATGAGCGTGTAGCGGGCCCGGCCGATCTGCTGCTTCCTGTAGGCCCAGGTGTACATCCGCTCCATCATCTCGGCCGCATCGGGACCGCGGATCTCAAGACCGCCGAGCGTCGAGACATCGATCAGACCGACATTCTCGCGCACGTTCCTCGCCTCGGCACGGATCGCCGCCTCGCGGTCGCTGCCGGGGTTGTAGACCTCAGGGCGGTACCACAGACCCGCCAGCATCAGCCTGGCGCCTGCTTCGGCGTGGCGGTGATGCATGGAGGTCAGACGCTTCGGCTCGAAACTGCGGCCGGCCAGCACGCCGATCTTCTCGGCGGTGTAGGGCGGGCGCTGGGTCGTCATGCCGGCCTCGTTGACGCTGAGCCCGTTGGCTCTGGCGTTGAGACGGATCGCATTGAGCCAGCTGTGGCGGCCCTGGCTGGGGCCCATGCCGCAGGTCGAGAAGCGCTTCATCAGCTCGACGTGGGCGTAGCCTTCCCTGACCGCGTTGTTGAGGTCGTGGATCTGCAGGTCCTCGTCGAAGTCGATGAAATCCTTGCCCTTGGCATGTTCGAACATCGGCCAGGGATGGTTCTGGCCCTGCTCGCCCTTGTCGTTGCGCACCGAGGGCATCGCACCTTTGGTGAAGCCGACGTCCTTGGCGGCCTGCCAGCCCGCAGCGCGGCCTTCCTCAATCACGGTGTCGATCAGGAAGCAGCCCGCGACGGAACCCGCGGCATACATGCCCTCAGGCAGCGCGCCGATTTCGAACATCGCGGTCGCGTCGTTGTAGGGCGTCTTGCCGCCAGCGTGCCAGATCAGATTGGCCGAGGGCTGCCAGCCGATCGACGAGATGACGGTGTCGCAGTCGAAGGTATCGTGGCGCTCGGCCACGGTGCCCTGGCCCGTGATCCTGGCGACCCGCGCGCCCTCGACACCGTTGAGGTGTGGCTTGGCGATGGCCTCGCAGACCGTGGTGCCGAGCGACACCGGAATGCCGTGGTCGGCCACGGCATCGGCCAGCTCGTGGCGCGGGCGCTCGTCGGAGAGATCGGCGATGCAGGCGACATCGACACCTGCGGCGATCAGGTCGAGGGCCGTGGCATAACCGTCCGGATTGGCCGTGGCGATGACCGCGCGGTTGCCGGGCTTCACGCCATAGCGGTTGACCAGACGCTGGGCGGCCGAACCGTACATCACGCCCGGAAGGTCGTTGTTGCGGAAGACCAGCGGCTGTTCGTAGCTGCCGGTCGCGACAACGACGGCCTTGGCGCGCAGCTTGAACATGCGGTTGCCCTGGATCACCGGCAGGAAGTGATCGGCGAACCAGCCGTTGCAGCATGCACCGGCAAGCACGCGGATGTTCTCCCTGGCCTCGACCGCCTCGATCAGGCTCTCACGCTCCCTGGCCGCGCGCTGACCCCCGGCATCGAAGCGGGCATAGGTGAGCGCGCCGCCGAGCGAGGGGTTTTCCTCGATCAGCACGACCTCGATCTCGTCGGAGGCCTCAGCCGCCTCAAGGGCTGCCGCCATACCGGCGGGGCCGCCGCCGACAACGGCGACATCGGCCCAGAGGTACTGCTTGTCGAAGTAGCCGTGGGGCGCCTCGGTGTTGACCTTGCCCAGGCCCGCCATGCGGCGGATCACCGGCTCCCAGCGCTTCCAGGCACCCTTCGGCTTGTAGAACGCCTTGTAGTAGAAGCCGACGGGGAGGAAGCGGGCCATCCTGTCGAGATACCGGGCGCGATCGTGTTCCAGGCTGCCGACGACGTTCTGCGCCTCGACGATCATGCCGTCCTCGACCAGGCGCGTGTCGGCCGAGACACTGGCCTCATCGCCGATCTGCACCAGGCCGTTGGCATCGTGACCCGCCGCCGAGATCGTGGCGCGGGGGCGGTGGTACTTGAACGAGCGCGAGATGATCTTCACGTCGTTGGCCCACAGCGCGCTGGTGATCGTGTCGCCCGCAAAGCCGGTGCGCGTCCTGCCGTCGAAGGTGAAGGTGACCGGCCGGTCGCGATCGATCAGCAGGCCGTGGGGCGCATCGAGACGGTTGGCTGCCATCGCTCTTACTCCTTCGCCTTGCTGGCGCCCCGGGGCGGTGTGAAGTCAACCCGGTCCCTGTAGACGTCGGAGGCCGGATAGGTCTTGAGGATCTCGTCGCTCCGGGTGTCGCGCTCGGCGATGAACCAGAAAGCGGTCGGCGTGTGGTACCACCACTCGCGCACGATGCCCGCCAGGTTGTTCTCAAGATAGACGTAGTCGATCCAGGTCTCGTTGTCGCAATCGGGCGCGGGCAGGTCGCTGACCTCGCCGCCATAGGCGAACTCGGAGATGTTGCGCGGTCCGTTCAGCGGACAGGGCATGATCTTCATCGGATCGTTCCTCTAGTGGCCGACGCTGGCGGCACCCTTTTCGCCGACCAGCTTGAAGTCGTGATAACGCTGCAGCGCGAAGGGCGCGATGATGTCGGGCACGCGGCCGGTCGCCAGCAACTCGGCGTTGCGCTTGCCACAGACCGGCGTCGCCTTGAAGCCCCACGTTCCCCAACCCGCGTCGATGTAATAGTCGTCGACCGGCGTCTCACCCATGATCGGCGCGAAGTCGGGCGTCATGTCGGTCATGCCGGCCCACTGGCGCAGCAGCTTGACCTCGCCGATATAGGGCAGGAGCTCCATCATGTGCATCATGAGCCCCTCCTTGAAGTCCAGCGTCGAGCGCGTCTGGTAGACGCCGTAGGGATCGGTCGCGCCGCCCATCACCAGTTCGCCGCGCGAGGACTGGCTGACATAGACGTGGAGACTGCCCGAGACGACGATGGCGTCGAGGAAGGGCTTGAGCGGCTGGCTCACGCAGGCCTGCAACGGGATGGTCTTGAGCGGCAGCTTGAAGCCCGCCATGCGCGCGACCTCGCCCGACATGCCGGCGACCGCCTGCAGCACCTTGCCCGCCGCGATCGTACCCCGGGTCGTCCTGACCCCGGTCACGCGCGGCGGCGCGCCGTTGGCGGGCGTGATCTCGAAGCCGGTGACCTCGGTCTTCTGGTGGATGTGGACACCGCGCCTGGCGGCACCCGCGGCATAACCCCAGGCCACCGCGTCGTGGCGCGCGATGGCACCGGGCGCATGATAGAGCGCACCCATGATCGGATAGCGCACGTCATCGGAGTAGTTGAGCTGCGGCACCATCTTCTGCAGGTCGTCGCGCAGAACGAGCTCGGACTCGATGCCGAAGTGTTTGTTGACCTCCGCCCGCCAGCGCATCGTGCGCACCGCACTGTCGGTATGCGCCAGAGTGTAGTGACCACGCTCCGAATACATGAGGTTCATGTCGAAGTCGTTGGAGAGGTCCCTGTAGAGGTTGATCGACTCGTCGTAGAACTGCACGCCTTCGGGCGTCAGGTAGTTGGAGCGGATGATCGTGGTGTTGCGGCCCGTGTTGCCGCTGCCGATGTAACCCTTGTCGAGCACGGCCACATCGGTGATGCCGTGGTCCCTGGCCAGATAGTAGGCCGTGGCCAGACCATGGCCGCCACCGCCCACGATGACGATATCGTAGGAGTCCTTGAGGTCGGTCTCGCCCGGCAGCGCCCGGGGAACCGGGTGCCCCCTGTTGAAACCGAATTTGAGCAATCCGAACGGCATGGAAGGACCTCCCGGCTCAGAGCACGGGTTGGTCGACAATGGGACCGTCCAACCCTGCGAGTGCCTACGGCAGACGGTAGGGTTTAGACCAGACCCGCACGGCTGTCCATGCGGAACCGAACCTTTCTGGGCCAGAATCAGACCAAAGCGACCCAATTCAGACCGATTTGGGATCGCCATACCGGCGCCATCCTCGCCTGTGATCACGCCGTGTGGCACCGTGCTTGCGCGGACGGGGCAGAGCCGTCACAACAGGACCGACATGATGCGCGCGATCCCGCTTCTTTGCCTCATTCTTCTCGCCGCGGTGCCGCCCGCGGCGGCCGATGTCGAGGACGACGTTCTCGCTGCCGCGATCGCCGCGGAGGCCGGCGACTTCGAGGGTTCGATGGTCATCCTCGACCGCATCGTCAAGGAGGGCCAACTGCCGCCGGAGCGGCATGCGGTGATCCTTCAGAACCGGGGCGTCCTTCATCAGATCCTGGGCGACTCCTATGCGGCGATCGACGATTTCAACCGCGCCATCGCGCTCTCGCCGACCTATGCCGACGCGCTTTACAACAGGGGCGTCGCCTTCATGACGCTGGGCCGGCCGGCCGATGCGGCCAACGATTTTGCCGCCGTGATCCGGGAGCAGCCCACCACAGTCGATGCCCATGGCAATCTGGCCGAGGCACAGATCGCCATGGGTCTGCTGCACAAGGCCGTGGCGAGCTACGACCGTGCCCTCGCGCTGGAGCCGGCCCAGGTCCACCTCCACATCGGCCGGGCACACGCCCGTCGCCTGATCGGCGACCTGACCGGCGCGATCATCGACTACGACACCGCGCTCAGCCTCTGGGGCACCGACCCCGTGCTCTATTTCGAGCGCGGACGCACCAGGGCCGAGGTTGGCGACGACTTCGGTGCGGAGGACGACTTCAACCGCGCCCTTCAGATCGAGCCGCTGTGGATCGGGCCGATGATCGAGCGCGGCTTTCTCCACTACCGGCGCGGGTCCTACGAACTCGCTATTGCTGACTTCAGCGATGTCATCGCGCGCAGCCCGGATGCGGGCGACGCCTACTTCGGCCGTGGCCTGTCCCATGACGCCCTGGGCCGCTACGAGCTCGCCGACGAGGACTTCATGCTCGCTTATGCCCTTGGCGTCCGGAACCCGATGCTCGACGATCACCTGCGCAATCTCGGCGTGATCGAGTAGGTCGCCGGCCCGGCGCCAGCGCGGCAGGCGACCTTCGAGCGCCATCACACTGATCACGACAAGCGCAGCGCCGCCGAGCTGTGCCCAGGTCATGCGTTCGCCGAGAACCCATGCGGCAAGGACCAGCGTGGCCGCCGGTCCGACGGTCGAAATCAGTGCCGAACGTGCGGCGCCGACGCGACGGATGCCCTCGGTGACCAGCAGAAACGGCACCACCGAGCAGAACACGGCGATCGCAAAGATCATCGAGAATACCGGCCAGCCGGTCGCCAGGGCATCGAGCGGCGTGGTCAACACGAAGTGGACGTCGATCCCGAGAGTCGCGCCCGCACGGCGGCCAGCGCCATGCGCGCACTGCCCAGCCGCGGCCCCGGCGACTGGTTCAGCATGAAGTAGATCGAGAACGCGAAGGCCGAGGCGATGGCGTAGAGACCGCCCTCCAGATTGGCGAGGAACGCGGACGGGTCCGTCACACCCATGACCATGACGATTCCGGTCTCGGCCAGGCTCAGCGCAATGATCTGGCGTCGCGGCGGCAGCCGCTTTCTGCGCAGGCTGTCGAGCAGCAGGACAAAGACGGGAAAGCTGAAGAGCAGCACGCGCTCGACCGTGACGTCGATCATCGCGAGCGCCGTGAAATCGAGCAGGCCTGCGAGGTAGTAGCCGATCAGCCCGCCCGGCATGCCGAGGCTGACGTCGCGCCATGACATCCGCAGCGCCCTGACCCCGCCCTTGAGCCACAGTGCGACCACTACCGGCATCGGCAGTGTCAGGCTGTAGCGGATCGCGAGCAGGGTCGGCACATCGACCCCTTGGGCGAAGATGAACTTCGCGAGAACACCCTTGAGCGACAATGCCAGGGCAGACACGACAACGCAGGCGACGCCGATCAGTTCGGCGCGCCGGGCTGACCCTGCATCGCCGGTCCCGACGCTCACGGTCAGCCGGCGATCAGCGGCCCCAGATTCCTGCCCGCCAGAATGTGAACGTGGAAGTGCGGCACGAGCTGGCCGCTGTCGGCCCCCCGGTTGGCGATCAGGCGATGGCCGCCCCCGGCGACATCGAGGTCGCCGCAGATCGTCGCCACCGCGCGCCAGAAGGCGACGATCTCGGCATCACTCGCCTCGCGATGAAAGTCGTCATGGGCGATGTAGCGACCCTTGGGGATCACCAGGACATGGACCGGAGCCTGCGGTGCGATGTCGTGGAAGGCGAGCACGTGATCGTCCTCGTGAACGGTCGTGTTCGGCAACTCACCACGCAGAATCCTGGCGAAGATGTTGTCGTCGTCATAGGTCGTGAAGTCGATCGTCATGGCGTTGTCCGGGGGGTTGCGATGGGTGGCCGCATCATCCACGGCCACCGGTCGCGACGCAATGCGGCGACCGGGCGGGATCAGAGGATCGCCGGCCTCTGCTTGCTCTGGGGCGGTGGGAAGGCCTGGTCGATCATTTCGAGAGCCTCATCGTCGAGGGCGATCTCGATGGCATCGCGGTTGACTTCGATACGGTCGGGGTTCGATGCCCTGGGAATGGCAATCACCCCGCGTCGAGCGCGTAACCTGCCGAGCGCACTGTGCGGATCAGATCGCCGCCGTCGCGGATGTTGAGCGCCTTGCGCAGGCGGCCGATGTGAACATCGACGGTACGGGGCTCAATGAAGATGTCGTTGCCCCAAACGCGGTCCAGAAGCTGCTCGCGGCTGAACACGCGGCCCGGATTCTCCATCAGGAAGCGGAGAATCCGGAACTCGCGCGGCCCGAGCTGGATCGGCTGTCCGTCGCGCGAGACCTTGTGGTCGGCGAGGTCCATGTGGAGACCGGCGTACGACAGCGCCTCCCGGGCGAGCGCCGGACGGATGCGCCGCATGACCGCCCGGATCCGGGCCAGCAGCTCGGCCGGCGAGAACGGCTTGGGCATGTAGTCGTCGGCGCCGACCTCGAGCCCGCGCACACGGTCCTGCTCCTCGCCACGGGCGGTCAGCATGATGATCGGCGTGTTGGCGAGTTCGCCGTCGCGGCGAATCTGGCGGCAGATCTCGATGCCGCTGAGCGACGGCAGCATCCAGTCGAGGATCATGATGTCGGGATGCTCCTCGCGCGCCACCGTCAGGGCTTCCTGCCCGTCGGTCGCCTCGAGAACCCGGTAACCTGCCTTTTCGAGATTGTATCGAACCAGCGCCAGCATCGGCGCCTCATCATCGACAACCAGAACGGTCGCGTCACTGCTGCTCACGGCTCACCCGACTCCTCGTTTTCCTGGTCCACACCGACCACAGAGTTGGACTTCGGACGCTCACGGTCCGGCAGGGAGCCCAGGATCATGTAGGTCACCATCTCTGCGATGTTGGTGGCATGGTCGCCGACGCGCTCGATGTTCTTGGCGACAAAGTGAATGTGGGTGCCCGGCGCGATCAGCCTGGGATCGGCAATCATGTCGGCCAGAATCGCGAGGAAGATGCTGTTGTACATCTCGTCGGTCGACTCGTCCTGACGCCAGACGCGCTGGGCCAGATCGGCATCGCCATCGCGGAAGGCATCCATGACATCGGTCGTCATGGCGTGAACGGCGTTTCCGAGACGCTTCAAAGCCTCGCGCTGGGGCACGTGCTCCGCGTCCTTGATGACCAGACCGCGCTTGGCGATGTTGGCCGCGAGATCGCCCATGCGCTCCAGATTCGATCCGACCTTGAGTGCCGTCTTGATCCGGCGGAGGTCCTCGGCCATCGGCTGGCGCAACGCGATCATGCGCGTCACCAGTTCATCGACATCCCGCTCGTGCTGATCGATCTTCGGATCGATGTCGATGATGCGGCGCGCCAGGTCGCGATCGCCCTCGACGAGCGAGCGAATGGCATTGCGGAGCTGGTCTTCGACCAGACCGCCCATTGCCAGAATGTGGCGATCGAGCTCCTCGAGCTCGGAGTCGTATGAGCGGACCGTGTGCTGCGTGGTGGACATGGGGGAGAGCCTCCGGGTGCGGATCAGCCGAAGCGGCCGGTGATGTAATCCTCGGTCATGGAATGCCGAGGGCTCTGGAAGACCTCGGCGGTATCGTTGACCTCGATCAGGCGGCCCAGATGGAAGAACGCCGTGTACTGGGAGACACGGGCGGCCTGCTGCAGGTTATGGGTGACGATGACGATCGTGTAGTTCCGGCGGAGCTCGTCGATGAGTTCCTCCACGCGCGCCGTCGAGATCGGATCGAGCGCCGAGCAGGGTTCGTCCATCAGAATGACCTCGGGGCTGACGGCGATGGTGCGTGCGATACAGAGACGCTGCTGCTGACCGCCGGACATGCCGGTCGCCACCTCGTCGAGACGGTTCGAGACCTCGTCCCACAGACCGGCGCGGCGCAGGCTCTGTTCGACGATGGCATCGAGATCGGCCTTGTTGTTCGTGAGGCCGTGGATGCGGGGGCCGTAGGCAACGTTGTCGTAGATCGACTTCGGGAACGGGTTCGGCTTCTGGAAGACCATGCCGACGCGGGCACGCAGCTGCACGACATCGACCGACTTGTCGTAGATGTCGGCACCTTCGAGACCGACACTGCCCTCGATCCGCACGATATCGATCGTGTCGTTCATGCGGTTCAGGCACTTCAGGAGGGTTGTCTTGCCGCAACCCGACGGGCCGACGAACGCCGTCACCTGATTGACCGGAACATCGAGATTGATGCCGGTCAGCGCCTGCTTCTCGCCGTACCACAGCTTGAGATTGCGGGCCTGCATCTTGATCTTGTGGTCCATCTTCGGGAGGTCTTCCACCGCGATCGTGACCGCATCCTCGTGCGCGGCAGCCCGTTCGATGTCGTTCGGGTTCGCTTGCGTTGTCGCTACCATCGGATTTCAAACCTCTGCCTGAGATAGACCGCGATGCCGTTCATCACGACCAGGAATGCCAGCAGCACCATGATGGCGGCCGACGTCTTTTCGACAAATCCGCGCTCCGGGCTGTCGGCCCAGAGGTAGATCTGCACGGGGAGTACGGTGGCCGCATCCAGCGGACCTGAGGGCAGATCCACGATGAATGCGATCATGCCGATCATCAGAAGCGGTGCCGACTCGCCCAGCGCCTGGGCCATGCCGATGATTGCGCCGGTCAGAAGGCGCGGCAGGGCCAGCGGCAGGACATGATGGGACACCACCTGGACCGGCGAAGCACCGATACCGAGGGCCGCCTCGCGGATCGAGGGCGGCACACCCTTCAGCGCGGCGCGCGTGGTGATGATGATGGTCGGCAGCGTCATGAGTGCCAGCGTCAGGCCACCGACAACGGGTGCCGAACGCGGCAGATGCATGACGTTGAGGAAGACGGCGAGGCCCAGAAGACCGAACACGATCGACGGCACCGCTGCCAGGTTGTTGATGTTCACCTCGATGATGTCGATCCACTTCTTCCCGGGCGCAAACTCTTCAAGGAACACCGCCGCGGCAACGCCGGTGGGAAACGACACCAGGAAGGTCACCAGCAGCATCCAGAACGAGCCCAGCACCGCACCGCCGATGCCGGCGAGCTCGGGCTCGCGCGAGTCACCTGTGGTGAAGAAATCCCGGTTGAAGACGGTCCGCATGTCGCCGGCTTCCCGGAGCAGGTCGACATATCCGATCGTCCGGTCGTCCACGCGGCGCTGATCCTCGGGCAGGTCGCGATCGACATACCCCTTGTTCAGCATGTCGATATCCGATCCGACAGGGACCCAGACCTCCACGGTCTGGCCGATCAGCGAGGGATCGTCCCTCACCATGTTCCGGATTTCGATGAAGGCGCCGTTCGACATGAGGCCAAGCAGAGCGCGCATGTCGCTTCGCTCGGTCGCATTCGGGATCACTCTCTGGAGCGCCTCGATGACGATCAGGCGAACGTTGCCGCTGCCCGGGTCCTCGACGCTCACGTGCTCTTCGGAGAAGTGCACGTCGAGCCTGACCTCGTTGGTGATGAAGCCCGACCAGCCCCTGGAGACGATGCTTCCCAGCAGGCCGACCAGAAACAGCGCCGTGAGCACGAGTGCACCGATCGCGATGACCTTGAAGCGGAACTCACGGGCGTAGCGCCTGCGCAGACGGGCGTCGGCCGCCGCACCCATATGGAGCGATCGGGTCGGGGATTCGGCCATGTCAGTCATACTTCTCCCGATACTTCCGCACGACCCGCAGTGCGATGACGTTGAGGCCGAGGGTGATGACGAAGAGCACAAGGCCGAGCGCGAAGGCCGCCAGCGTCTTGGCGCTGTCGAACTCCTGGTCGCCGACCAGAAGTGTGACGATCTGAACGGTCACGGTGGTGACTGCTTCCAGCGGATTCGCAGTCAGGTTCGCCGCAAGGCCGGCGGCCATCACCACGATCATCGTCTCGCCGATGGCGCGGCTCACAGCCAGAAGCAGACCCGCAACGATGCCCGGCAGGGCGGCGGGAAGAACGATCCTGGTCACCGTCTCCTGCCTCGTCGCGCCGAGGCCGAGCGAGGCGTCGCGCAGCGATTTCGGCACCGCGGCGAGGGCATCGTCGGTCAGCGACGAGACGAAGGGGATAATCATGATGCCCATGACCACACCGGCCGCGAGCGCGCTTTCGGACGCCACCGGGAGACCGATGCCGGCACCGGCCTCACGCAGAAGCGGCGCCACGGTCAGGGCGGCGAAGAAGCCGTAGACCACGGTGGGGATACCCGCGAGAACCTCCAGCATCGGCTTGGCCGCGGCACGGAACCCGGGGTGCGCATAGTCAGCCAGATAGATCGCCGAGAGCAGCCCGATGGGACCTGCGACAAACATGGCGATGACGCTGACCATCAAGGTACCGGCAAAGAGCGGGACCGCACCGAAGGCGCCCGACGAGCCGACCTGGTCGGCGCGCAGCGCGATCTGCGGGCTCCATCGGAGGCCGAACAGGAACTCGAACAGCGGCACCTTGCCGAAGAAGCGGATCGACTCGAACAGCACCGAGAAGACGATGCCGACGGTGGTCAGGATGGAGATCGCCGCGGCGATCAGCAGAACGATCAGAAGCGTGCGCTCGACCGGCTGGCGGGCATGATGATCGGGCGTGATTTTCCTGTAGGCGAGGCCCAGACCGAAGAGGCCGAGCGCGAAGGCGCCACCGAAGCCGACCCGTTGCTCGATGGAGCGCAAGTGGCCGTATTGCGCGGCAGCGGCCTCAAGTTCGGGCGTGATGTCGATCACCGGCGTGCCGCCCCTGGCGAGCGTCCGGGCATCGGCCAGGAAGCGGGTCAGAACCGGGCTGGACTCGTCCTGCAGACTCTGGGGCAGCGATGCGACGACCGATGAGGCGATGAGCTGGTCGCCGACAGCGAGGGCCACGATCCACAGCGCGATGGCCGGAAGACCGCAGGCGAGCGCAACGTACCAACCATGATAGACCGGGCGGGAATGGAGCGCTGGCGGCTGATGGCCGGCCAGAGCCGCAGCGCGGTTTCGTCCCATGAAGAAACCGGTTACCGCCAGGCCGAGCAGGATAACGGTGAAGACGGTCAGGCTCACGGGGACACCGGGATGTTGTTGGCCGGGGCGGGACGGCGACGCCGGCCCGCAAAGCTGTCGGGGCCCGGCCGCTTTCGGCCGGGCCCCGACGGGGTAACGATCACAGGCCTGCGAGAGGCATGGCGCTCCGGGCCGATTCGGCCATCGCGGCACGATCCGCATCAGGCAGCGGGATCAGGCCCTTGTCGGCGAGGTAGCCGAACGGACCCCAGGCGTCCTCGCTGGTGAACGCGGTCACGTACTCCCGGATGCCCGGAACGGCACCGATGTGAGCGTTCTTGACATAGAAGTAGAGCGAGCGCGAAACCGGATAGTCACCGGCAGCGATGTTGTCGAAGGTCGGCGCAACACCGGCTATCATCGAACCCTGGATCCTGTCCCTGTTCTGGTCGAGGAACGAGAAGCCGAAGATGCCGAAGGCATCCGGGTCGGCTTCGAGCTTCTGAACGATCAGGTTGTCGTTCTCACCGGCCTCGACGAAGGCACCGTCTTCACGGATCGAAGCACAGATCGCCTCGTAGCGGTCCTCATCGGACTCCTCGATGGCGGTCACGGCATCGAAGTGCTTGCAGCCCTCCTCCATGACCAGCTCGACGAAGGCGTCGCGCGTACCGGAGGTCGGCGGCGGGCCCATGACGCGGATCGCGGCGGCGGGCAGCTGCGGATCGATCTCGTTCCACATGATGTAGGGGTTCCCGACGATGTTGCCGTTCTCATCGGGAACCCCGGCGGCGAGCGCCAGCCACAGGCTCGGAATGTCGATGTTCATCCGGTCCGACCGGCGCGAGTTGCCCAGCACGATGCCGTCGAAGCCGACCTTCACCTCGGTGATCCCGGTGACGCCGTTCCCGGCGCAGCGGTCGATCTCGCTCTGCTTGATGCGGCGCGAGGCGTTCGTCATGTCGGGATGCTCGACGCCGACGCCGGCGCAGAACAGCTTCAGGCCACCGCCCGAACCGGTCGACTCAACGACAGGCGTCGGGAAGTCGCTGGTCTGGCCGAACTGCTCGGCCACGGCGGTCGAAAACGGAAACACGGTCGACGAGCCGACGATGCGGATCGTGTCGCGCGTGTCCTGGGCGGCGGCGGTGCCGGTCAGAGCGACCGCGGCGACACCGGCAAGCGCCAGGCTCCTGAGTTCAAACTTCATGTCCCCTCCAGGCAAGATTGGGATCCGAATGCGCGCCGGACTGTCCGACACGATTGCGCACGCAACCTGCGAACGCCATTTCAACGCATTACTGCGCGAATGTGACAGTTGGATGACTGCCTTGTGGATGACTGGCCTTGAAACCGCTGGGGATGATCAAAAGGCGGGGAAATCTGCGGAGTCCGGATGTCCAGACGAATCCGGGCGCTCTCGATCAGTCCGCCCGGCCCGGCAGCCAGACGGTAAAGGTCGATCCCTCGCTGACCCGGCTTTCGATATGGAGCGCGCCGCGGTGGCGATTGAGCACATGCTTGACGATCGCAAGACCGAGACCCGTGCCGCCCATCTCGCGGCTGCGTGCCGTATCGATACGATAGAACCGTTCGGTCAGGCGCGGGATGTGGTGGGTCTCGATGCCATCGCCGCGATCGCGCACGGCGACCCGCACCAGGGGGCCGCGCGCGATGCGCAGGTCATCGGGCAGACGCGTCGGCCGGCCGGCCGTGACCTCGACATCGGTTCCCCGGCGCCCGTATTTGATCGCGTTCGAGACCAGATTGTAGATCACCTGCTCGAGTTCCCCCTCGTCGCCCCGGATGTCGGGCAGACCGGTCTCGACGTTCAGAATCACTGCCATGTCCTTCTCGTCGGCATCGAACTGGAGCGAGGTCTGCAGGCGTTCGAGCAGGCCGGCGAGATCGACATGACCGGTCGGCCGGGTGTGCTCCTTGAGCTCGATGCGCGACAGCGTGAGCAGGTCGCCGACCAGCCGCGCCATGCGCCGGCCCTGGTCGTCCATCATCTCGAGAAACCGCTCGGTCGCCTCCGCGTCCTCGCGGGCCGGCCCGCGCAGGGTCTCGATGCAGCCGATCAGCGTGGCGAGCGGCGAACGGATCTCGTGGCTGGCATTGGCCACGAAGTCGACGCGCATCTGCTCGGTGCGTCGGATCGCGGTGATGTCGTGGAACATGGCCATGACCGCCGGGCCGCCGTTGGCGCCGACGGGAAGCGGCGCGACATCGACGGCGAAGAGACGCTCGACCCGGCCGGCCTGCAACGTGACCTCGATGCTCGACCCGGCATCGCCCCCGAGCACCCGATCGACCGCGCCATCGAGCGCCGGATCGCGCAACACCCGGGAGAGATCCCGTCCGATCGCACGTTCGCCGAACAGGCTCCGCGCCGCGCGGTTGAGACGCACGATCCGCCGGTCGCGCGCCATCAGCAGCAGCGGATCGGGCAAGGTATCGAGCATCCGGCCGGTCTCGGCCGTCAGATGATCGATCCGCTCGTCGCGAACCCGCATGATGTCGTGGGTGCCCGACGCCAGGACACCGAGCGCGTGGCTCGCCGGACCGGGCATGAAGGACGGCGGTTCCGGCGTGTTGCTGGCCTCGTGATCCATCAGCCAGCGCCCGAGATCCTGCAGGTTCCGGGCGAGGGGATAGAGGAGCACCGATGTCGAGGCCGCCATCACTGCGATCCCGCCCAGCGCGACCGCAGGCGCGATCCAGCCGAGCGCAGTCATGATGACAAAGACGCCGGCCTCCGCGCCGACCAGAGGAAGCGCAAGCCGCAGGCCGATCCGATTGACCGCCCTGCGCGCGGTAACGCCCCCGCCGAGACCGTCGGCCTGCGCCACGGTCAGTCCGGAAGGTCGATGGCGGCGAGCGCAGCCATGTTGAGGAGATCGTTCACGGTGGCACCGAGCCGGACGATCTGGACCGGCTTCTCAAGCCCCAGCAGGATCGGCCCGATGACGTGCGCGCCCTCCATCGCCTCGACCAGCTTGTAGGAGATGTTGGCGGCATGGAGGTTGGGCATGATCAGGACATTCGCCGTGCCGCTCAGTCGGGTGAACGGATAGTATTGCAGGAACTCGGGGTCGAGCGCCGTGTCAGGTGCCATCTCGCCGTCGACCTCGAAGTCGACACCGCGTGTCCAAAGGATGTCGAGCGCGCCGCGAAGATGCGCCGTCTGCCGGGCGCCGCGGCCGCCGAAGTTCGAGAACGACATCAGGGCGACGCGCGGTTCCAGTCCGAAGGAGCGCACCTTGTGGGCGGCCTGCACGGCGATGTCGGCAATCTCCCCGGCGTCCGGTGCCTCGTTGATCGTCGAATCGGCCACGAACAGCGTGTGGCTCCCGGTCACCAGCATCGTCATGCCGAAGACGATGTGGCCGTCACGAGGGTTCAGCACGCGCCGGACGTTCGACAGCGCACCGGCATAGGAGCGCGTGACGCCTGTGACCATGGCATCGGCATCGCCGGCTGCCAGCATGGCGGCAGCGAAGATGTTGCGGTCCAGGCTGATCCAGCGCTGGCAATCGCGCACCAGCGCGCCGCGACGCTGCATCTTGGCGTAGACAAGCTCGACATAGCGGTTGCGGTCGTCGACCTCGGCGGCGTTGGCAATCCCGATTCCGTCCCGGCTCACGCCGAGCGCCTCCATGCGCTCGAGGATCGGCGCTTCGCGGCCGACCAGAACGGGATGACCGAGACCCTGGTCGCGCCACAGGGCCGCGGCGCGGATGGTCTTCTCTTCCTCGCCCTCGGCGAAGACGATACGGGCCTGCCTGGCGCGGGCGCTCTCGAACACGTCGTACATGCGGCCGGCGACCGGCGACAGCCGGCCTGAGAGCTGGGCGCGGTAGTCCTCCATGTCGCCGATCGGCCGGCGGGCGACGCCCGTGTCCATGGCAGCCCTGGCAACTGCCGGGGGCACCCGGCTGATCAGCCGGGGATCGAACGGCTTGGGGATGATGTAGTCGGGACCGAAGCGCAGAAAACCGGCTGTGTAGGCCGAGGCGACCTCGTCGGGCACGTCCTCGCGGGCGAGCGCGGCGATGGCTTCGGCCGCGGCAATTTTCATGGCGTCGTTGATCGTCGTCGCCCGGACGTCGAGCGCGCCACGGAAGATGTAGGGGAAGCCCAGGACGTTGTTGACCTGGTTCGGATAGTCGGACCGGCCGGTGGCGACAATCGCATCGTCGCGCACCGCTATCGCATCCTCGGGCGTGATCTCCGGGTCCGGGTTCGCCATGGCGAAGATGATCGGATTATCGGCCATCGAGGCGACCATCTCCCGGGTCACCGCATCCTTGACCGAGACGCCGAGAAAGATGTCGCAATCGACCATGGCATCTTCCAGCGTCCGGGCGTCGGTCTCGATCGCATGGGCCGACTTCCACTGGTTCATGCCGGTCTCGCGGCCCTGATAGACGACGCCCCTGGAGTCGCAGAGCACCGCGTTGTCGTGCGGCAGACCGCGCGCCTTGATGAGCTCCAGGCAGGCGATGCCCGCAGCGCCGGCACCGTTGCAGACCACCTTGCAGTCGCGGAGATCCTTGCCGGCGATCCCGAGTGCGTTGATCACGCCGGCAAGGCAGATGATGGCCGTGCCGTGCTGATCGTCATGGAAGATCGGGATGTCGACCAGCTCGCGCAGGCGCTGCTCGATGATGAAACACTCCGGTGCCTTGATGTCCTCGAGGTTCACGCCGCCGAATGTCGGGCTGATCAGGCGAACGGTCTGGACGATCTCGTCGACGTCCTCGCTGTCGATCTCGATGTCGATGCCGTCGATGTCGGCGAAGCGCTTGAAGAGCACCGCCTTGCCTTCCATGACCGGCTTGGCGCCGAGCGCACCCAGGTTGCCCAGGCCCAGCACCGCCGTGCCATTGGAGACGATGGCAACGATGTTGCCGCGCGAGGTGTAGTTGAAGACAAGGCCGGGATCGCGATGGATCTCCAGGCATGGAGCCGCAACGCCCGGCGAATAGGCGAGCGAAAGATCGCGTGCCGTGTCGAGCGGCTTGGTGGGCGCGATGGCGAGCTTGCCGGGCCGCCCCTCCGCATGGAAACGCAAGGCTTCGGCGTCGCTCACCCTGACCTGATCGGACATTCTCTTGTTCTCGCGGTGTGTCTGACGCGCAGGGTAGACCCGCCGTGCGCGCCGTCAAAGGCAAACGCACGCCCTTGCGATCACGCCGCGCCCCGCAGCGAGACCGGCGCCCTGACTAGAGCGGATCGTACTTGGTTGGAACTGCCTGCGGTTCCAACCAAGTGCGTGAATCCGCTCTGCATCTAAAGACTCAAAGCATCTTCACCCGTTGAGATTGATTCAATCTGAACCGGTGAAGATGCTCTGGAAGGGCGTGGAGAGGCAGAGCAGCAGGCGCGAAATCCCCATCCCGGTGATCGGCGGCGAGCGATGGACCACGCCGACGTCCCCGGCCGCCGATCCTCGAAACAGGGCGACGGTTCCATGCTCCACGACGTGCAGCGGGCCATCGTAGTCGGCCTGCCGGTTCAGAGCGTCCGCCGCATGGTCCTGTGGCACCAGTTCTGTGCCGGGCCCACGATAGGTCGCGATCAGCCGAAGGGGCATGCGGTCGCGATGGAAACGCTTGCAGGCGTCATGATGAATGGCTGCGAGCCGCAGATCGACCTCTGCGAGGCCGGCCACGCGGCAGAACCGACCCGCCAGACCGGCGATATCCTGCGCCAGCATTCGGACCGGATCGTCACCATCATGGCCGGCCTCCCGGCAGGCGGCTCGGACGCGTGCGGCGACCTCGTTCGGTGCCACCACCTCATGGGTTACCGGAAGCTGTCCGGCCGGCAGAGCCCGGATCCACGCGTCGAGTTCGGGCGGCACTGGACGGTGCCAGAGCGCGAGGTCGATCGTGTCGTCGACGATGTCGTTGAGTACGTCGGGCGAGTCCGCGGGAACGAACGCCCCAGCGTCATCCGTCGTGGTGCTCGACAGCTCGATTCTGTTATGCAGCAACATTGGCGCTCCTGAATGGGATCAACGGACACGTCGTCATGTTATAATGTTCCAGATCACGTCAAGGAGCCCAGTCCCATGTCCCTGGTTCCCGTCACTGTCCTCACAGGCTTCCTCGGAGCCGGCAAGTCGACACTGCTCCAGCACATCCTCAAGCAGCCCGGCTTCGTCCGTACGGCGGTGATCGTCAACGAGTTCGGCGAGATCGGGATCGACGGCGCACTTCTCATGAAGGAGGAGGAGCAGCTCGTCGCCATGACCTCGGGTTGCCTGTGCTGCACCATCCGCGGCGACATCCGCGCCACCCTCGCCGACCTGCTGCGGCGACGCGCCAACGGTGACGTACCACCCTTCGAACGGATCGTCGTGGAGACCACCGGGCTGGCCGATCCGGCGCCGGTCATTCACACGTTGATGTCCGACCCGATGCTGGCCGGCGACTGCGCACTGGGTGGCGTGGTGACCGTTGTCGATACCGTCCACGGTGCCGATACGCTGAACCGCCATACAGAAAGCGTGAAGCAGGTTGCTGTGGCCGACCGGCTCGTGCTGAGCAAGACGGAACTGGCCAGGAACCCCGCTTCCCGCCGTCAGCTGGACGCGCTGCGGACGACCCTGCGCCGGCTCAACCCGGCAGCGCCCATCCTGGAGCGTCATGCAGCGGACTTCTCATGCGAGCGCCTGTTCGACACGGCGCTCTACGACCCGCTGACGAAGTCGACCGACGTGCGCCGCTGGCTCCAGGCCGAAGCCTACGAACAGGATGACCACGATCACGGCCATCGCCACCACGACATCAACAGGCATGGTGCGGACATCGAAGCGTTCTGCCTGACGCTCGATGAGCCGATGGACCCGGTCCACTTCACGACTGCGTTCGAGCTGCTCGCCGGACACCAGGGTGACGACCTGTTGCGCGTGAAGGGCATCGTCCACCTGTCCGACACGCCCGGGCAGCCCATGGTCTTTCACGGCGTGCAGCACATCTTCAACACGCCCGTGCGCCTGCCCGCATGGCCCGACGACGACCGCCGTTCCCGTCTGGTCTTCATCACCCGCGGCATCAGGCGCCAGACGATCGCGGACTATCTGGCGGCCTGGGGCGGACGCATCGCTGAGGCCTGAAGCGGCGGAGGACCGCAACGCCGGCAATCGATCCACCGTTCCGGGTGTCGCAGCAGTCGCCACGTCTTGCGGCGGGGCCAAAACCTCGGCACCGTGAGCCGGTTTCGATGGTTCCGGAGATACCCATGGACACGGCCCCCGCCACCGATCCCGATGCCCTTTCGATCCGCACCCGGATGGCTTCGCCGCCCGGGACGGAGTCGGTCGCCGGCTTCGTGCCCGGCCCCGGCATCGAGCGGCTCGACCTGCGTTTCCACATTGCCGCGCTGAGGACCGCGCTGGAGGAGGCGCTGGCCATCGAAACCTGGCACGGCGAGAGCTTTCGCGCGCTACCCCTGACACGCCGACCTGGCGACGACAGCGTCAGCGCCAACGATCTTTCGGGTCGCTACTGGATGCGCGCCGACGACCGCTATGTCGAGGAGCCGTTCGAGGACATCGTGGACGAAGCCGGGTTCAGCGAGTTCGTGCCGGCCTTCCGCGGCACCTACTTCGAGCATGTGCACGCCGAGCTCGCCAAACGCTTCACGATCGGGCGCATGCGTGTGCTGGCCAAAGATATCCACACCTGCAATTCCTGGCACCGGGACCCCGAACCCAGGCTCCACATACCCATCGTCACCAATCCCGGATCGCTGTTCATCGTGAACCACCACGTCACCCATCTGCCGGCCGACGGGTCGGTCTATTTCACCGACACGCGCGGCTACCATACAGCGCTGAACGGCGGTGGCGACGTGAGGGTTCACATCGTGGCCGCCCTGGTCGGCTGACCGAGACTGCCATGACAGACGCCTATCCCGCCCCCGGCACCGAACCGGTCCGCAACACAGCCGGCACGATCGACCTGCGCAGCGACACGGTCACCAGGCCCGACGCCGCAATGCGCCAGGCGATGGCCGAGGCCGAGGTCGGCGACGACGTCTACGGCGACGATCCCGGCGTCAATGCGCTGGAAGCGCACGTCGCCGGCATGATGGGCAAGGAGGCCGCGGTCTTCTGCACCTCGGGCACCCAGAGCAACCTCGCGGCCATGCTGTCGCACTGTCGGCGCGGCGACGAACTGATCGCCGGGACGGGCTATCACGTGCTCGCGGCCGAGGCCGGCGGCAGCGCGGCGCTGGGTGGCATCGTGCACTGCGCCCTGCCGCCGGGTGCGGACGGCGGGCTTGAACCCGACGACATCGAGGCCGCGATCAAACCCGACGACATGCACTATCCCATCTCGCGCCTGCTCTGCCTTGAGAACACCATGGGCGGCAAGGTGCAGGCCGGGCATCGGCTGGCGGACGCCGCAGCGGTCGCGCGCCGCCATGGCCTTGCGGTCCATCTCGACGGCGCCCGCATGATGAACGCGGTCACGGTGCTCGGCGGCACCCCGTCCGATCTGGCGCAGTACGCCGACACGGTCTCGCTCTGCCTCTCGAAGGGTCTTGGCGCACCCTGCGGCACCGTTCTTTCTGGGCCGGCCGACGTGATCGCACGGGCGCGCCGCCAGCGGAAACTGCTCGGCGGCGCGATGCGCCAGGCCGGCGTGCTGGCCGCTGCCGGCCTGCATGCGCTCAACAACAACGTGGCGCGGCTGGCCGACGACCACGCCAACGCACGGCGCCTTGCCGAGGGGCTGGCGACGCTGCCCGGCTTCACGGTCGATCCCGATGCCTGCCAGACGAACATGGTCTTCGTCACGCTGCCCGAAGAGAGCTGGGGGAGCATTCTGGCGCGGGTTGCCGACGCCGGTGTCACGACGGCCCGGCACAGCCGGCACCTGCGTCTGGTGTGCCACAAGGACGTCGACGCCGGCGACATCGACCGCACGCTGGAGGCTTTTCAACAGGCCGCGCAGTCGTAAGCCGAACCATGCGGACAGATATGGTAGGTTCCGACTCAGGAACGTGACCCCGGCAGGAACCGCAAACGTGTCAGACGACACCGGCACAGCCATGCGCGACAGTCCACCGCAGGATGACGCGGCGCAGAAGGGCGCACGCGCGGAGTCCGGTCAGGTGACGCCGATGATGGCGCAGTACTGGCAGATCAAGCGGGAGAACCCGCAGACGCTGCTGTTTTTCCGCATGGGCGATTTCTACGAGCTCTTCTTCGACGACGCCATGCACGCCGCGGGCGCGCTCGACATCGCGCTGACCGAGCGCGGCAAACATCTGGGCGAGAACGTGCCGATGTGCGGCGTTCCCGTGCACGCCGCCGAGACCTATCTGGAGCGCCTGATCCGGGCCGGCTTCAAGGTCGCCATCTGCGAGCAGATGGAGGACCCGGCCGAGGCCAGGAAGCGCGGTGCCAGGTCGGTCGTGAAACGGGACGTCACCCGCATCGTGACGCCCGGCACGATCACCGAGGACACGCTGCTCGATGCCCGCCGGTCGAACCATCTGGCGGCCCTGGCCCGGGCGCAGGACGAGATGGCGCTCAGCTGGATCGAGATGTCGACCGGCGCCTTCGCCGTCGAGCCCGTGACGGCGGCCGGTCTTCCGACCCTGCTGGAACGGGTCGCGCCGGCCGAACTGGTGCTCTCGGAGACCCTGTTCGACGACCCCGATCTTCACGAGACGCTGACGCCCTGGCGCGAACGGCTCTCACCCGAAGCCGCGGCACGCTTCGACAGCCGGGCCGGCGAACGCCGCCTGAAGGCGCTCTTCGGCGTTGCCTCGCTCGATGCCTTCGGATCGTTCGGGCGCGTCGAACTGGCCGCCATGGGCGGGCTGGTTGCCTATGTCGAGCTGACCCAGAAGGGCAAGGTGCCGCGCCTGGCACCGCCCCACCGCCAGGCCGCGGGCGAGACCATGGCGATCGACGCCGCGACCCGGCGCAACCTGGAGCTGACGCAGGCGCTCGACGGCAGCCGCAAGGCCAGCCTCCTGGGCGTCATGGACCGCACGGTGACCGGAGCGGGAGCACGCCTGCTGGGCCATCGGCTGGCCGCGCCGCTGACCGATCCCGAGGCGATCGGTCGCAGGCTCGATGCAGTCGCCGCGCTGGCCGACGACCGCACCCTGCGCGAGAACCTGCGTGCGGCGCTGGCCACAGTGCCCGATCTGGAGCGTGCGCTCGGCCGGCTTGCCCTGGGCCGCGGCGGTCCGCGCGACCTCGTTGCGATCCGCGAGGGCCTGAAGGCCGGCGACGCCCTGGCTGCCCGGCTGCGCGACGTCGAGGGCCTGCCGGACGAACTTGCCCGCGCTGTCACGGGCCTTGGCACCACGCCGGGGCCGGTCGATCACCTCGACCGCGCGCTGATCGACGAGCCGCCGCCGATCGCCCGCGATGGCGGTTTCGTGCGCGCGGGCTATCGTGACGAACTCGATGAAGCCAGAACGCTGCGCGACGACAGCCGTCGCCATATCGCCGCACTGCAGTCGCGTTATCAGGAATCCACGGGCGTCAGCGCACTCAAGGTGCGGCACAACAACATGCTCGGCTACTACGTCGAGACCGCCCAGGCGCATGCCGGGAAGCTCGATCGCGAGACCTTCATCCATCGCCAGACCATGGCAAACGCCATGCGCTTCACCACCGTGGAGCTGGGCGAGCTGGAGTCCGGGATCGCACGCGCCGCCGACCATGCCACGGCGCAGGAACTCGCGATCTTCGAGACGCTGCTCGCCGAGGTCCTCGCGGCCGACCGGGAGATTGCAGCGGCTGCCGCCGCGCTGGCCGTGATCGATGTTGCGGCGGGCCTTGCCGAACTGGCGGTCGAGAGGGATTACGCCCGCCCCCAGGTGACCTGCGATCGCGGCGTCACCATCACCCAGGGTCGCCACCCGGTGGTCGAGGCCCTCGCCGACCCGGCCAGGGGCCAGGCTTTCGTCGCCAACGACTGCCGTCTGGAGGACGAGGCCCGGCTGTGGCTGCTGACCGGCCCCAACATGGCGGGCAAGTCGACCTTCCTGCGCCAGAACGCCCTGATCGCGGTGATGGCGCAGACGGGCAGCTTCGTGCCCGCGCAGGCCGCCCGGATCGGCGTGGTCGACCGGCTGTTCAGCCGGGTCGGTGCGGCCGACGATCTGGCGCGCGGACGCTCGACCTTCATGGTCGAGATGGTCGAGACCGCCGCGATCCTGAACCAGGCAACCGATCGTTCGCTTGTCATCCTCGACGAGATCGGCCGCGGCACCGCGACCTTCGACGGTCTCTCGCTCGCCTGGGCGACGCTGGAGCACCTGCACGAGACCAACCGCTGCCGCGCGCTCTTCGCGACGCATTATCACGAGCTCACCGCACTGGCCGCACGGCTCGACGCGCTCAGGCCCTACACCATGCGTGTGAAGGAATGGCAGGACGACATCGTCTTTCTCTATGAGGTCGGACAGGGTGCTGCAGACCGCAGCTACGGCATCCACGTCGCCCGGCTCGCCGGCCTGCCCCAGGCCGTCATTCATCGCGCCGAAGAGGTGCTGCAGACCATCGAGTCCGGTGAGCAGGGCAGCACCCTCGTCCGCCTGGCCGACGACCTGCCCCTCTTCCAGGCCGCCCGGACGGTGCCCGCGCCGACGGCCGGTCCGCCATCGGGCCCGTCGCCCCTGGAACTTGCCCTCGACGATGTCAGACCCGACGAGCTGACACCGCGCCAGGCGCTGGAGCTGATCTACCGTTTGAAGGATCTCCATGACGGCTGAGGCACCGAACCGTACCCGCCGCCCTGTGGTGCCCCAGCCCTCATGGCACAGTCCTTGCCAGGTCCCGCGCGTCAGTGGGGCCGAAAGGATGCCAAACGGTGCCAGAGCGGGTTCACCCGTTCAGATTGATTAAATCTGAACGGGATATGCTCTGGAAGACGGGGTGCGGGCCCGGTTTGTCTCATGTCTGGGTTCGCGAACGGCGACGTCGATCCCGGAACCGATGCGACGCCGGATGACCGGCAAGAAGGCAAGCGCCCGATCCATGGCTGATCCATGACCAGACGCCCCCTCATTCCCAAAGCCGGCACCATCGTCAGCCGCCGTGCGCTCGACGAGGCGCTTGCCGCACGCGATCGCAACGACGGGCCGGGTGCGCTTGCCGTGCTGCGCGAGACGCTCGGGAGCGGGCGCGAGGAAATCCACCGCAGGCTCGATGCCAACGCGCCCGGGATGGAGTTGACCGCGGGCATGAGCCTCCTGATGGACGAGATCATCAAGGCGCTGATGCGGCATGTGAGCGAACGCATGGCACCGAACGCCAACCGGCTCAAGGGCGAGCGCATCGCGGTGATCGCCGTGGGCGGCTACGGCCGGGCGGAACTGGCACCGTTCTCCGACATCGATCTCCTGATCCTGCTGCCCTACAAGGCGACGCCGTGGCTCGAGCAGGTCATCGAGCGGGCGCTCTATCTGCTGTGGGATCTGGGCCTCAAGGTCGGCCATGCGGTGCGCGGCATCGACGACACGATTCGCCGTGCCCGGGACGACATGACGATCCGCACGGCCATCCTGGAGGCGCGCTTCCTGTGGGGCGACCGCAGCCTCTACCGCACGCTGGAGCGGCGTCTCGGACGCGACATCGTTGCGGGCTCGGGCCCGGAGTTCGTGCGCGCCAAGCTTGAGGACCGCGACAACCGCCACCTCAGGCTCGGCGACTCCCGCTATGTGCTCGAACCCGACGTGAAGGAGGGCAAGGGCGGCCTGCGCGATCTCCACACGCTCTACTGGATCGCGAAGTATCTCTACCGGGTGAAACGGGTCTCGGAACTGACCGGGATCGGCGTGCTGACGAAGGCGGAGCTGGCACGCTTCCGCCGCGCATCCGATTTCCTGACCCGGGTGCGCTGCCACCTCCATGTCATCGGCGGGCGGGCCGAGGAACGGCTGACCTTCGACCTTCAGACCGAGATCGCCCAGCGCATGGGGTTCTCGGGAAGCCGCAGCCAGCGCGCGGTCGAACGGTTCATGAGACGTTACTTCCTGGTCGCCAAGGACGTCGGCGACCTCACGCGCATCTTCGGCGCGGCGATCGAGGACAGCCAGGTCGGTCCCGGACGGCGGCCACGCTATGGCATCCGGCGTGACGAGATCGAGGGCTTTCCCGTCGACGGCGGCCGCATCACCGTGCCCAGCCGCCAGCACTTCACCGAGAACCCGCGCGATCTGATCCGCATGTTCCACGTCGCCCAGACCGAGGGCGTCGATCTGCATCCCCGTGCGCTCTGGCTGATGACCCAGAACGTGCGGCTGGTCGATGCCGGCCTGCGCGCCGATCCGGAAGCCAATCGCCTGTTCATGGAGATCCTGACCGCGCGCGAGCGACCCGATGCCGCGCTGCGCGCGATGAACGAGGCCGGCGTGATGGGCCGCTTCCTGCCCGACTTCGGGCGCGTTGTCGGGCAGATGCAGCACGACATGTATCACGTCTATACGGTCGACGAGCATTCGATCCGGGCGATCGGCGTGCTCTCGGCCATCGAATATGGCGAGATCGCCGACGAGCTGCCGCTGGCGACCGGGATCTTCCCGAAAATCCTGCAGCGCCGCGTGCTCTACCTCGCCGTCCTGCTGCACGACATTGCCAAGGGACGCGAGGGCGATCATTCGATCCTGGGCGCGGCGGTGGCTGATCGTCTCGGCCCGCGCCTGGGCTTCAGCGACGAGGAGACCGAGACCGTCTCCTGGCTGGTGCGCTACCACCTGCTGATGTCGAACACCGCCTTCCGGCGCGATCTGGCCGACCCGCAGACCATCGAGGACTTCGCCGCGACCGTGCAGTCGGTCGAACGCCTGCGTCTGCTTCTGGTGCTGACGGTGGCGGATATCCGGGCCGTCGGCCCGAAGGTGTGGAACGGCTGGAAGGGCCAGCTGCTGCGCGAGCTCTACTGCCGCGGCGAAGAGGCGCTGTCGGGCGGGCATGGCGATGTCATCGACAAGAAGCTGCGCGTCGCCGCCCTGACCGACGCCGTGCGCCAGGGCCTCGACACCTGGGACCCGCGGGCCGTCGACGTCCACATCGGCCGGCTGGTCGCGCCCTACTGGCTCGCCTTCGACACCCGGTCCCATCTGCGCCACGCCGCCATGATTCGCCAGGCCGAAAGCGACGGGGACGAGGTGTCGTGCGCCGTCGAGACACGGATCGACACCTTCCAGGCCGTGACCGAGGTCACGGTGTTCACGCCCGACCGGCGTGGCCTCTTCGCCCGGCTCGCCGGTGCCATCGCGGTGGCCGGTGCCAGCATTGTCGATGCACGCATCTTCACCACTCTGGACGGCATGGCGCTCGATACCTTCCGGGTCCAGGACGGGCAGAGCCGAGCCTTCGACGAGGACCGCCGCCTCGATCGGCTGCGCGACACGATCCGGCGCACGGTGCGCGGCGAGATCGATCTCGAGGCCGAGGCGGCCGGGCGACGCGCGCGCTGGCAGCGCGGGCCACGGCTCGAGGTCCGGCAGCGCGTGCTGATCGACAACAACGCCTCGACCAAACACACCCTGGTCGAGGTCACCGCGCGCGACCGCCCGGGCCTGCTGTTCGATCTCGCCAACGCGATCACCGAGGCCGGGCTGTCGATCGTGACGGCGCGTGTGGCGACCTATGGCGAACGCGCGGTCGACGCGTTCTATCTGCGCAACAACTTCGGTCTCAGGATCACCAGCACGGCCCAGCTCGACGGTCTGCGCGAGGCCCTGCTTGCCGTGGTCGCGAACGACCCGCTCGACCTCTCCGGTGCCGCGGAGTGAACGCTGCGGCGGCGAGACCGCGCGGAAGGCCGCGATCGTGCGCGCGCCGACGCTCCGGGTGCGCTATCCCGCCCCCGCCCCCAATGCGTGAACCCGCGTGAATCCGCTCTTCCCGTTGAGATTGATTCAATCTGAACGGGATATGCTCTAGTTTGTCGCTTCCGTTTCGTCCCAAGCCTCTGGTGACCTTCATGACAGACCAAGGTGCCCTGCCGCTCGTCGGCATTCCCTGCGATCTGCGCCAGATCGGCATCCACCCCATGCATGTCGTGGGTGAGAAGTACATCAATGCCGTGGCCCATGGCGCACGCGTGATGCCCATGCTGATGCCATGCTTCGGCGCGGGTGCCGATCTGGAGCCGCTGGAGGATCTCTATCCGGTCGACGACCTGCTCGACCGGGTCGACGGTGTCTTCCTGCCCGGCAGCCCGAGCAATGTGGGCCCGCACCACTACGGCGGCCACGAACCCCGGCCCGACACCCTGCAGGACCCCCAGCGCGATGCGCTGACCCTGCCGATGATCCGGCGCATCGTCGCGCGCGGCATCCCGATGCTGGCGGTCTGTCGCGGCCTCCAGGAGCTCAACGCGGCGCTGGGCGGCACGCTGTTCCAGCATGTCGAGGAGCAACCCGGCCGTTTCGATCACCGGGAGAACAAGGAGGACCCGCGCGAGAGGCAGTACGCGCCGGTCCACGATATCGCCGTCACCGAGGGCGGCGTGCTGCACCGGATCACGGGGCTCATCTCCTACAGGATCAACTCGATCCACGGGCAGGGGATCGACCGGCCTGCCGATGCGGTCGATGTGGAAGCCATCGCCCCCGACGGCCAGATCGAGGCGGTCAGCGTACGCGGTGCGCCGACGCTGCAACTCGGCGTGCAGTGGCATCCCGAATGGCGCTTCCGCGAACGGGCGCCCGATGCCGCGCTGTTCGAGGCTTTCGGCGAGGCCTGCCGGGCCCATCGTTCCGGCACCGCGGCAAAGGTCGCCTGAACCATGTCGATCGATCCCGAAGCCTGGCTGCGCGAACACCGCATCGACGAAATCGAATGCATGGTGTCGGACCTCACCGGCATGCCGCGCGGCAAGATCCTGCCGCGCGACCGTTTCCTGCGTTCGCTCACCGACAAGTCGCTCAGGATGCCGGGCGACGTCTTCTACCAGACCGTCACCGGCGGTTACCCGGATCCGTTCCCGGGCGACGAGACATCGCCCGACATGATCCTGCATCCCGATGTCGAGACCCTGCGCAAGGTGCCGTGGTACGACGATCCGACCGCCCAGGTGATGTGCCACGCGACCTGGCGCGACGGCTCCGATGTCGAGACCTCGCCGCGCGGCGTGCTGCAGCGCGTGCTCGATCTCTACACTGCGAAAGGTCTGGCACCGGTTGTCGCGCCCGAGCTTGAGTTTTATCTCGTCGCCAGGAATGTCGATCCCGACTACCCGCTCGAGGCCCCGGTCGGCCGCTCGGGCCGCCCCGAGGCGGGCCGCCAGGCCTACGGTATCGATGCTGCCAACGAGTTCGACCACGTGGTCGACGACATCTACGACTTCTGCGAGGCGGCACGCGTCGACCTCGACACGCTGATCCACGAGGCGGGCCCCGCCCAGCTTGAGGTCAACTTCAACCACGGCGATCCCATGGCGCTGGCCGACATGGCGCTGGTCTTCAAGCGGGTCTGCCGCGAGGCCGCGCTGCGCCACGATGTCTACTGCACCTTCATGGCGAAGCCCATCGAGGGCGAGGCCGGCAGCGCCATGCACATCCACCAGTCGGTGGTGAAGACAGGATCGGGCGAGAACATCTTTGCCGACAGGACGGGCGAGGACACCGATGTTTTCCGCCACTACATCGGCGGCCTGCAGAAGTTCCTGCCGTCGGCCATGCCGCTTTTCGCGCCCAATGTGAACAGCTACCGCCGCCTGCGCGCTGACAGCGACGCGCCGATCAACACCCACTGGGGCTTCGAAAACCGCACCGCGGGTCTGCGCGTGCCCGAAAGTGACCGGCGCGGGCGGCGGATCGAGAACAGGGTGCCCGGTGTCGACGTCAATCCCTATCTCGCCATGGCCGGTACGCTCGCCTGCGGCTACCTCGGCATGGAGATGAGGATCGACCCCAACAGGCAGATGGAGAGCAACGCCTATCTGCTGAAGAGCCACGGACTGCCGCGCCACCTGCCCGACGCACTCCAGCGTCTGCATCGCTGCAAGGAGCTGCGCGGCATCATGGGCGATGCCTTCGTCGACCTCGTGGTCGCAGTGAAACAGGCCGAGCACGACGAATACCAGGACGTCATCAGCCCCTGGGAACGGGAGCACCTGCTGCTCAACGTGTGAGGCCTCCATGACCGGGGCGATGCCGTTGACCAGCGCCGTTGACCGGCGGCAGCCGATCCACCGCGCAGCCGGGCGCACCCTGCCCGATGCCCAGGGTGCGCAAGAAACCGCGGCGTTCCTGCGATGACGATCCGCTCCAGCCCTATCGCACCGACATGGAGCTTCCGGATTGCCCCCGACGCATCATCAACCT